>JBAXRP010000021.1:0-30622 GCA_037131145.1 Bacteroidota bacterium
GCAAGTCAGGATTATAAGATACCTTGCACAGTTAATTTTATTAATCAGTCGGCTCAGGCTTATTCTTATGCCTGGTGGTTTGGAACCGATTCGAGTATTACAACGATTAACAAACCCGGCTCAATAGCTCAAAATCCTTCCTATATCTACAACCGCCCCGGTACATTTATTGTCACCCTGCGGGCTTTCACCGAAACACATAAAGAGTGGGCAACTATGGTTCAAACCATAACCATCAGGGATACGCTTATCCAGAGTACTAACAAATAGGCGTACCTGCGTGCGGTGAGTGGTTATAAAAATCAAAATTTGGCTACGAGCCGGGTGTATCAGCAACTTGAATTGCCACAACTTTAAGGTGGCAATTGATAAACAGAGAGTTACTGCACTTTAGTTTAAATTGTTTCCTTAATTACCCTGCCAGATGCACCAACCTTTTCCCCCCACCTCCTTCGTCCATCGTCCTTCGTCCATCGTCCATCGTCCTACGTCCCACGTCCTTCGTCCTTTGTCCCCATGAAAATCCTCCTAACCGGCGCCACAGGCTATATTGCCAAACGACTATTATCGGTACTACTTGAAAACAATCATCAGGTGGCGTGTTGCGTAAGAGACGCCAACAGATTTGATACGGCAAGATTTCATAGCGCAAATCTTACCGTTGTTGAAGCCGACTTCCTGATTGCTGAGGAGCTAATAAGAATCCCTGAAGAAATTGATGTTGCTTTCTATCTGATTCACTCAATGTCGTCGTCGCATGAAAGTTTTGACGAGCTTGAAGCAATTGCCGCAAAGAACTTCAAAACCAGGCTCGAACAAACCCAGGTAAAGCAGGTTATCTATCTGAGTGGGATTGTCAACGAAACAAACTTGTCAAAACATCTTTCATCGCGGAAAAACGTGGAAGATATTCTCGCCTCCTCCCATTATTCACTAACCACACTACGAGCAGGGATTATTGTTGGTTCAGGCAGCGCATCATTTGAAATTATCCGCGATCTCGTTGAGAAATTACCATTTATGATCGCGCCCCGATGGCTCAATACAAGATGTCAGCCGATTGCGATCAGGAATGTAATCCAATATCTTTCGGGTGTGATGTTGAAACCAGAAACCTTTAACCAAAGTTTCGATATCGGAGGTCCGGATGTGCTCACCTACAAGGAAATGTTACTTAGATTCGCAAATATCCGCGGTTTAAACCGATGGATTTTCATCCTGCCTGTAATGTCTCCGAGGCTATCCTACTACTGGCTCTATTTCGTCACCACAGTTTCATATTCTCTGGCAAAACATCTCGTTAACAGCATGAAGGTAGAGGTTGTTTGCAAGGATAATCTACTTGAAACGATGCTTGGAATTTGTCCAATCAGCTACGACAAAGCTATTGAACTGGCATTTGATAAAATCGAACAGCATCGGGTTATGTCGAGTTGGATGGACGCACTCTCAAGTAACACGCTTGCTCAGGGGTTATCTAAATTTATTGAGGTGCCAGAATTTGGATGTTATAGAGACATCAGAAAGAGAAAAGTTGCCGATTCCGGGAAAGCGCTCGATAAAATATGGTCTATCGGCGGCGAAAATGGCTGGTATTATGCCGATCTGCTATGGAATGTACGCGGATTTCTTGACAGACTTGTTGGCGGCGTTGGTATTCGAAGGGGAAGGAAGAGCCCCGCTGAAATTGTTGCCGGCGATGCACTCGATTTCTGGCGGGTAATACTTGCCGACAAAAGCGAAAAACGATTGCTACTTTACGCCGAAATGAAACTTCCCGGCGAGGCATGGCTCGAATTTAAAATTGACAGAGATAACCTGCTCACTCAAACCGCCACATTTCGTCCGATGGGAATCTGGGGACGGGTTTACTGGTACGCAGCCCTTCCTTTTCATGCGTTAATCTTCACAGGTATGATCAGAAATATTAGCAATATAAATGGCTTTAAGCAATGAGTGAATTAGTAAATTTAATTCACTATTTTTGTACCTGAATAGCAAATTATCTACTTTAACCTGAAACTCTATGATTAGAATTTTTAAATTCCTTTTTTCATCATCTCTTACGCTTGTTTTGTTGCTAATTCTTGGGGTAGCGCTGGGAACGGCAACTTTCATTGAAGAAAAATATGACACGGCTACTGCGATGGATTTTGTTTACAAAGCCAAATGGTTTGAGTTCATTTTTCTCTTATTGGTCATAAATCTTTTCGGGCATATCGTCCGGTTTAAGATGTTGCAAAGGAAAAAATGGGCAGGACTTCTTTTTCATCTTTCATTCGTGGTTATTATTATCGGAGCCGGAATCACGCGGTACTTTGGATTTGAAGGAACAATGCACATCCGTGAAGGAGAATCGTCCAATTTAATCTATTCAGATACGCCATATCTTCAGATAACCGCTTTAGATAAGAATAACGATTTGATTTATGACAAACCTTTTTTTATCAAAAGGTTCGGAAAAACTGCGTTTCATGCTGAATACAATTCGCCGTCGAAAGGAAAGGCGACTTTCAACTTTGCTACATTTATACCTGATAAGGATGCTCTTTTTGTGAATGTTTTGGTGAACGGTAAGCGCCATTTTGCAAAAGTTTTCGGAGGGTCGGAATATTTGCTGCAATTGCAGAAATTTGAGTTTGAAGGGTTGTCATTCCAGATTGGATATGGGCAAAAACCTTTCGAATTGCCCTTTTATATTACGCTCAGAGATTTTATCCTCGACAGATACGCTGGTTCGATGAGTCCGTCGTCTTATGCCAGTGAAGTCACCTTGACCGACAACCGCAGCAACTTCAGGGAAAATCGCCGGATATTTATGAACAACGTCCTCGATTACAAAATGTACAGGTTCTTTCAATCGTCTTATGACCGCGATGAACAAGGAACTATCCTCTCGGTTAACCATGATTTTTATGGAACCAATATCACCTACCTTGGATATTTCCTGCTGACGCTCGGTTTCATATTTTCGTTGTTTAATAAAACATCCCGTTTTCGTATTCTCGGTCAACAGATAACGGAAATCAGAAACCTGAGAAAAGCGGCAGGCATGACAGCCATTCTTTTCTTTGGAATATCAGCCATTTCATATTCACAGAATGAAGTTTCCAAACCCGTTTCAGCAGAACATGCAGGAAAATTCGGACGGTTACAGGTTCAGACCATTGACGGACGTTTCGAGCCGGTTCATACCATGGCTTATGATATTATGCACAAAATTTCAAGGCAGGACAAGCTGGAAATTACCGGGAAAGGGGAGATGAATGCAATTCAGATAATCATTGATATGATGCTGGAGCCGGAATTCTGGAAGGAGCAGAAGATCATTTATATCCGCGAGAAGTCTGTCAGAGATATCATCGGAATCAATGGGAAATACGCATCTTTTATAGATTTCTTCGACGCCGGAAAACAATATAAATTGCAGAAATATGCCGAAGAGGCATTCAGGAAAAAGCAATCTACCCAAAACAATTTCGACAAAGAGATCATAAGGGTTGATGAAAGATTGAATGTTTTTGCGATGGCTCTTGAAGGAACCATGCTCAAGCTCTTCCCCGAACAGGGAGCAGCCAATCACGAGTGGGTGAGCTGGAACGAAAAAGGGGCGCGAATACCTTTAACCGGAATCGTTACCGCCATCAATGAAGAGCTTAAACTTGATCCGCTGAATTACACAAACCTTATGATCGCTTATATGGAAAGGGTTTCCAATGGCATGTCCACTGGCGATTATTCCGGCGCCGACAAGGTTTTACAATATATTGGCGACATTCAGCGAAACTCGTCCGGCGCTGACCTTCTGGCTTCGGAAACAAAGGTGAATATGGAGATACTATATAATAAACTCCAGATTTTCATCACACTCCGAAACATTTATGGTTTTCTTAGCATTATCTTGTTGCTGCTCTCCTTTATTGACAACCTGCGGCATACGAAAAACAGAATTATTACCTTGCTGCTGAATATTTCAATTGCTGCTCTTGCCATTGCGTTTCTGTATCATACCTTCGGAATGGCTTTAAGATGGTACTTATCGGGGCATGCCCCATGGAGCAATGGCTATGAATCATTGATTCTGATCGCCTGGGGCGGTTTGCTGGCAGGGTTCAGTTTTGCCCGCTACTCGAAGATTACCCTTGCCGCCACTACATTGCTTGCATTTTTTGTTCTCATGACAGCAAGCCATAGCAGCTACGACCCGCAACTTACCAACCTTCAACCTGTTTTGAAATCGTACTGGCTGATAATTCACGTTGCCACACTAACAATCAGTTATGGGTTTCTTGGTCTCGGCTTTATTCTTGGATTGATGAACCTCGTAATTGGTCTGTTCAAAACAGTAAAAAATCATGCTCGGCTCAATCTTATCATCAGCGAACTCACAAAGATCAATGAAATGAATATTATCGTAGGACTTGTGCTGGCAACCATCGGAACTTTCCTTGGCGGCGTGTGGGCAAACGAATCGTGGGGAAGGTACTGGGGATGGGACGCTAAGGAAACCTGGGCGCTGGTGATCGTGATCGCTTACACTATTGTGCTTCACTTGCGGTTTGTCCCGAAAATGCAAAGTAATTACACCTTTAATGTTGCCTCCATTTTTGGCTTTGGCAGTGTCATTATGACCTTCGTTGGCGTAAACTACTACCTCTCCAAAGGAATGCACAGTTACGGCGCCGGCGATACACCCGTATTCCCATTATGGGCATGGGGAATCATTCTGGCGATGTTATCTCTGATTTTTATTTCGGGGATTTATCAACATTCAATTGACACAAAAGCGCCAAAAAAGAGGTAGATTTGATTGGTCAGGAAGCGGCTTTGCATTTTAATTAGGAATAGTAATATTAAAGGCAATCACTTCGCAGTTGAGTATATTACAGATACGCGCTGCCCTAAAAATAAGAAATTGAACTATGAAACGATCGGTGATAGTACTTGTATTTTTATTATTCCAATTTTTATGCAATTTAACCTCCTCTGGACAATCCACCGTACAGCCAAATCCAACCATCCATAAGGTTATTCTCCGGGAGGCGCTACAAACAACGAAATATACATATTTGAAAGTATCCGAGGATACAATTCTGCATTGGCTGGCAGTACCCACAGTTGAATTTACTATCGGCGATACTTTATATTACCAGGGCGGTTTACTGATGCCAGATTTTAAAAGCAAGGAACTTGGCAAAACATTCGACAATGTTCTGTTTCTCGAAATCGTTAGCAAAACGCAAGAAGGCTCTAAGAAGCAATCAACGGTAACTCCTGATCACGGAGCCAAACCAAAACAATCGCGACTCGCTATTACCGTTGAGCCTGCGCCTGATGGGATTACTATCGCCGAATTGTTCCGTAATAAAGAACAATATTCAGGTAAGGAGGTGCGCATCAGGGCGCAGGTGAGTAAGTTTAATACCGGAATCATGGGTGAAAACTGGGTTCATCTGCAGGATGGCACATCTTTTGGCGAAAAATTTGATCTGACTGCCACAACCGCCAATTCCACAATTGTAATAGGCGATATTGTAACCATTGAAGGCAGGATTACTCTTAACAAGGATTTTGGTTCCGGATATTTCTTTGAGATGATAATTGAAGAGGCTATCTTCAGGTAATTCTAAAATGTAACCCCTGTAGTATTGGATTCAATCCCTTTTGGCGACATTAAGCGATGGGAAGACCTTCCTGTGCCTTTGAATAACCGAACGTTGCCGAATTCAAGCATCAGACTGATTTCATGAGCGCCAACGCTACCCGATGGAATCCCGGCAATTTGTTTATCGTAACAATATGTAAATTTGATACTCATATTTTCGGCAAAACCATAGCGGTATCCACCCATTAAAGCAATCGAAGTGGCGGTATGTGTCCCAAACAAACCCTTATACCATAGACCAAGATAAAGTCCGAATTTGGTTGCATTTAATCCTCCAATAATGGCGTCAAGCCCATTTTGATACTGAAAAATAATTGCGGGGTTTATCTTCAGTATTTGATCATTCGCAGCAGTGGTTCGGGAACGACAATTTACAGCCCAAATCATATCGGCATGACCGATCCATTTTCTTGGCAAGGGAGCTTTTTTTGCAGGTAAAAAATATTGATCAGGTTCAAAAAGATGATCTACCGCCATACCAACAGTTCCTGAAACACACCCTTGCTCGCTAATAAATTGAACCAACCCGCCTACGGCAAAATCGGGCAGGTTTAAAACATTATTATCGGGTTGTATAAAACCGGAATCGTAAATGTTCCCATATCTTTCAATTACCAGTTCCGACATTTTGAATTGGTCCCACGCTATATGCTTTTGAAGCCATGCTCCTTTTACGCCCAACTGCCCAACAATGGAATTTGCAAGCGGCACTCTTACAGCAAAAGAAACGCCAATGTTGTAGTTTTGAATAAAACCAAGACCTTCATTATCGGTGTTGAAAATAATGCCGAATCCGCCTGATCCGGGGAGGTTTCTGTCGGCAATATCGGCGCTGAGATAATATGACCGTAATGTTGTTGCAAGCGCCGGTCCCTGATTGCGAGTGGAAAATCGAATATGCAAACCATTAGAAAATCCTGTAAAGGCAGGATTATAATATAAAGGAGTATTGGAAAATTGGGTGTACAAAGGATCCTGCCCGAAAAGCGTTTGCGCCAAGCCGGGAAGAAGGATAAAAATATAAAGAATATATCTTTTTTGAATTGACAAGGAACCCGTTCTGATTTAATGCGTTTTTAGATTCTGACAATACTCATTAATCGTTATGAATATTCCTGAATTCTAAAGAAATCGCATAATTTCGGCGGCATGCTCCTTTTCCTCATCAATAACCTGTTGAACAAGACGTTTTGAGTCGCTCCGGGTGCACTTAAGCAGTTCAGTGTAAAAAGCAACGCTGTCATTTTCAAATTGAAATGCAATTTCCAAACCTTCCCTGGGGGTTTTAATGGTCATAGCGAGATTTTTACCTGTGTCTGGTTTGCCAAAAATATGAGATTCTGCCAGATGGTTGATATAATCAGAGGCATCCTCAGCCTCAAAATCGAAACTCTCGGCGTCGAACTTTTCTGCCAGTTTCTGAAAAATGGAAATGTGTAGTAACTCCTTTTCTGCCAAATCAAAAAACAGACCCTTGATATCGCTGCTTTCTTCGATCATTTCTGCCGCGGCAGTGTAAAACTCATTGCCGTTTTCTTCAATCCTGACGGCAATTTCCACAATCTCTTGTCCTGAATAATACATGGTGTTTGATTTTATTGAGCAAACTTACGGAATATTTCTACGTAGGGGGAAAATCAAAGTGATAGTTTTGCAGGAAATTTGAAAATAACATAACCCATTCAGTGTTTAAAATGGGTCGCGTGAAATAAATCAGATAGGCGATAAAAACTTTTTCGATTAAAAAGTGGGATTGACCTGAAAATCTGTAATTTTGAACCTTCTTGGAAAAGTTCGCAAAAATTATTCGTCAAGGCGCCTTTTCAAGAACCCAAAAATTGACAGAGTATTATTTTCAGTTTACAAAAGCAAAATGAAATCCGATGAATAATAGTTCCACCTCAAACATTAAAATTCTTGTCGTTGACGATGAAATTGACCTGGAACCCTTGGTTCGTCAAAAATTTCGCCGTCAAATCCGCGAAGGCATTTACAACTTCGTTTTTGCTTTTAACGGATTGGAAGCCTTAACCAAACTTATCGAATTTCCCGAAATTGGCATCATCCTTTCAGATATTAACATGCCGGAGATGGACGGTCTCACTTTGCTTTCAAAGTTAAAGGAGTTGAAAAATCCGGGGTTGAAAACAGTTATCGTTTCAGCTTATGGCGACATGGACAATATTAGAACTGCCATGAACCGCGGGGCTTTTGATTTTGTTACCAAACCTGTCAATTTTGAAGATCTTGAAATTACCATTAATAAAACCCTTGATGAAATCCTTCTAATCCGACGTTCCCTTGAAGAACACGACCAGTTAATTTCAATCCAGCAGGATTTAAACACAGCCCGCGAAATTCAGCAGGCTATTTTGCCAAAGGTTTTTCCACCCTTCCCGCTGCGTACTGAATTTAATATTCATGCCTCAATGGTTGCCGCAAAGGAGGTGGGAGGCGATTTCTTTGATTTTTTCCTCATTGACCATAACCGCATCGGATTTGTAATCGGCGACGTTTCGGGCAAAGGGGTGCCTGCCGCAATTTTTATGGCAGTGAGCCGCACCCTCATCAGAGCCACAGGATTAAAAGGAATTCCAACCGAAGAATGCATGCATTATGTTAACAACCTACTTTGCAACGAAAGTGTTTCATGTATGTTTGTCACTGTTTTTTACGGCATTCTGAATACGCTAACCGGAGAGGTGGAATATGTAAATGCAGGTCATAACCCACCGTACCATCTTTCAAAGGACGGAATCAGAAAACTCGAAATGACAGGCGGCGTAATCCTTGGGTGCATGGAGGAGTTTAAGTACAAATCGGCGAAAATACAACTTGCGCCGGGCGACCGCCTGTTTCTTTATACCGACGGAGTTACGGAAGCGTTTAATACGCAAGACGAGGCTTACGGCGATGACCGGCTCGAAGCTTTTCTGAATCAGCGCATTAATAGCCCGATTGATGAAATCGTTAAAGAATCGCTCATCGAAGTTAATTCCTTTTCAACCGGCATGGCTCAGTCGGATGATATTACATTGCTTGCCATATCCTACCATGGCAGCGCCCGTACCTGATGATTTACTGATTTTTTATGGAAATAAAGAATCTGAAATGGCGTGTTTTTGATCTATTCGAAATCCATGGAAGGGTTGATGGGCTAACCTCCCCGGAACTTAAACGAACCTTCGACAACGAAGCCACGGCCGGACGGCGGAAATTGATAATTGACCTTTCTCACGTTACTTACATCAGCAGCGCCGGACTGCGCGTAATTCTTCAGACACATAAATCACTTAAACAAATCGGCGGAGAATTAATACTCGTTTCTGCTCCACCCTCAGTAATGGAAGTATTCAGGGTTAGCGGGATGACCGGCTTTTTCACTATTCTTCCCAATTTGGAATCGCTCCATGCAATCGAAAAGGAAATCGCTGATGTTTCCGAAATCAAAAAGATTACTCTGGAAGGCATTGTGTTCGAAGAGCTAAAAACCCCCAAACCTCCGGGTATTCTTTTTTCCATCGGAAATAGTGAGAAGATGAAAACTTCTTCATACACCAAATCCGATGTTGTTACAATAAAACCCGCCGAAATAAAATACGGCGCAGGTTTGGCTGCGCTGGGCAACGATTTTGGGGAATATCAGTCTCTGTTTGGCGAATCAATAGTAATAGGGCGTCATTTTTTTTCCTATCCAGCCGTGTCGAAACCGGTTATTGATTATTCTTACTTTCAGCCGGAATCGGTTCACGCATTGAATTTTCTTAATGGATTCGGGTTCTCCGGCGAATTTTCGCAGATTTTACGTTTCGCTCCCGATCAATCCTCCAAAAGCGTTGAAAATCTTTTAAAAGCCGCCGGAAATATTGCTGAATCCAATATTTTCGGAGTAGTAATTCTTGCCGCCAGCGGAGGAATCGAAGGAATGCATCTTAAAAAAGCGCCTGTCGCTGCAAACCGCCTTGACCTGGGAACAATTTTCGACGCCGGCAATTTTTCTCAATGGATGAACTTTTCTCTGGAGCCTGAAGATATTAACAAAACAATTGTGGCTTGTGGGATATTCCTGAAAAACCCTGCAACTGCGACGGAAAACGAGAAGAAATTTTTCCCTGTATCAGGCAACGCCCACATTCACGCAATTGCGCTTGAAAATGGCTTGTGGAGCGCCGACATCCTCGAATTTGAAACGGAACTCATTCGGGTTGCAAAAGAATTTAACGCCGAAAAGGTATTGCATCTGCTTCCCGCTTCCCGACTTAAAAACGGTTTCATTGGAATTATAAACCTGGAAGTAGCCTGATGGAACTGTGGATTGGCGCAATAAACCTTGGGATTTTGTATGCCTTCATGGCAATCGGAACCTTTATAACCTATAAAATCTATTCTTTCCCCGATATCACTATTGACGGAACTTTTGCCACCGGCGCGGCTGTTGCTTCAATCCTGATTGTTGATGGGTGGAATCCGCTTCTCGTTCTTCCGGTCGCTTTTCTCGTTGGTTCTCTCGCAGGATTTGTTACAGGATTTATCCATACCCGGTTCAAAATTGAAGGATTGCTTGCCGGTATTCTGGTAATGACCGGATTGTACTCGGTAAATCTTCATATCATGGGAAAATCGAACATCCCATTGCTTACCAGCAAAACCTTTGTTTCTATTCTTTCCTCAGTAAATCCGGGGTTACCGCCTGAACTGTGGACTTGCTTTTTCCTCGTTGCCGTGATGCTTTTCTTCTGGATTCTCGTTTCGCTGTTTCTGAAAACCGACTTCGGATTAACCATGCGCGCTACCGGCAATAATCCGGTTATGGTGGCGGCGCAGGGCGTTTCGGTAAACAGAATAAAAATTTTCGGCGTCGCCATTGCCAATGGTTTTGTTGGAATTTCAGGAGCTTTGATTGCCCAGTACCAGGGATTTGCCGATATCGGCATGGGAATCGGATCAATTATCTTCAGTCTTGCCGCAGTGATTATCGGAGAAGCTATTTTGCCTAACCGTTCAGTTTTTATCCAGGTTCTTGGGGTGATTATCGGTTCGATCATTTTCCGGCTCGCCGTGGCATTCTCGCTGCATGTTGGCATGAATCCTAACGACCTGAAGTTGATTACCGCTGTTTTCGTTCTTTTTACTCTCATTGCTACCGGGGCTGTTGGAAAAAAATCTACCGGTTTCATGAAGAAAGTTTACAACTGGCTCCGTGGAAAAAACCGGAGGATTTTCCTTTTCCTTGGGATAACTATTCTCATCGCAGGTTACATCATTGGTAAACAGTTGATTTTCTCACCAGAACAAAATCACATGGTGAAGATTGGCGTAGTACTGGCAAACCAGAGCGACATACTTACTAAAACCCGCGACGGACTTTACAGCGAGCTTACGCGACTTGGGTACGTCAATGGAAAAAACTGCACTATTCTTGAACAGAACGCCGAGGGCGATATTCCCACAAACCTTACCATCATTGACCATTTCATTCATCAAAAGGTTGATATTTTCATTCCAATTTCCACTGCCTCCACGCAGGCTGCGCTGAATAAAATCAAAAACCGCCCAATTGTTTTTGCAACCGTTGCAAATCCGTTTATGATTGGCGCGGGAACATCGTCGGTTAATCATCCGCCCAACATCACCGGTGTTTACGGTCCATCGCCGATTAAAGAATTACTGGCGATTTTTCGTCAAATGTACCGTGGAAAGGTTAAAATTGGCGTTATTTATAATCCCGCCTATCCCAATACAGTTTCAAATCTGAAGGATATGAAGACGGCGCTTCAAAACGACAAGGATATCAGTCTGGAGGAGGCAACGGTTTCTAATTCCAATGATGTTTACCAGGCGGCTCTCGCCATTGCGAACCGAGACGTTGACGCATTTGTTCTGATCAACGACCTCACGGTTTTCAATTCCTTTGAATCGGTTGTAAGGGTTTCAAAAAACAACGAAATTCCTATTTTCACCTGCGACGCCGAAAGGCTGAAAGATGGCGCGCTGATAGTTTACGGCTATGAATATTTCGGAAGCGGCATGCAGGCTGCTCATCTTGTCAACAGGATTATCCGTGGCGAAAGTCCGGCAAATATCCCGTTTGAAAAGTACAAAATACTTACTTATGGAGTAAACTATGATGTTGCGAGAGAACTCAGTCTGTCAATTCCATCGGCGATACGCCTGACGGCTGACTCCTGGGTTAGGGATGGTATTGAAACCAGGCCGCCATTTACGCTTCCACCCGATCCGGAGTTGAGTCGCGAAAAAAAAGTGGCTCTGTTTCAGTTTAGCAGCAGCTCGTTACTTGACATGACCAAGCAGGGCTTTTCTCAACAAATCAACAGCCTTGCCGCAGATCAATCAATCAAATTGAAGATGGAGGAGTACAATGCTCATGGCGATTTTTCGACAGGGCAAACCATTGCCACCGCCATTGTTGAAAAAAACTATGATTATGTTGTCACCTTCTCAACTCTTGCGCTTCAGATAATGGCAAGCTCCAATAAAAAAATACCTCATGTTTTCTGTGCCGTTACCGATCCGATAAAAGCCGGGGTTGCCACAACATTAAGCGACCATCAGCCAAATCTTACAGGGCTTGCTACGCCGCAGCCGGTTGAAGCGACAATAAAATTAATGCGTCAGATATTTCCTTCGGCAAAAAATGTTGGGATGATCTGGAATACCAGCGAGGTGAATTCTGAAATTTGTACCATAAAAGCCCGCGCAGCCTGTAAACAGTATGGATTTCAGTTGACCGAGCGGGCAATTACCACCCTGGACGATCTCGACGACGCCAGAAAATCTATCATCAGTTCCGGGATAGATATCTTTTTTATCTCCGGTGATGTGATGATATCGCAGGTAATACCGCAACTGGCAAAACCGATGACGCAGAAAAAGATACCGTTTTTTTCGAATACCGCCGAGGATGTAAACTCTGGAACTTTTATCAGCCTCGGCGCCGATTATTCGCAGGTAGGGGAAAAAGCAGCCTCAGTTTTTATGGGCGTTTTAAAAGGGGCAAATCCAAAAGATATTCCCATCGAATTGTATGTGCCATATTCACTGGGAATTAATCTGAATCTCGCGAAAGAGTATGGAATAGCCATTCCTGATACAATGATCAGCGCCGCAAAAATAGTAATCCGCCAGCCATGATAAGTATTTCAAATATCAATAAGGTTTTCAATGCGGGTGAACCTGACGAGGTGAACGCTCTGAAAGAGGTCAGTCTGATGATTCCAGAGCATGAATTTGTGGCAGTTATCGGAACTAATGGATCGGGAAAATCAACCCTGCTGAATACCATAGCGGGAAATATTGCCGCCGACAGCGGGAAAATCATGATTGATGGAACCAACGTAACGCGAAAAGCTGATTTTCAACGCGCCAAGTACATCTCCCGCGTTTTCCAGAATCCATACTCAGGAACTGCGCCCGGAATGACTATTGCCGAAAATCTGTTGATGGCATATTTCCGGGGGGGCGCACGGTATCCGATAATCAGCCTTAAAGGTCAGTTGAAGGATAAGTTCCGCTCTCAGCTTGCATCATTGGATATGCAACTTGAAGACAGGCTCGACAACCTCATGGGATCGCTATCGGGCGGGCAACGGCAGGCAATTACTCTTCTTATGGCTGTTTTACAAACGCCGAAGGTGTTACTTCTCGATGAACATATCGCGGCGCTCGACCCCAAAAGCGCGGCGCAGATAATCAGGCTTACTCAGAAATTCGTCTCCGAAAACAATCTGACAACTCTTATGGTGACCCATTCCATGCAACATGCGCTTGAACTGGGGAATCGTATGATCATGATGCATAACGGAAGGATTATTGAGGATTTTCGGGAACATGATAAAAAAAATCTGACCGTTGAGGATTTATTGAGTAAATTTGAAGATATCAGAAAAGCCGAAAAACTGACTCCCGAATTAATTGATTCCTTGAAAAATCAATATATATGAAAACAAGCATCAGACTGATTCCCCTTTTTTTGTTATTATTTCTAATCGTGTCATGCACCAAATCACGCGAGGTCGCCTACATTCCAACTGCTGAGGAAGGGATGCGCGTTGGGGTTCTTCTCTCTCTTTCGGGTACAGGTTTTTCCTCAGGAGAGGCTTCCCGCGCATCTTTGGAGATTGCCCGACAGGATATTCTTAACTATTTTTCGGCAACGGGAATTAATCAAAATCTTACCCTTTCTATAGTTGATACAAAAACCGACACGGCGGAAGCGTTGAGACAAATTAAAGGCTTTTACGAAAAAGGCATAAGGCTTGTGATTGGACCGTACAGCAGCGCCGAACTTGCAGCCATCCGCGGGTTTGCCGACAATCATGATATGCTGGCAGTAAGTCCGTCAAGTGTAGCAGTATCGCTGGCGATTCCCGGCGATAATATTTTTCGGTTTGTTTCCTGTGATGTAATCCAGGGAAAAGCAATGGCGAAAATGCTCACAGAAGATAAGATAAAAATGGTTGTTCCGATTATCCGCGATGATGTATGGGGCAACGATCTGTTGACTGCCACCCAAAAAGAGTTTGTGAAAAGCGGCGGCGAAGTACACCCGGCAATTAAGTATAATCCCACAGTTTCTGATTTTTCAGCGACTTTGACTCAACTGGATGATGCGGTTTCCTCGGTTCTGAAAATGTATGATCCTAACGATGTTGCGGTATATTTGGCATGTTTTGCCGAAGGCGCCATTATACTTGGGAATGCTAAAAAATTTACCGGGTTGAACAACGTATATTGGTACGGAAGTTCTGCTTTTGCCGAAAATACCGCAGCGATTGCCGACACAAACGCGGCGCTGTTTGCCTATACTCATGGTTTACCATGTCCTATCTTTGGACTCGACGACGCTGCAAAGTCTATCTGGCAACCTCTCCGTGATCGTATTCAGTCTCAAATTGGCAGGCAACCCGACGTCTATGCATTAACGGCTTATGACGCTTTGTGGGTTATTGTAAAAGCAATGATTGCCGCTGGAAATGGCGCTTCAATTGAGAAGATAAAAAATGCCTTCATAGCCGAATCAAATACCTATTTTGGCGCCACAGGTCGCACTTTGCTCGATACCAACGGCGACCGCGCTATTGGAAATTATGATTTCTGGGCAGTGAAGCGCGACAGCCTCAATTTTAGCTGGAAAACAACAGCCCGCTACAATTCTGCCGATGGCAGCCTGATAAGGTTCAAACCTTGAGCTCACTCCGATACACTGTGCATTTTGAATTAAATAAGACAGAATTGCTAATCATAATCAAAATCGTCAATCGTAATATTATGTATTTTTGTCTTGTATTGGAACAATAAATTTCATTGGCATATTTCAACTGCCACTTTTCTCTGTCGTCTATTTTTTATTGTTTCCTACCTTTAATGTTTACTATGTTCTTTCAGTACAATCTTTAACCTTATCAAGCGATGCCTGAAACTTCCGATCTGCAACAAAAGAAATTGGAGGCAGAGATTAAACTTCTCGAAGCGCAAATAAAAGACAAACCGAAGGAGAGCAAGATTGAGAGCCGGATAAAAAAATGGATCGGGTATGTGCTTACCATCATTTCGGTATGCAGCGCCATTGGCGGGTTGATTGTTCCATCCTGCAATTATATTGCTGAGAAAAAGAACGAACTTACCTATAAGTTAAACACTGAAATGATCGAATTAGTGGATAAGTTAAGCGATCCAGATCACATAAAAAGTGAAAATGCAGCGATCTTACTGGGGTACTATGAAAGAAATGCAACTCCGGTACTGTTAGCTCATCTTGAAAGTCCCAAAGATGACCAGTTACTTAAACGGATAAACTCAGTTTTATGCACTATTTACGAAAAAGATCCGAAAGAGACCTTAAACCTGATTGATATGGAATTTGAGCGAAATATGGCAATTGTAACTCAAAACCCGGATTACTCAAAACAAGAACAGGATGCAATTCTCAATCTCCTTAAACTGGTCAAAGCTCTTAAATCCTCACCGTCAAATGCATCAAGAATAAATGATTATATAAAAAACTTTAAATATTTCACTCCGAATGTTATAAAAACGATCCCAATACCCTACGAGGAGTTTTTAACTATGGATAGTGAACGTTACAAATTCTACCATTTAGATCTTCAAAGGAAGAACCTGAAAGAGGAAATTTTGAAGCTGCAAAGAGCAAAAGCCCAAGCAAAATAATACAGTCTAAAAACCAAACATCAACGGTCAGATTGAGCGATTGTCATCTGTACTTTTTAAATTGTGAGAACCAGAAGCCAAAATTTAGAAAAGTAGTGAAAACCACTCAGAATTATATGCTTATTGTTTTTCAGGTTAATTCAACAAATCACATGTGGAACATGATAAAACGAACGCTTCTTTTTGTAATAATCTATTTTTCAGTAGGTTTTCTCACTGAAAATTTTGCCCAAAGCAATATTGGGTATGTCATTTCAGAAATACCCCCTTTAGATCCGAATGATGAGATTATGAACCTAAGCGATGAGCTTAAAAAATCCTTCCTGGGAAAAAAAACCGAAAAAAACGTTTCCTTCTTTAATCCAGCCTATATCAGGGACCAACATTTTAAAAAGGGATTGAATAATTGGCCCAATATAGATTATTTTCTCTCATCGAAAATTGTGCGCGTTAATGAAGAATATGCAAAACTCCAATTCGATTTTATTAAGAAAGTCCCAGTTATGCAATATCCTACCCCAGCGTTTATTAAATATATTCGTGTAAAAAACGGAACATCCACAGGGGATATTGATGCAATTGTGGATCAGGTTACCTCAGAGATTCAATTTATTGTTAGAAATGGCAAGACAAAGGGTGTGCTTGAAGTCAGGGATTTTGAGAAGGCAAAAAATCAGCCTGACCAGGAACCTTCAGAGTTTTCAACATGGCTGACAATTCAGTTATGCAGTCATCCAAAATTGAAAAAGTCTTTTTCTGTCTATTATTTTAACAAAGATTATATGAATACCAAAGATTGTGATGATTTTTTGTATGGCAGGTATGAGAATGTGGGGAGTAATACCTGTGACGTTCAGATAAAAATCAGGTATGATAACACAACCATTGGAGGAATGAAATATACAATTAACAGAGACAAATATGACCAGGATAATAACTCTGCAATAATTGAAAAAATAGCTGATAAAATCATCAACAAAAAATAATGTATGAAACCATCCATGATCCGATTTTTTTTCATTGCCTCTGCTATTATTTTTTTCACCTCGCAAGGCGCTGCTTCCGATAATGCGATCCGGATCGGTATAGAAAAATTTGTCGTGAGAGACTTTCAGAATAATAGGTTAACAGACACGTTGGATTTGAGATCTGTTATTGCCTTGAACCTTCTTAAAAATGACAACATCAAGGTAATATTCCTGAACACCTCCACTACCAGATTAAAAAAAGACCCCTTAGGGAACCGTGATAGCTGTGATTTTATCCTCTGTGGCAGTTTTTCATTTTATGAGGATGAAATTTATATCAGGGCTTATGTAAATAATGTGGCATCCGGAATCTATTTTCAGTTAGAGCCTGCAAGACTTAAATTGTCTGAAGCATACCGTAAAATGGATATTATTACCAACCAGATACTTGAGAAGGTCAATTCAGGGTTGGATAAAATTAATGCGAAAAAATTTGCAATTATTTGCAGAACTGCCAGTAAAATGAAACCGCAGATTTATGATAATATCAGGTACCTGACAAATTTTGTCACCAGGACGCTCCATGTGAAAAAAATTGCTTTAACGCCTGACTCCATCTCGGAAAATTTTTATTTTTCCGACCAACCCGATTCGGTCATAATGGATTCCTTAAAGGTAGATGCGCTTTTATCTCTGATGTTTGTTAAATATGACGATAAAGAAAAGATATGCAATGTTGCTTTCCGGTCAGTAATTTCAAAGAAGATAATTCAATTGCCCACAATTACAATGTATTATAAAAATATCAGTTTTAGCTCTGTGCTGAATTACTGGATTGAGGGTTTTATTCTCAATGTGTTGGACATGGATGGCAGGTTTAATCTGGATTTGTTTGATTGTTCAAACAGAACTGTGAGTGATTTAATCGGCGCTGCAAATGCAAATTCACAGGCGGGTAATTATTACCTGTCAAATTACAACCTGTTTCTGGCAATGGAACAAAAGGTGGATTCATCACCGCTGCATAACCTCGCAGGTGATAATTTCCGAAATTCAGGATATCTCCGAATTGCCCTTCAGGAATATTTGAAGGCAAAAGAACTGGATCCGAGGAATTTTAAAGCGATCTATAATCTCGGAATTACATATTCCAGGATGAATGATTACCCGCGTGCCATCGCCGAACTGGAAAATGTGTTAAAGTACGATTCCAGCAATACGCATGTGATGCATGATCTTGGAAATGCCTACAATTATAATGAAAATTATGAATATGCGATTCTTAGCTACAAAACTGCCCTGGTACACGAACCGGGCAATGATAGTATTTTATCTTCTTTAGGTTCGGCATATTTTAATATGGCAAAGATTGACTCTGTTCATTCAATGGAAAACCTTAATGAGGCGATGAATTCGTTCAATGCCGCGTTACGGATACAACCCGGTAATTCAGAGTACCGCAAAAACATATCCAGAGTTTATATTGAAATGGGGTGGTATTATTATACGACAGGCAACTTCAAGGAGGCGATAAATTGTTTTAAAAATTCAACTTTCGAGGCTAATTCAGAATACATTTATGATAACATCAGACTTTGTTATATTTATAATGGGCAGTTGGATAGCGCTTTCAACTATCTGTCGATGTTAATCGCACAAGATTCATCGCTGACATCCTACATTTATTACCAGCATGCGCAGGATATAAGGTATGCCTACCTCAACAGCGCCGACACAAACATAAGATATTCTGTTGGATATGGCAATGCAGTTATATACTTTGCGAAAAAACACACCTTAATCGCACCATCGGATGAATATGGCTACTGGTTAATCGGCAATACCTATTCTTTCCTTGAAAAGGTTGACAGTTCATTGTTGTACCTTGATTCAGCCTACCGATTGAATGACAAAAATATAACGGTACTTCTTGATTTAAGTGAGTCGCTTGTGTTGAACAATAACTTTGAATCCGGAATATCGCTGATCAACGAAGTAAGAAAATCAGAAGACGTCTGGAACAGTTTTCAGCCCGATAAACAGGCAATACTTCTGTTTTTGCTTGCAAGTGCAAATACGGCTTTGGATGGAAAGATGCCCGAATCCGCGCTCAATGCTATTAATAATATCTTTGCCAAAGACAAAAAAACAAGAATAAAAAATTGGAATTATGGCGTTTATAAAAACTGGTTGTCAGGCGTCCGGGTTATACCTGGTCATGACCAACTTGAGGACCTTCTCAAATTCATGGAGAGTAAAACAGATCTGAAATAGCGGAAAAAGTAAATGAAATCCTAAAACCAGAACAATGATTGTCAAGAGTCGCTTCAATTTTTTACTCGCTTTTCTATTTATCATTCCGCATTTGGCGGTTTGGTCACAAACCTGTCGAAAATTACCGGTTCCAAAAAACATTATCGTGATGATCGGCGATGGGATGGGGTTTAACCACATTCAGTCTGCGAATTGTTACGAGGGTAAAGTCGCGCAGGTTTATCAGAATTTCCCTGTGAGGCTGGCTTTTTCACACTATCCGGCAAATGCAGGCGAGTACGAGGAGGGAAATCCGGGATCAAATTATATTGCAGGTGGATATAATCCTGCGTTAGCCTGGAAAGATACCGCTTACCTGAAAAGGGACTATACCGAATCGGCTGCCTCTGCCACAGCGCTCGCAACAGGATATAAAACTTACAATAACTCGATCGGAATGTCGGTTGCGCACGATACCCTCGAAAACCTTGTTCAGTGGGCTAAAGCCACTGGACGGGCAGCAGGCGTTGTTACATCTGTTGAATTTTGCCATGCCACGCCAGCCGGATTTACCGCCCACAATATTGTCAGAACAAATTATCGCCAGATTGCTACGGAGATGTTACTCGACAGCCGTTGCGATGTAATAATGGGATGTGGCGATCCGGGTTTTGACAATGATGGAAACCCGGTAAAGGGAAGTTGGAAAAATACGAAGTATGTAATTGACAGTAATTTCTGGCAGAATATAATCATCGGTTCTGGAAAACAAACACAGTTTACAGTCAATGGAAAACGCAAAACAGTCAGGGATATTGATGGGGACGGAAAACCTGATCCGTGGACTGTTGTTCGCAGTGTTTCGGATTTCAGAAACCTGTTGCATGGAAAAACGCCAAAACGGGTATTGGGCTGCCCGATGGTTTATGAGTCATTGCAGCAAAAAAGGGCGATGATGAATGGTGAAACAAAAGATTCTCCCCCGCAAATTACTCCATTCATTTCCACCGTACCGGCTTTGTCGGAAATGTCGCTGGGCGCTTTGAATGTTCTCGACAACAACAACAAAGGATTTTTTCTGATGATCGAAGGCGGAGCTATTGACTGGGCTTCCCATGCCAACCAGAAAGGAAGGCTTGTTGAGGAGTTGGAAAGTTTCAACGCGGCTGTGGAAGCGGTGGTTGAATGGGTAGAAAAGTATAGCTCCTGGAACGAAACCCTGCTGATTGTCACCGCCGATCACGAAACGGGGCTGTTATGGGGCGAGGCGCCACTTAAACCGTTACAGGAAAAGGGAAAAGGCAATGTGCCGGTAATGAATTTCAACTCCGACAATCATTCTAATTCGCTTGTGCCATTCTTTGCCAATGGCAGCGGAAGTGAGCTTTATAAGATGTTTGCTGATGAGTATGACAGTGTTCGCGGACCTTTTATCCAAAATTCGGAATTACCACAGTTGATACATTTTCTTTGGTATAAATAGGAAGCTCGAACCTCGAACCTGAAACCTGAAACTTGCGATCAGAACTTCAAAATTTACCCAGTTTGCAATATAGCTCAGTAGTAATTTGGTTTATAATTCGGGGGGGAATAAAAGTGTAGAGAGGCAGTGCGTTTTTCCGAATTATTAAATAATTCATGACCTATTATGCCTCCTTCCTGGTATGATATAGTATTCAATGGAAGCATTCTGCTCCTGGTCATTACCGGAATGCCGCTAAGTTGATATGTGTTTTCTTTGATTTCGCCTTGTAGTATTCTCAAGAGGCAACCATTTTTTGGATGGTCATGAATTGGGCATCCCTGGTTTATTTCCCAGCAAATTACTACCATTTCCAGAACATCATTAATTCTAACTATGTATCGGCTATAATGATTGGGTGAGAAAAATTTATAAGGTTTCCAGTCAGAACCGGAATAACTTTCAAGAATGAAAGCCAGTGAATTAAGAGTTTTTCCTGCTTTCAGTTCCATTGTAATTCGGTCGAAAAGTATGTCAAGGTTTTTCATAATTGGATTATTTCCCAATGCTTTTTTTAAATATGATTACTTTCTCGTTTAATTGTTTGATTAATATAGGCATGTTAATTTTGAGATAGTTGATTAATTTCGGCAGACGCTCGGTATGCCGCTGTGTTTTCGCATATTCCTCAATCATTCTGATATTTGATCGCAAATTGCCGGATGCAAAAATATCCATGCTTGATTTTATCTTATGCGCTGCCTTTGCCAGTTCGTCGAGATTGTTATGATCGAATGCCTCGAACAACGACTGGCAATATCCAGGAGTAAATTCAATGAATTTTTCGCTCATAGCGATTATTTCACTGGTTTTATCACCCAGCAGTTTGGAGAGCTTATCTATGTCATACTGAATTTTTTGCTCAGCCTCCGAATCTTGCTTCATTGGCGCAACAGCTTCGGCAGAAGTTACATATTCAGGCTGTATTTTCAACCATTTGAGTATTTGTGCATATAGAAGATCCTCCTCAAAAGGTTTGGTTATGTAGTCATCCATCCCGGCGTTGTGCGCCTGAGCAATAGCATCCTGGGTAGCAAAGGCTGTAAGCGCTATAACAGGTGTTTTCAAATGCCTTTCACTACGAAGAATTTTCGTGGCAGAACAACCATCGAGAACGGGCATCTGCATATCCATCAGTATAATATCAAAAGTTTTTTCACCGATTTTTTCGATGGCTTCCTGACCATTTTCAGCAATAGTAACAATGGAATTCCATTCCTCAATAATTGATTTGACAATAAACTGATTGAACTGATTGTCCTCAACAACAAGAATTTGCTTTCCACGCAGTGTTTCAGGATTGATCCGGATTTTTTTATTGATTTCAAACAGAGCATTCGGGTTGGTTATCGGAAGATTAATGGTAAAAAAGAACCGGCTTCCTTTTCCTTTTTCACTTTCCACTTGAAGTGTCCCTCCCATCAAATCAACCAGTTGCCTGCTTATGGCTAGTCCAAGCCCGGTTCCGCCAAAAACGCGGGTTACACTTTCATCTTCCTGTTTAAATTTTTCAAATATAGTTTTCTGTTTATCTTCGCTAATTCCGATTCCCGTATCCTTCACGGCAAAGAGTATTGAATAGTTAGTTTCGGTTTCTTCAAGAAGTTTACACGACATTTCCACACTTCCTGAAGGAGTAAATTTGATGGCATTGCTCACAAGGTTAATCAGGATTTGCTGAAGTCGCACCGAATCTCCCAAAACTGGTTTCTTTATTTCCGGGTCGAAACGAGTTGTCATGGCGATCTTTTTCTCGTCAGCCGCATGTTCGAGGAAAGTGTAAACGCGGTCAAAACTTTCCTGTAAATTGAATGGAATAGTTTCAAGATCAATCTTGCCTGCTTCAATTTTGGAAAAATCGAGAATTTCGTTGATGATACCGAGCAGGTTTTCCCCTGAAACGATCAGATTGTCGTTAAGTTTTTTCTGATCCGGCGATAGATTAGTTGACCGCATCAATTTAGACAGTCCGATTACGGCATTCAGCGGGGTCCTGATTTCATGGCTCATATTGGCAAGAAATACACTCTTGGCGGCGTTAGCCGATTCAGCCTCATTTTTGGCTTTCATCAGGTCATTTTCGATCTGCTTTCTCGCTGTGATATCGCGGTATTCCCATAGGTTCCCAAGAAATTTATCTTCCATGAAAATTGGAATGTAATCCCGTTCAAAGGTACGTCCGTCAACGAGCTCAAGAATCTCGCTGATGACGGGACTTTTATCGCTTAGTATTTCATCTATTCGTTCAATAAACTGTTGAGGATTTGTAAACATATTTTTCGTTTCCTCCGCCGAATTTGAGCAGTTCATGCCCAGAAGGAATTCGGGTTCAACGGGTATATTAAAAAGATCGCAAAATGCCTGGTTTATCAACGCAATATTCCTGTACTGATCCTCCACGAGAATCCCCGAACGAAGGTTTTTAATGAGTGTTGACAACCGGATCGAAACCGACTCCAGTTTATCATGAGCTTTTTTTTGCTCGGTGATATCGCGTTGAATGGAGATAAAATTAGTGAGTTCTCCCGATTTGTTGAAAATAGGTTGAATCTGAATCCTCACCCAGAAAGGAGTTCCATTTTTATTATAATTCAACAGGTCTTTTTCAATAGGAACGTTATTATTAATCGCCGTTAAAATTTCATTAATGGCTGCCGGATCTGTATCAACTCCTTGTAGAAGGTCGCCGGGTCTGACGCCTTTGACTTCCTGTAGAGAGTAGCCTGTAATGCGTTCAAAGCTGGGATTCACCCACTCGGTGATACCGTCTTTTCCTGTAATAACAACAGCATTGTCTGTTTCATGAGCAATAAGTGAAGTTTTCCTAAGTTGCGCCTGATTAAGGATGTTTCCATAAATACCGCCGGCAATATTGCATACAAATGAAAGGATTACCACATATTCCTCAGTGAACTGGTTTTTATTTGCGCTAACAATACCAAAAGCGCCCACCGCATTTTCTCCGTTGAGAACAGGAATAAAAATGCGGGATCTGACAATAAATCCTCTTTTGGAAGAGATTGTTCTCTGTTCAGGGTCATTTTCAGTATCAGGAATATTTACTATCTCTTTCGTTCTGAAAACATAACCGGGATGACGTTCCATGGCTGTTCGCTCCGCCTCAACCCGCTCGTCGGCGGTAAATCCTTTTGCAACCAGGAGTTTTAATTTTTCTTCTTGAAAATCATACAGGTACAAACCTGAAAATTCAATATCCATAAGATCGTCAAGCGCTTCCTCAACGCTGATAGCAAGTTCTTCGAGAGTATTTATGTGGGTATAACCGGAAGAAAAGCGATTTAAACGATTCAGAATATCAAGATGATTTTGAATTTTTAACATCTACTGCATTTTTAATAGATCGATCGCAGCCTGGGCGCATTGCTGGTCATTTGTATAGTGACTACCGCTAACTCCAATAGCTCCGACTAACTCGTTGTTGATAATTATTGGCATCCCGCCTCCCATCAGCATAAAGTCGGTGAAATCATGAACTCCTTCGCGAAGGATGGGATCATCTTTAATAAAGCTGAACCATGCTTCGCCGGTTGGTAAACCAAACCCAACCGCAGTAATGGCTTTTTTGCGGGAGGCGTCAACCGCGATAAGCGGCGCGTGGTCCATGCGGGCAAAGAATTTGGGAATACCGCTTTCATCAACAATCGTTACCGCAATTGAAAGTCCAAGTTCATTTGCTTTTTCAATGGCGGCATTTACCATTTTTTCCGCAGTTGACAAGGTAATGGTTAGTTTGTTAAATGTATTCATTTCAGGTATTTAATTAAATCAATTACTGGTTTACCGTTGCGCGTTTTATTCCGGAATAATTTATTTTACCTGCAACTCCGAGGTATTTGATCACAGCTTCGGCGGTTGTCAGGTTTGAAAGCGTTCCCTGATCGCGATGATCAAATTTGTATGTGAATGCCATATAATTATTCATTGCCACGAGATATTCCTTTGAGGAGTCCAATAATTTCCCCGATTTATCCAACATTTTAACCGATATGCATTTGGTTGCGCCATCATCTGTTACCTCATAGCTCATTCCCGAAACCTGAAGGTCAATTCCTTTTTCATGCCTGTAGCCGTAACAGATTAGAGATTTTATTTCGTTGGCAGTCATTGAAAAGAGAATAACCTGGTTGTTAAACGGATCAAGTTTATAAATGTCTTTGAGCGTAATATTTCCAGCATTCATTGACTGCACGCGGATACCTCCTTTGTTCTGAAACGCAATATCAACCTTGAGCTGGGCTGTAAGCGCGTCGGTCATCAAACTGCCCAGTTCGTCAACGCCTTCCAGCGGTTTTTCAGCAAAGCCGATAACCTTGTTAAATTCTTTATTGTTATTAACCTCATCAATATAATTACGGACTTCAGGTTTTTCATTTTTCAGAATGGTAAACGGAATAACTTCATCGGAGCGCGAGATTAAATGGCCCTTTTGGATCATCAGGGTAAGTTTGCCGACATATCTAAGGTTAGCTTCCGCCTGAACAATCATAACATTCTTTTCCATCAAAGGTTTTTCAAGTAATGTATGTGAATGACCTCCAATGATAACGTCAAACTGAGGCATTGAATCGGCGAGGCGGATATCGTCATCAACTCCAAGGTGCGATAACCCGATCATTATGCCGTAACGATCTTTAAGCCAGGAATATTCACGCGCTTTAACAAGTCCATTGGTAAAAGTAATTCCTTTCATATTCGAAGGATGCGCGCTCGGCAAACCGTTGTCGTCAAGTTGGATCAATCCAAGGAAAGCAATGGAATCGCCATTTCCGGCGCCAAAAACCTGGAATGGACGGGGTTGTTTCAGCGTTGCGCCAAATGCGTTGAGGTTGCAGCAGATAAATGGGAATTTCGCCTGGGCAATGCGTTTATTGAACATCTCCTGACCCATGTCAAATTCATGATTTCCAATTGCGCTGAGGTTAAATCCACAACGGTTCATCATATCCACCATTGGAAAACCTTTATCCGGTATCATATCCACAACAGGATTGCCGGTGAAGTTGTCGCCTGCGGCTACGAGGAAAACAAAGGGATGGAATCGCCGCAAACTATCTGCAAGATATGCCAGTTTTGCCATGTTGTCAATCTTCGAATGCATGTCGTTAACATGAAGAATGATAACTTCTGTGGGTTTTTTCTGCGCGGGGTCTTGCGAAAACAGAAGTAATGGCAGTAGAAAGAAGAAAGTAGGAACGAGTGGAAAATAACGTTTGTTCATGTTTTGAATCTTTATGCAAATGTAGTAAACAATCGGATGAACTTTATAATGATGAAATAAGCTAATTTTGCCGGATGGATAAAAACTTGTCAGATAGAGATTTCGGCAGGGAGTTTAAATTCAGCGCATCTCGCAGCAGCGGACCTGGCGGGCAGCATGTGAACAAGGTGAGCACAAAGATGGAGCTGCGGTTTCACGTTACTTCATCGGCATTGCTTTCGGATGCGGAAAAGGAGTTGATTGTTGAAAAACTTGCCGGGCGCATCAATGCCGCAGGTGAACTGGCGCTCGTTTCGCAGTCGGAACGGTCGCAGTTACAGAATAAGGAAAAAGTTGTCGAAAAATTTTATTCCTTGCTTAAACGCGCTTTAACGCCACGTAAGAATCGTAAACTGACAAAGCCATCCAGGGCTTCGAAAGAGGAGCGTCTGGAAATCAAGAGACAACTTTCGGAGAAGAAGGAGCGGCGGCAGAGCCCGGGAGCCTGATTCCATCGCATGAATACCTGCCTGAAAAAGAGGATGCTATAAGATAAAATGAAGGTTCCATTTGTCATACAGAAAATTTCCAGTGAACTGGTCGAGGAGATATTGATGAATCCTTCGGAGCCACACCGTCACGACCATGAGGAGCTGATAATTGTAACTCATGGCAGTCCAACTCACCTGGTTGATTTCACTGCCGAATTGTTGGATACACCTGTTATTGTCTATATTGCACAGGGCAAAGTGCATAGTTTTATACCGGATGAAAATACCCGTGGCTGGGTAATACGATACACCAACGATTTCATTCCTCAAAGCGCTTTTAATTTTTACTCCGGGTTCCTCGATAACATTAATTATAAGCTGGATGTTGATTTCTGTAGCGGTACAATGAACGATCTTTGTGAAATTATGCTCCGGGAAAATTCGTATGAACCGGTTGATTACAGCATGATTCATCATTTGCTGAACGCAATTCTTTCCAAACTGGAATCAGCGACCAAAAAGCAGTTTCTCGACGAAAAAGTTTCCGGAAATTCGCAACTTATCACTTTTAACAATTTTCTGAAGATACTGGAATACAATTTTAAACGTCCGGTAGGGGTTGAATTCTATGCCGATAAGCTGAATATGTCTGCCCGGAATCTGAACCTCATCAGCCAGTCGGTTTTCGGGAAAAGCATCACAGAGATTATTGAAACCAGGAAGCTGATCGAAGCAAGACAATTGCTTATAAACTCTGAAAAAACAGTTTCCGAAATCGGTTTTGAGCTGGGATACAATGAAAAATCCTATTTCAGCCGGGTTTTCAGAAAAAAAACAGGAACCACCCCAACCGCGTTCCGCGACCAGTTGTACGCCGTTATTTCCTGATAGTACCACGAGTTTTCCTGAAAGTGTAACCAGGAGGCTGCAAAGTCGCTGTAATTTTGCGTCTTGAAAATAATTTAAACTAAACGCTATTATGAAAACAAAAATCACATCACTGATTATTTTATTACAGTTTGCCATTGTCGCAGCCTTTGCACAAACCTATACCGTTGATGCAACCAAGTCAACATTAAACTGGAAAGCCGAAAAGATAACAGGCTTCCATGAAGGAACCATCGGGATAAAATCCGGATCATTCAAGGCTTCAAATAACAAAATAACTTCCGGATCTTTTGTGGTCAACATGACCACCATAATTGACACAGACCTTACCGATGCCGAATACAACAAGAAGCTTATCGGTCACCTTAGTTCACCCGATTTTTTTGATGTTGCCAAATTCCCCGAAGCTTTGTTCACTATCACAAAGCCGGTTGATCTCAGCAAGGCAGTGGTTGACATACACGGAAAGCTGACCATTAAAGGGATTGTTAAGCCCATTGCCTTCAAGGCGGTTGTAAAAAAGGATGGTAACACTTATGTTTTCAATGCAAACAGCATCGTGATTGACCGGACCTCTTACGGCATTAAATACGGCTCCGGATCATTTTTCAGCGACCTTGGCGACAAAGCGATCTACGACGAATTTACAATGAAACTGAAACTTGTTGCAGTTCAACAATAACGATGAACAGAAAGCAATTTCTCGCATCCCTTGCATTAATACCATTTACAGCAATGTCAATGAAACTGAATGACCTGAATATATTATCGCAATCAATGAAGAGCGCGGCGCCCCTGCCTGCGCTCTTTGTCGGTCATGGCAGTCCGATGAATGCCATTGAGCACAACGAATTTACCGAGGGTTGGCGAAACATTGCAGCGACCATCCCAAAACCGAAGGCGATCCTTTGTGTCTCTGCTCACTGGGAAACCGATGGCACATGGGTAACTTCCATGTCCAAACCGAAAACCATACATGATTTCGGTGGATTCCCGCAGGAGTTGTTTGACATCCGGTATCCGGCGCCAGGAAGTCCCGAACTGGCAAAAGAAACGCAGATGATGGTTACCAAAACGTCTGTCGGTCTTGATGAAAAATGGGGACTTGATCACGGGGCCTGGAGCGTGATCAAACAAATGTATCCCGGCGCTTCAGTTCCAGTGATCCAGATGAGTCTGGATTATAATAAAAGCGCACTGGCTCAGTATGATCTGGCGAAAGAGCTTGCCCCGCTGCGTAAAAAGGGGGTTCTGATCATCGGCAGCGGGAACATGGTGCATAATCTTCGTAAAATTGATTGGACAAATCAAAACCAGGGGTTTGACTGGGCAAATGAAGCAAATGAAATATTCAAAAAGTTGATTTCAGGAAATGATCATCATCAACTGATCAATTATAAAAAATTGAACTCAGCCGTGGGATTGGCAATTCCAACCCCCGAACATTACCTGCCATTGCTCTATATGCTTGCCCTGAAAGGAGAAGATGAGGCAGTGTCGTTTTTCAATGATAAAACCGTGATGGGTTCCCTTTCGATGACCTCGGTGAAAATTGGGGAGTGACCCCATCCCCCTGACCTCATCTCCAAAAAAGGTAAGGGTGAGTTAGTTCCTCTCTTTTTGCGGAGGTATTTAGGGAGGAGACCGTCTGAATTTAGTGTGTGTTTCTTTCCAGTTCCTTCAGGTTCTCCAGTTTTTTCTTCATTAAAAAACTGTGGATATCGCCAAGATGTTCTTTAACCCGTTTATTGCCAAATTCAAAAACCTTATTTACCAATCCATCGAGGAAGTCGCGGTCATGCGATACCAGAATCATCGTACCGTCATAATCCTGTAATGCGCTTTTCAGAATGTCCTTGGTTTTCAGGTCGAGGTGATTTGTAGGCTCATCAAGGATCAGCAGGTTTACTGGTTCAAGAAGAAGTTTTATCATGGCAAGGCGTGTACGTTCGCCGCCAGATAAAACTTTGACTTTATTAGAAGAGATGTCGCCGCCAAACATGAACGCCCCCAGAATGTCTCTGATTTTGGAACGGATATCGCCTTTGGCGGCGTCGTCAACGGTTTGAAACACAGTTATCTCTTCGTCGAGTAGCGAAGCCTGGTTCTGGGCAAAGTACCCGATCATGATGTTGTGTCCAACTGCAAGTGAACCCTTATATCCCTTTTCACCCATGATGGCACGGACAAGGGTTGATTTTCCCTCCCCATTTTTTCCGACAAATGCAACCCTTTCACCTCGTTCAATACTGATGGAAACATCGGAAAACACGTTGTGGTCGCCATAATTTTTTGAGAGTTCACTGAGGATTAGCGGGTAACTTCCAGATCGCGGCGACGGTGGAAATTTCAGGCGAAGGGCAGAAGTGTCTTCCTCGTCTATCTCAACCGGTTCAAGTTTTTCGAGCGCCTTCACCCTCGATTGTACCTGAAGCGTTTTAGAGTAAGTGCCTCTGAACCGTTCGATAAACTCCTGCGTTTCGGCAATCATCTTTTGCTGCTCATCGTACTTTTTCTGTTGCTGCTGGCGTCGTTCAAGCCTAAGTTGCTGGTATGTCGTATAGTTAACCTTGTAGTCATAAATGCGCCCCATAGTCACTTCAATGGTGCGGGTAGTAATGTTATCCACGAATGCCCGGTCGTGAGAAATGACAATCACTGCTTTTGCGCTATTGATGAGAAATTCTTCCAGCCATTGCACCGATTCGATATCCATGTGATTGGTGGGCTCGTCAAGTAGGATGAGGTCGGGTTTTTGCAACAGGATTTTTGCCAGTTCGATCCTCATGCGCCAGCCTCCGCTGAATTCGCCGGTAGGACGTGTAAAATCGGAGCGCAGAAATCCCAAACCCATTAATATCTTCTCTATCTCTGCATCGTAGTTGATATCTTCAATGGAGTAAAACTTTTCGCTAAGCAGCGATAAATCTTCGATGAGTTTGTAGTACTCTTCCGATTCATAATCGGTGCGGGTTTCAATCTGGCGATTGATCTCGTCAATCTGGGTTTTCATTCCGAAAACAGAGGCGAAAGCCTGCGACGCCTCCTCAAAAACGGTGCGACTGTCAACCGTCATGAGATGTTGTGGCAGATAGGCTATTACCGAGCCTTTGGGAGATGATACCCGTCCGTTTGTCGGCAGTCGTTCACCTGCAAGAATCTTTAGCAAGGTAGATTTCCCGGCGCCGTTCTTGCCCATCAGGGCAATCCTGTCCTTTTCATTGATTACGAATGATACATTTTTAAACAGGGTGGTTCCCCCAAATTCTACTGTTAATCCTTCGGCTGCAATCATCCGTTATATTGTTAAAATTCTTTTGAGTATTGGGTATTATGCCAAAAAAATTATTTTAATATGGGGTACACTTGCTTACTAAGTAATAAAAATTAAATAACTTATAACAGTTTGATAAAACAATGCTACATTTG
>JBAXRP010000022.1:0-29854 GCA_037131145.1 Bacteroidota bacterium
CTTTTGTCGAACCTAAACTCAGTCCCCATGAAAAAAAAATTACAAATGAGCCTAGGCATAGCCTTGGCGTTAATCGTCTTTTTGTTACCAGTTAAAAATGCGCATGCCCAATGGAACAACAATACCTCCGAAAATACGCTGGTATCCGGGGTAAATGTTTCAGTTGTACTTACAGCGGCAACTACTGACGGTAAAGTTTGGTCAGCCTTCTATAGTCTTAATGGAAGCGGCTATGACATGTATGCCCAATTGATTGACGCCAATGGCAATAAACTGCTTGGTGCGAATGGCGTTCTGGTCAGTAATCAACCTACAGGGACTGCCACTTATGTTTTCAATATATGTGTGGATGCATCAAACAACCTGATCGTTGCGTGTCAGGATCAGCGCACAGGGACGATGCAGGCGGTTGTTTATAAAATTTCGCAGGCAGGTACACATTTATGGAGTTCTGACGGGGTTATCCTGGGCGCTGGACTTGCTCCTTACCCGGCTGTTCTTACAAATGGCGAAGTCATTGTTGCCTGGGCTGCCACCGCCGGCAGTACCCTGAATATGCAGAAGATAACTACAAATGGAACCCTCGCCTGGGCAAACGCAAAAGCCATTCTGGTCGGAACTACGAAAACCAACCGCGGACAGATCGTGGCAACATCCAACAATAATTTTACCATGGTATTCCAGAAAAAAGGTGTTGGGAACGGCTCTACTCTTTATGTCAACAGGTATGACTCATCAGGTACCGCCTTATATACTGCATTGCAGATAAGTACTTTAAATTCGGCGCAGTCCACCTATTATTCAATACTCACTGATGGTGACACGACCTATTTTGGCTTTTATGTGTCACAGGGCTCCAGGTTTAATTCTGTCCTTCAAAGAATCAACCCTGATTGTACAATCCCCTGGGGAATTACCGGTTCCAATTTCTGTACAGCCATTACTTCCTCTGATCCCTATCAAATGGTCACCAATATAGGCAAAGCGCCGGGATCGGATTATATCTGGGCGGTATCTTCATTCTGTAGTACAAACCAGGCGAATTACGGCGTTTACATTCAAAAATTCCTTAAAACTACCGGCGCCCGGCAATTTACCGATGCTGCCAAAAATGTTTTTCCCATTTCCTCGTCAAGAGATCAGCAGGCAGGCCGATTAGTAGTTGTGAATGATACTCCAATGTTCATGGAATACACAGATATTAATTACCTGATCTATGTCACCAGGCTTGACGTCAATGGGAATTTTGCCTGGCCATATAGCCGCGTCGAGATCAGTTCAACTACTACTTCAGCCGGAAATGCGAAAGGAAGATACGGATTTGAGAATGTCGGAGCGATCAGGTGCGCTGGTTTTTGGAACGAAGACAGGGGAACCGGAGTTAGAATGGGATACGCTCAGGGTATTTCCGTGAATGGTGTAATCGGTATCAAGGTAAAGACACAGGGAAACGTCCCCGCCGTGATCTCAACTCTCGCCGGTTCGCTGCAATTGGTTGATACAGTATATCCTGCTATCGCAAATCAGGCGGCGCACTGGTTCATAGTGACTGGAACAGGTAGTGCAACCATCAACGGAACAGGCCTTGTGACGGCAGTTACCGATGGAACCGTGTGGGCAAAAGCCATAGCGGAGGCCGACGGTACGATCATGGATTCCCTGATGATCACGATTTCCGGGCAAACCCCAATCGATTGCAACCCACCTACTGGAGTTACATCCTCTCAGGTTCTGTCTTCCACTGCCTTGATATACTGGAACGATGTAAACATCCCCCCGCAAGGTTACCAGTATGAAATAAGGACGAGCGGCAATCCGGGGAGCGGTGCATCCGGTCTGGAATTTTCAGGTTCGGTCCCGTCCAGCGTTGATTCGCTTATACTGACAGGTTTGACGCCTGCCACTTCTTACTATGCTTACCTTCGTTCCGTATGTGGTTCGGGATATTACAGTTTATGGACGGCTGCACATTACTTCAGGACAATGGACTTGAATCTTTGGGTTACCGGTACCGTATCAGAAACTCAATCAAACTGCTATAGCGCAACACAAACAATTACAGTTGCCGGCGGAGATTCAATATTTACGGTGATGTCGGGAGGTTCCGCCACGCTTATTGCAGGGCAAAACATTCTGTTCCTGCCGGGAACAACTGTTTTTTCAGGCGGATACATGCATGGTTATATCACTGACTCCTCTCAATATTGCCCAAGTCTTCCCGCTACGATTGTTGGCGCTCAATTGAAAAATGGCGACCAATCGCTCCAGACTGTTTCAGGAATTCAGCAAAAGATCATCATTTATCCGAATCCTGTCCAGGATATCTTTACTGTTGAATCTTCCGGTAATGAATCGCTTCTTATCACCGGCATTGAAATTTTCAGCATGAGCGGAATGAGGGTCTATTCCAAAGTATTTGAAGGCATATCCAAACAATCGGTTTCAACAGATCAGTTCAAATCGGGGATCTATTTTGTAAGGATATCAGCCACAACTGGGAATGAAATTTACAAACTAATCAAGATGTAGGCAACTGCTGATTTTTAGTATTCCCAACGATTAACCCAGATCCCTTTTGGTCGGGTTAAAAGCTACACTTATATTTGTTTTTTAACCTCGACCTTCAACAACTTTTATAATTTTCAAAACATCCGCATTAAAATTATCACCTGTAACTGATATTTCAGAAATCGTCTTCCCTTTTCTGTGTTCAATGGCGAACTGATAAGCTTTGTCATAGTATGAAAGTACAATATCGGCAACGGTATGAAAATCATTATTGTCCAAAGCCTCTGAAGCTGCTTTGGCGCATGTGCCGCCAATACGCTGACTGATTTTTTGAATTGCGCGTGATAGTAATATTTTATCAAACTTTGAATAATCTTCAACAAGATGTTCAATGCGGATTGATTTTTCTACATTGATTCTAACCATGAACCCGGCGTTTAATTTTTCAAATACCGGTTCAGGAAGGGTGATATTTCCGATCATCCGGCTTTCATCCTCCAGCCATATCGGTTGGAGAGGATCCGTGGAACTCCACTTTGCAAACAAATCGTTTTCAAACTGCTCATTGGTTGGCTGCGGCAACTGACCCAGCGCTCCAAAAACGGAACCTTTGTGGCGCGCCAGCGCTTCAAGATCAATAACTTGTTCGCCCATCGCCGCCATGGTTTGCAAAAGGTCTGTTTTTCCGCTTCCTGTATAACCTCCAAGCACAATGACCATCCGAGGCTTCGTCAATTCCTCTCTGATGTACCTGCGATAAGCCTTATATCCTCCTTTCAGGATTCCAACATCATAACCTGCATTCCTGAATACTTCAGCCATGGTTGCGCTGCGAAGTCCCCCACGCCAGCAATGTATCAATAGTTTTTCTGCCGAAGCCAATTCAGACAAAGCGGATAAATACCGGTCAATCTGCGGCAGCGCAATATCAAGCCCTTTTAAAATTGCCTGATCTTTTCCCGATTTTACATACAGAGCGCCTACAACTGCGCGCTCCTCGTCGGTATATAATGGGATGTTTAATGCGCCGCTGATATGTCCCTGTGCAAATTCGCCGGGAGAGCGTACATCAATCACCGGAAAATTCAATGCCATTTTAACAAAGGTTGTCGGGTCAAATTCAGCGATCATCGGTTGTTTCGTTCAGTTCATCAAAATTAGCCATGTTTCGTCAGTTTGACATGGTATTTGTGAATATATTTGGGAAAAATCCAAAGCATGACGCCGCGAAAGTGGTTATTTGCGCTCATTTCAGTTGCCATTTTTGTTTTTGTCTTATCATTACGACAATTATCAGATCCCGATCTCGGATTTCATTTGAAATATGGCGAGTGGATAAGTTTGCACAAAACAGTTCCACTCCTTGATCAGAGTACCTATACGGTAGCAAATCACCAATATATTGATTTGCACTGGTTGTTTCAGGTATTGATATATCAGTTGTTCAGAGCAGGTGGATATTCCATCCTTAGTATGTTCTTCTGTTTCCTTAGCCTGATGCTTTTTCTCCTGATGCTTCTGAGAAATAATCTTGAAAATATTCCGGTTTCAATTTCTGCTCCGGCGCTATTTGCTGCGTTTATCATACTTGATCCCAGGATAGCTCCGCGACCTGAATTGCTTACTTTCCTGTTCTTTACAATTATCCTGATAATCCTGGAAATGTATAATAAAGGAAGGAAAAACCTGCTTCCTGTAATACCGGTGATTATGCTGATGTGGTGCAATACTCATGCACTATTCATGCTGGGACTTATCCTTACAGGCGTTTATTGGCTGAGTATTTCATTCCGGAATAAGAAATTTGACCGCCTTTTTGGGTTTTGGCTCGCGATTGCTATTGCAGTTTGTTTTATCAATCCATACAGTATAAATGGCTTTACTTTTCCTTTGGAACTTCTTACACGCTTCAATCCGGAAAATATTTATAATCAGCATATTCAGGAATTTATTCCATTCTTTGCTCAATCTAAGTTTCTGCTTCGCGACTATTTGTTCCTTGTATTGCTTATAATCAGTGGCTTTCTGATCATCATAAATTTTCGGAAATTAGAAATGCATGACTTACTGCTGCCAATCATCTTTGCTGTTGCCGCAATCATGTCGGTTAGAAATATTCCGCTTTTTGTTTTGGTTGCCCTCCCGGTGGTTTGTAAACAGATTAGCATTTTAATTAAAAATCCCGGTTCAGATTCGCGCAAAAACATTAATCACAATTTTTTTAACAAGATTCAAAAAGCAAAATGGAAGCCGGAAATGTTTCTGTTTATTCTAATGCTTATACTTCCTTTATCGCTGATTCCCCGTTTGATAACCAACGCATTTTACGTTTCAAACGAATCCTTCAATAAAACAGGTATGGGAATTAATACCAGTCACCAGCCGTTTTATGCTGGCGAATTTTTAATCATACACCATCTCGATGGGAAAATGCTAAACAGCATCGGATTTGGCGGATGGCTTTCGTGGGTATTGCCTCAGCCGGTTTTTATTGATGGCCGCCTCGAAGTGATGCAGGAATCGTTGTATAAAGAATTGACCACCAGTTGGAATGGAAGCTTGAGCAGATTACTTGACAAGTATCAACCCCGGCTTGTTTGTTACAACTATCAAAAGTATTATCCCTGGACAATTCAGTTCAGAGAATTACAAAACTGGCGGTTAATCTATGTTGATGGAAATGCTGCAATTTTTGCGGAGAACACTTATAGAATTGATATTCCGGCAGTCTCCTTTTTCTCGCTGCCTTTGCCGAAATATCCCCACAATCAGGATATTTTTTTGAACTGGATCAGAGGATTTTATCAGCAAACCAACTTTAACAAGCGCGACTCAATTAACATTGCGCGGTTATGCCTTTACCTGAAACGTGATCCCCAAACCCAATCAACCGAGCTGCAAGCGCATGCTTTTTTCAATGCAGCCAATGAACGGTACAGGAATAGGGATATTCACGGCGCTGTGGCATTCTACGATTCGGCAATATCGCTTAAGCCGCGATATGCAAAGGCTTATAATAACAGAGGTTTCATTTGCGCTATGGAATTCAGGGATATGAGAGGAGCCATTGCTGATTTTGACAAAGCAATAGAAATAGACCCGGATTACGGTGATGCATATTTCGGACGAGGATCAGCGTATTTTAATCTGAATGAGTTGGAAAAAGCCTGCCATGACTGGCAGAAGGCGCGATTTCTGGGAAACGGCAACGCCTCGCGGCTACTGGAACTTCATTGCGCCCGCAAATAATTTGTACTTTTGCCGCTCAACAACCTTATCCATGAGCGATGTAATCAATCATGAGTGTGGCATAGCGCTCGTAAGACTTCTAAAACCACTCGAATTTTATCTTGCAAAGTATGGATCTGCATTTTATGGTCTTAACAAGTTGCATTTGCTGATGCAGAAGCAGCACAACCGCGGTCAGGATGGGGCAGGAGTTGCATGTATTAAGTTTGATCTGGAGCCGGGGAATAAGTACATCAACAGAATCAGGTCTAATGCAAATGCGCCGATTCAGGATATTTTCCATAAAGCTGGTCATCCCATCAGGGAAATTGAGGATCGGCAGCCTCAGCGGTTACAGGATATCGAGTATCTTAAGGAAAAGGTGGAGATGCTGGGTGAATTATACCTCGGTCACCTCCGGTACGGAACTTTTGGAAAGAATAGTATTCTGAATATTCATCCTTTTGTTCGTGAGAATAACTGGATGACCAAGAATCTTGTGCTTGCAGGCAATTTCAACCTCACCAATGTTGATGAACTGTTTGAGAAACTGATTGATCTTGGCCAATACCCTGTTGAAACAAGCGATACCATAACGATTCTCGAAAAAATAGGCCATTTCCTGGATGAGGAAAACGAAGAACTTTATCGGAAATTTAAAATTCAGGGTTTTCCCAAACGAGATATAACAATTCAGATTGCAAAAAACCTCAATGTTCAAAAGATACTGCGAAAGGCAGCAGAAAACTGGGATGGCGGGTATGTAATTGCCGGACTTTTTGGTCACGGAGATGCTTTTGTAATGCGCGACCCGGTTGGAATTCGTCCGGCTTATTACTATAATGACGACGAAATTGTGGTAGTTGCTTCTGAGCGACCGGTTATTCAGACTGCCTTCGATATTCCATTTGGAAAAATTCATGAAATTACTCCTGGGCATGCCCTCGTTATAAAAAAGGATGGAAAAATTGCTGAAGTGGAGTTTCGTTTGCCGGAAGAGAAGAAATCCTGTTCGTTTGAAAGAATCTATTTTTCAAGAGGCACCGATAGTGAAATCTACAGGGAGCGGAAAAAACTTGGCAAACTTCTGACCCCTGCTATTTTGAAAGCAATTGATCATGATCTTGAAAATACTGTCTTTTCATATATTCCGAATACCGCTATTGATGCTTACTATGGACTGATTGAAGAAATTGAGCGGTTTTGTGATGAAATCAGGATGGAACGTATTCTTGAGACCGGGAAAATTCTTACAAAGGAAAAACTGGCAGAAATCTTCAGATTAAAACCGCGTGTTGAAAAGGTTGCAGTTAAAGACCTAAAACTGCGGACATTCATAACACAGGATTCCCAGCGAAACGATCTTACCGCACATGTTTATGATATTACTTATGGCTCCATTCGTCCGGGAAAGGATAACCTTGTTGTTCTCGATGATTCGATTGTGAGAGGTACCACGCTAAAGCAAAGTATTCTGAGGATTCTGGATCGGCTTGCCCCAAGGAAAATCTTTATTGCATCATCAGCCCCACAAATAAGGTATCCCGATTGTTACGGCATAGACATGGCAAAACTCACTGACTTTATTGCCTTTAAAGCGGCAATAGAATTGCTGAAGGAGACGCAGCAGGAAAATATCATCAATGAAGTTTACAACAAGTCGAAATCACAGGAGAATCTGCCAAAGGAAAAGATTGTGAATTTTGTTAAAGAAATATACAAGCCATTTAGCGCCGACAGGATTTCTGCAAAGATATCCCAATTGTTAACTCCGCAAAGTTGTCAGGCAAGCGTACAAATCATTTATCAAACAATTGAAGATTTGCATGCCGCCATCCCGCAACATTCTGGAGATTGGTACTTTACAGGAAATTACCCAACTCCGGGAGGAAATAAAGTAGTTAACAAAGCATTTATCAACTACATCGAGGGAAAAAATATAAGAGCCTATTAATTTTCCTATTTCGCTACTTTTCTCGCAATCCTCTCACTTATTTCCAAGAACTGTTCATGCGTAAATGATAGTTTTGGCTTTTTGAAATCCATGTCATACATGGTTTTCAGTGGAATCAGGTGAATATGTGCATGTGGAACTTCAAGACCGATAACAGTTACGCCAATGCGTTTACAAGGAATAACTTCCTCGATGCCTTTGGCAACTTTTCTTGCAAAGTTCCACAACCCGCCATGTAAATCTTCCTCAACATTAAAAATATAATCTATCTCTTTTTTAGGAATTACAAGAGTATGACCTTCCTGAAGCGGATTTATATCAAGAAAAGCGAGATAATTCTCGTCTTCCGCCACCTTGTAGCAGGGAATTTCCCCATTTACGATTCGTGTAAATATTGTCGCCATATTTAACGCGTTATATCAATAATTTCATAAGTAATTTTACCCGAAGGAATTGCGATTTCTACTTTATCTCTTAGTTTTTTTCCAAGCAATCCTTTGGCAATAGGTGAACTAACCGATAATTTTCCCATTTTGATATTCGCTTCATTTTCTGGAACGAGAGTATAGCTAACGATTGAACCGTTTAATGAGTTTTTAAGTTTTACATTGGAAAAAATCAGGATTTTGCTATTATCCAGTTTACGTTCATCAATCAATCGTGCATTGCTGACCACCTCCTGAAGTTTGGAAATTTTCAGTTCAAGCATTGATTGAGCTTCTTTAGCTGCTGAATATTCAGCATTTTCCGACAAATCGCCCTTGTCCCTTGCTTCTGCTATTTGTCGTGAGATGGATGGGCGTTCTACCGTGGTAAGATGGGTTAATTCATCTTGTAATTTTTGTAATCCTTCCGGGGTATAATACTTTAAATCCGACATTGGAGTTGAATATTAAAAGTGAAAATAAGCCAAAAGACCCTATTACGGGTCCTTTGACTTTAATAAAACAAATTTATTGAAGATTATTAACTACGCGCTTAGAAGTTAAGTTTTATGCCAACACTATGCACTCCGCTGAATGGATTCGTAGCCCTGTATGAATAATCAATTCCAATTCCCGACATCTTTTCTTTATTGAAGGGAACTGAAACAGTAAAGCCGGCGCTTGGTCCGGTAAATACGGTGCCACGCGATGCAATATCAGAATTGAACATACCATCCTGATAAGTATATCCAGCTCTTAGTTGCAGATAATACTTCAGTGAATATTCCAATCCCAGCGTAAATTGATCTTTGGTGAATGAATTTGAAGTGAAGTTTCCTGCCAAAGTAATCCGGTGCATATCTCCGATTAAAAAATCGTAAGATACGCCAATACGTAAAGTAGCAGGTAATTCATACACAGCGGAGCGTTGTTCAACTGTAAACTGGTCATTATCGTTTCCGTGTCCGGGAATAATTCCACGGAAAGATAAACCGTCGCCGCTGAAACTCATTGGAGCGCCAACATTTTTCAGAGCAATACCAAATTTAATCTGCTCCTTTTCTCCTGTAACATACTGAATACCTGCATCAAGTGCAATAGCGGTAGCAGATACATCAGAAATGGTTTCGGTAATAAGTTTAATGTTAAGTCCACCATAAATACTATTGGAAAAGGCTTTCGCATAACCTAAATTAATATTCATATAGTTAGGCTTGAAGGTACCCTGAACCGGTTCGGGAGAATTGGTAGTGGTTATATCAATCTCGCCAAAATTCATAGACATAACGGCAGCAGTAAGGACGCCGCCATTTTGCCCTAATTTTTGACTAAGACCGAAAGCCATAATATTAACTCCTGAACCCTGAAGCCAGTTAGTATATGAAAATATTATTTCAGTTCCCTGAGTAAAACCCGTACCGGCGATGTTGGTGTACAAAGCCTCGAGCCCTTGCCCGCATGAAGTTCCGACCGAACCCCAGCCTGAACTACGCGCCCAGGGATTTATCAGTAGCTCTGAAGCTCCAGCCTGGCCGGAACGGTCTTTATTACCGGCAGTTACCTTATCCAGGGGAAGTAAGATCAACCCTATCAGGAATATCGCAACTAAGCAGCTATATATTTTTTTCATAATCCTGGAATTTTTTATTGTTATCCTATTGAACATCCTTAGCGCCATTACAATGAGTTTAAATCAACCGGTCGCAGTATTCCAAACCATTTGATCACACGCTCGCCAAGTCCATCAGCTTTGACATGAATCAGATAGACTCCGCCAGATATGGGTATTCCGGCAAAATTTTTCAGGTCCCAGTCAACTGAGGTTTTAGCGTCAGTATTTATACCGGCTATTGAAGAGCGTGGTTGAGGTATGCCTGACTTGTCAACAACGAATTGACGAATCATGGTTCCACTCATATCAAAAATGGTAACGACACATTTAGTGGGCAGATTCACAAGTTTAATTCGGTTATCCAACTGATTCCGTTCATAATCATCATAAGCATAATACGGATTTGGCACTACATTGATATAATCGAGATCGCTGGTTGCTTTTGTAACGTTATTTGTTGAAGTTGAGATCGAATTAGTATTAAAAACATACATCGGATAATTCCTGTTCACAGTATCAGATGATCCGGCTGGCAATGGAGTTGAGTAATAGCGTTCATAAGGTTTGGATATTCTGATCTTTGTTGTAACGGCATTATTCAGCCATTCCTTACCTTCAATAGAAAGCGGAACATTTACATACATGGCGCTGCCATAAGCAGGCCACTTATTAAGCGTTGCCGGAGCAAGCATTAAGTGTGAACGGAGGAAGGCGCCTCCATCATAAGCCGGATACGTTATCTTAATGGAAGAGGAAACAGAAATGCTGGTATGCCCCATTATGTACAAATAATGTTGTCCGCCAAATACCGGAATACCGGAATCGTCATAAGTACGGCTACTAGGGTTCCAGATCATGTCGCGCCCATTATCGGCAACAAGCCATGAATTCTCACCGAACATAACGTTTAGTCTTTCTCCGGTTTCAAGGTTAATTGCATAACCGGGGAACCAACCCATTCCGATTGCATTGATGTAATTGGAATTTAGCGTGGAGTCTGATTTATTTACAACACCCGTATCGCCATTAATATTTACGGAAGGAGCGTTGCGGAAATCAAACTGGACTGCGTTTCCCTGGGCAAGATTTTTTGTAGGGCAAAGTTCAATAATAGGGCACCTTGTCCACAATTTTTTATCTGGCGTCATCACAATATTCACACTGCCAAGTTTATCAAGTTTAGCCCATTTTTTTGAAAAAGAATTTAGAGCAGGTCCTTGAGGTAATTCACTACCGGCAATTGCAGTTAAACAATATGGAGCCCATGTGCCTGTTTGAATTTTCTGGAAATTTTTATTTGGATCCCAGGGTTGACCAGCGGGACCGCCAGAAGCCATATTCCAGTCATAGTATCTAGAATCAGAGCCTTTGTAAGTTCCTGAACGAATCCAGTTGAGTGGAGATTCAGGAATATCGCTATCTTCAACACCTGCGAACCAAGCTAACGTACTATCCTCATAAATCGGAGGAGAAGAATAAAGAAGTCCATTATCGGCTGGCAATTCGCCTCGCATAGAGTCGCCTGCATTTGGAACCTGATTGATTGTAAGAGCTAAGCCAAGATCAAGGAAAGTTTGTTCGTAATGATAAATGGTGGTAGTATCGGCAAGGTAAACCTTCCCGGTTTTATTATTTGTCAACGACCATTTACCAAACAAAATCTTTTTGGTATCAGCAGTTGTAACGCCAATGGCAAAAGGGTTGTCAACTTTTACCTCAACCATCGAATCAAACTTTACAGTAAAATCTCCTCCAATAACATTCAACGGATCAATAACCTTGACCTGTAATGGTCCTTTTGAAACAAGGTAGGTAGGGTTATAGCAAATAGGATAATCCGGACCAAATTCTGGTTTAGTTGAATCATACACAAAAGGTGGTTTAATAAGGATTGAATCAATGGTTGCTTGAGAAAATTCAAGTATCATCCCGCCATTTCCCTGTCCCTGAATACGCGTAATTACCGGACCTTCGCCATAGGAAGAATTCGATACAACACCGAGCGGAATGTGTGGAATTGCTGTGTAAACCTTAATATTACTTCGTCCTCTGAGATATGTTTTTTTCTGACCATCAATCGCCATCGGATCGGTTTGATTATACTTTTTATATTCATTATAAGCATAAGCAACCGCAATGTAATAATACTGTTTATGGTTAATCAGCCGCTCATCTCCGGTTGCAAACATATCTTTTGAGAAAACAAAAGAATGTTGGATACCCTTATCAGCTCCATCAACCATCACTTTACCTACATTTCCGCCAATATTTGCATCCAGTGTCCAGTTCACCAGTTTTTTAACCCCGTTTTGAATATCGAACTGTGCTACAAGTCTGGCTTTGCTTGTCTCATCAAGATCGCCGGCAGATACAGTTGCATCCTTCAATTGGAAAATCTGATATCCCTCAAAGTGATAAAGAGAGTCGTTACGTGGAATCAGACCATCGGGATTCGGGATATTCGGATCATACTCCTTGTATTTTTCCTGATAGTTATTTCCGCCATCATTAGTTTTACGATTTGATAAATAGAAAATCAGGCTATTTGACATCTCTTCAATTACCAAATCAGGCGCGTTTGGTCCATTTAATACTGCAAAACAGTTGTCAAATAAACTCTGAGCCTTGTCGTCATACTGTTTCAATAATAAAACAGAAGCTGCGGGAGTGCCTTCAACAGATTGCGCCCATGGAATCCCAACGGTAATGTAGTTACAAGCGCCAGGCAGCAGAGTAAAAGGTCCGGCTGATTGCATAAAACGACGGTCCTGCGGATTGTTCTTTGCAGTAACTTCAGTCCATTCCTTAGGACCATTGGGCGGCTGTCCTCTTGTTCCCCAATCGCAAACGTCTGTAAGTCCAGGGAACATAAAGTCGCACTCCGGTCCAACTCCGCCTGCTGAGAAATGAGCGTTTCCACCGTAAATCATAGGGGCGTTATCTTTCCAGATTCCACGAAGGAAGAGGTAATATTCCGGCGCATACTGGGGATCGGTCATATATGGTGGAACGCCGGCGTTACTATTATTATGATAAACAAAACGCCGCATCCCGAAACGCTCATTATCAATAATTCCATCGCCAAAGTTTACGCCGTTAATAGCTTCAGACCTGACACGAAATTTGGCTGAATCCAAGCCGCCCGGACCAAAACCCATCTTATAAAGGGTTCCATTCAATCCGACAATATCGCAACTCCCTTTAAATGAAGGACCTTTAAGGTTACTACCTTTAAATGAAGGATTATCACAAGAGTCGGGATCCATGTAAGGACCTTGGAAGAAGTCAACCCCGACAGCCGGAGGGTTGGAACCATAAGCGTAACTCTGACCAGTTCCATCAATAGGCGTTCCATTGTAACAATAACCAAGACCGCGGTTTACATCACATCCAACATAGTCGTCGTTTGCGTAACCAAGATCTGGATCAACCCATTGACTAAAATAGGTTCCGGTAAGTGTATAGGTAGATCTGTTGATAATTTCATAAGAATAGAAAGTCATGTTATTGATTTCATCATTCGTGGCGAAAGCAAAATATTGTGCTCGGATTTCCATACCAATTGGCTCTCCTGTTGTTTCTGAATGGTAGTTACCTTTATCGTTGTAAACGCTCCAAAGAGTTTGGTCGCCTTTCAACACCTGGTCAACAAGTATCCCCATTGTATCGCTGACTCCGCCATTCTTGATTTTTGCTCTTGCAATTCTTTCACCTGGCTTGAGATATGCAGGGCATAAACGGTTTGCCAGATCATAATAGGGATAATCACCCATCTTAGGGTCATAATCGCCTTCGCCACTAACATCCATAAACGGCGCAAGGTAATATGCTTGTCCTTTTGATTTTTTTCCATGAGCGGGCCACTCAAGAATTGTTTTTGGAATGACATAGTTTGGATACTCAGCTTTATTGTCCCACCATGCTAAAAATTCCTGTACTTCGGCTCTCGACATAGGATATAATTTATCGTATTCAGCGCAGGTTTCTGCATCAATTGCAGCAGTTCCGTCAACCGTTAGTGGACCTGGCCAATAATCATTCTTAACGTGCGAAGGAATCCCTGTTCCCTGACCATATCGATATGCTGCCAGCTTCAGATTGTTATTTATATCAATTCCCCCAATCCAAAGTGAGAATGAAAACATTGAGGTTTTCTTTGAACCTTTAGGAATTTCATATTCCGCATTTTCAAGAAACCATCCGTTTCCGTAAGAATAACAAAGTGTTCTGACATTATTGATATCGAGATACTTATAAGTGGATCCAGACGCACATCCAGCGGCCGTCTCTTTGATGTTATTACCGCTTTTACTGCTACCCACTTTGTGTACTTCCTCTGCCATGAGGGCATTTGTTATCAACAAACAGAAGAGTAAACTAACAAAAAAGCGAAGTATATTTTTCATAGTCATATCATTTTTAAACATACCGGAATTTCTTCTCGTTAACATTGTGAAATACATTAAAAGTTAAACATAACGCCAAAACGAATAGTTCTCGGGGAGCTATAACGGTAAGGGCTATTCATATTGATTGAATACAGATCACGAAATGATTCGGGACTTACCTGCTGACTGATAGCATTTTGCCATTCAGGAGCTGTAAGGTAGCCATCGTCATTGGCAGTTCCTGTTCCGGGATAAACAGCGGTAACATTCTGGGTATTTAACAAGTTCGAGAATTCGAAATAAACATTGAAGGTTCCACTTTTCTTTTTATTCAGCGATATGTTGAAATCTTTGTCAACACGGGCATTAATCAGGAATTGCCATGGCAAACGAGCTCCGTTTATACTTCCTTTGATTGGGCCCATCGCTCCAAAAGGCAGAATTTTACTTGTTTGCGTATAAGGGGTTCCTGATCCTCCGGTGAGAGTAACATTAGCTCCAAGGTTTGAAAGAATCTGAATCGGAGATTTTCCGTTTTTCCTTTTTATTACCGGTCCATTATAATCATTACCACCGCCCCAACGATAATCGAGACTGACGTTAAACTGGTGACGACGGTCAAAATTCAAAGGATTCAGGGTACGAAGGTTCGGTTGATCGGAACGAATAATGGTTTGTGCTGCATTAGGGTCAGAGCCGGTACCATCGGCAAACTGCAAAGTGTAGTTAAAACGAACCCGTGCATTTCCCGAACGGCGCAGGTCATAAGTAAGCGTTAATCCTTTAACCGTTCCAAAGTCAATGTTCGTATAGGAATAATAGGTTTTGGGATAGGCGCCACTTAAACGGTACTGCTGTATCTGGTCGCGCATTTCACGATAGAAAACGGCGAGTTTCAGCGAAGAGGCATTGTTGATTTTCTGTTGGAAACCCAATTCATAATCAATGGTTCTCTCAGGTTTTAAAGCCGGATTATTGATTGTTCCGGAGGCGCCGGTTACTCCAAGATAATAATAACTGACGGGGTCAATCTGAACTTCCGCAGAGGAAGGGCGCTGAGTTAAAATATCATAATGGGCATAGAACAGAGCATCGTCCGAAATTGGGAATGAAAATGATATTCGGGGCATTACATTGGTTTGCGGGTCATAATCATTGAATGCAGTAGCCTGCAATGTTTTATTAGAAGGGTCAAGGAGGTATGGTTGAACCCCATTGCCGCGGTCGAGAACCCTGACGGGGTCGGTGATAGGACTTCCTTCGGAATTGTACCAGGCGCTCGCATTGCGATAACCGGTAATGACGGCAGGATTATTAGCGTCATCAACGTAAACAACGTAATTTTCGCCCATCCCCGTAGGGTGAAAAACATCTTGTCCATTCATTTTGGTGACTTCGCGAACTGTTTTCGCCGGGTAAAGAAGGAAAGGATCTTTCAATACAGGCTGATTGGCGTCGAAACGGTCAACGCGAACACCAATGTTGAAAATCAGATCCTTGAATGCAAATTTATCCTGAATATAACCGGCAAGGTAAATTGGCTGATAGGCTCCGATAGTACGGGTATAGTTGCCATTGGCGTCTTTGCCGGTGAAGAATTCATCAAAACTTGGGTTTCTGGTTAATTTTTTACCCATATAGTCATAACCGGTATATACAACGATAGGCGCGCCATTAACAAGGACTTCATCAGCGCTAAACATATCCATTGTGAACAGCTCGCCGTTTACCTGGATTGTTTTCAGATTCTGATTGCCGTCATAATAATTGATGGTATTTTTGGCAAAATCGAATGAATAAATATCAATCCAATCAGTTCCATTTACAGGCAATCCCAATTTTTTACGCAGATTGATATCGAAATTGCGTTGGAGGGTTGAAACATAATTCCTGTTATAATTTATGGTATCCATAAAAACATTATCACGGTAAACAGGAATTGGGTTGGCTAGATCGAGTTCCTGGAGCTGAGCGTTTGTTAATCCGTTCATTGTTTCCCATAATGAGATTCCAACGTTTTGATAACTTCTGTTTGTCCTTTGCTGATATTGTAAACCAAGCTGGATTTCATGATTGCCAAAGTCGGCGGCGAATGAAGCATTTACGGCAACCTGATCGCTGCTGTTTTCAGCATACCCATTTGGGCGGTTTCCGGGAACAGCGGGTCCTCCATTATTAACCATATTATATGCGCCTGTCGGTTCCATGCCATTAATAAGACCTTTACCTGAAATGATTTCGTCAATGTTACGGTAGTGACCATCAGGAGTGTCAAACAGATCGTAATATTGCTGTGTCCAATATGCTGATTCGGGGTTTATATCTGATGCATTAAAAACCACAATGGTATCGCGGGTGCCATTCTGGAGGTGTGCCCATTTATGTTCAACAGAGTCATACGCGAGAGTTGGTGTGTAGGCGCGTATTGTATGGGTTGCGAAACTACCGATATACCCGTATTGGAAGTAGTTGTTTTTGTGTTCAGAATCTTCAGTCTTGGCAAATGTTCGTGTAAAGTCGGCGCCGATTGAATAGTAGATGTTTTTAACAAAACTTTTGCTGTCGGTTCCAGTTGGAAACCGCTGTGTAAACCGACCATTCACACGCCACGTATAACCATTTGAATGTGAATTATTGTTCCAGTTCATCAAGGAATTTGAAAAATTGAAGTTTCTGTTATCATACCAGGTGAAGGTTCCACCAACAGAAAGGTTTATCCCGCGAGTTACACGAAAATCGAGTTTTCCGGAAACGTTAATATTGGTTCCTGCTGAGTTTAGCGTACTTTTTGTTTTTTCCATCTGGTTGTACGTCAGGAATTCAGAATTATAGAAAACGGCATTATTTTGACCATATAACCGCAAAGGATTTATCGTCAGGCTATTCTTTACGTCATCCGTTACCTTATACAAAGGAAAGGCTGCGGGAGCTCCATCTTTCTGGTAAATTAGATCTCCGGCAATAAAGAAGCCCATGATTGGCGTTTTGGTTCCGCGGACCGTGTCTTTTTTTGAAACCAGCGGTCCTGTAAAATTCAAACCAAGACGGTTATATCCGAATGGATCCAGAAATTGTGATGTTTGGAGATCAACTCCACCTGAAAATTCCTTGGAGGGACCTTTAGTGGTAACGTTGATTATACCACCGGTAGCATCTCCATAAGCGGCAGGCGTACCCCCAAGAATGACTTCAACCTGTTCAATGGCGCTTTGAGGAAGAGAATTACTACCAGTAACGCGCATTCCATCAATGTAATATACTGTTCCTGTTGAACGTTGACCGCGCATACTGGTAATGTTTCCGTTGGCGTCGGTAGTAACGCCTCCCACCGTTGTCGCCACAGCGGAAGCCGATTTATTTGCCATCTTTGAAATTTCCTCAGAGGTTACTGTACCGCCTGATGTTGTCTGGTCTTTTGATATGAGTGGAACTTTATAATCAACAACCTCAATTTCGTTGAGTGTTGTGGTTGAAGCCTCCAAATCAACGTTCTGGAAAGTAATTTTGTCGGGAGAGATAATGATCCCTCTATACATAAAAGGTTTATATCCAACAAAACTGGCTTTTAAATCAACTTTACCTGGGGGAACAGGTTTGATCGTAAAATTGCCGTCAAAATCGGTAGTGGAACCGCCAACCTGAACTCCGCCAACTTCCACAATTATATTGGCAAAAGAGATAGGTTCCTTCGTTTTTTTGTCAACAATTTTTCCTTTAATGGTACCAGACCCAGTTTGTGAAAAAACTAACAAACTTGTTGCGAGTACAAAACTAATGGCGAGTAGTAAATTTCTTAACATACCATACAATTTTATGTTAGATTAATGTGCGCTTAATAAGGCGGTAAAAATAATAATTATTTGAAATGGTGCACGAGAAAAATTATAAGCTTATTCAAATATATAACCATTCTAAATTAGCCAGAAATCTAATATACAAAACGATGGAAGAACCCGGTAAAGTGTGAAAACTAACGGGTAAGTCAGCCTTTCATGGCCTTATTGGGGTTCGTTTTCCTGCTTCCTTTTTAGTCCTTTTCATACTCGATTTTGTCTCCTTTGACTGTATTGCCTTGTGTCGCTTAACCGCTTGATTATAATCTTTTAGAGCTTGTTTCTGCTTCTTTTCACGCTCCTTTTCAATTCTCCGTTGATTAACCCGACTTTCCTGAGAAACGGCTGATGACAATGGCATGAAAGTTGACGTGCAAAGAATTGCCATTATCATTAACCGCATTGCCATTTTATATCTCATTGGTTAATAAATTCACAAAACAATATCAGTTTAAAGTCTAAAATTCCAAGTTCCAAATTCCAAAAGGGCAACAGCAGGGATTGGGTTTTGGAGACTGAAATCTGTGTCTTGGTTTTTTTCGAATGCGCAAATTTATCCCGGAAAGGTATATTTATAAAATAATTGTATCATTTTGAGCGTTTAACCGTAGTTAATTGTTTTTTTATTATGCCTGACCGATATAAAAACCTCCTGTTATTTCTGATAGCTATGGTAATAATTGCTGTCAGTTGTAAAAAGGAAGAGAATCAAACGGAGATTCCATTCGTTAATGTCAATTTCAGTATAAACCCCAACAGCACTCAATATATCAATTTGAATGCAGTTAACGGATGGGAAACCGTTTCCGGTGGATATAATGGCATTCTCATATTCAGGAAATCCATTAACGAATTTTCAGCATTTGAACGCGCCTGTCCGTATGATCCACTCGTTCAGGGAGCTCAGGTACGAGTTGATGATTCTGGTATCACCTGTTTCTGCCCGGTTTGCAACTCAAAATACATTATGGTTGACGGAACCCCATACGAAGGCCCATCTCGTTACCCGCTCAAACAATACACCACCATTTACGACGGGTCAATTCTATATATTACAAATTGAAAAACTTGTTACCAACTTACCAACTTACCAACTTACCAACTTACCAACTTTCTAATATCTGTAATGTTCCGCTTTGTAAGGTCCATCCGCATTAATCCCAAGATAATCTGCCTGTTCCGGAGTGAGCCTGGTAAGTTTAACGCCTATTTGTTCGAGATGTAATCTTGCAACCTCTTCATCAAGGCGTTTGGGGAGCCGATACACATCAATCGCGTAATTATTTTTCCAGAGTTCGAGTTGCGCAAGCGTCTGGTTTGTAAATGAATTTGACATAACAAACGAAGGATGCCCGGTGGCGCAACCCAGATTTACTAGACGGCCTTCTGCAAGGAGATAAATGCATTTTCCATCAGGATAAATGTACTTGTCAACCTGGGGTTTGATGTTGACGATTTTAATACCTTGCCAATGATTTAATTGGTCAACCTGGATTTCATTATCAAAATGACCGATGTTACAAACAATTGCCTGGTCTTTCATTTTTGAAAGATGATCGGCGGTAATTACATCCTTGTTACCGGTTGTGGTGACATAGATATTTCCCTCTGGAAGGGCGTCTTCAAGGGTACTTACTTCAAAACCTTCCATGGCAGCCTGCAAAGCGCAAATCGGGTCAATTTCAGTTACAATAACGCGAGCGCCATACGACCGCATCGAGTGTGAGCAGCCTTTTCCAACGTCGCCATATCCAAGTACAACAACAACTTTCCCGGCAATCATTACATCGGTAGCCCGTTTAATACCATCGGCCAGCGACTCGCGGCATCCGTAAAGGTTATCAAATTTCGATTTTGTAACCGAATCATTTACATTTATTGCCGGAACAAGTAAAGCTCCCTTTTCCTTCATCTGGTACAAGCGATGAACTCCGGTAGTAGTCTCTTCCGAAACCCCTTTCCATTCAGCAACTGTTTTAGTCCACCTGAATTTATCTTCGATGTAAATTTCCTGAAGTTGTTTTAGAAAAGCTTTTTCGTCGGCATTTTCAGTTTCTGCTTTGAGCGCTTCCGGATTTTTCTCAATTTCAAATCCTTTATGTATCATCATGGTTGCATCGCCGCCATCGTCAACAATAAGGTTTGGTCCCTTTCCGCCTGGGAAGTTCAACGCCATGCTGGTACACTGCCAATATTCATCAAGTGTCTCGCCTTTCCATGCAAAAACCGGAATACCGCGCGCTGCAATGGCGGCGGCTGCATGATCCTGGGTAGAGAAAATATTGCAACTTGCCCAGCGAACATCGGCTCCCAATTCAATCAATGTTTCAATTAGAACGGCAGTTTGTATGGTCATGTGCAGCGAACCGCTGATCCGCGCTCCCTTTAATGGTTTTTCAATTGAATATTTTTTTCTGATTGCCATTAATCCCGGCATCTCTTTTTCGGCTATTTCAATCTCTTTCCTACCCCATTCAGCGAGGGACATATCGGCTACTTTGTATTTCAGTTCTACTGACATTGCTGTATTTTCCATATTATTTACCGTTATATTATTCGGGCGGCAAAAGTATGGAAAATTCTGATACCTGCATGGATTATTCGCTTATTTTTGTAATTTCAGACAACAGGATATGTCGTGTTTTTATGAGATTACCCATCTGCCATCAATCCATGCCGCAGTATGGCATATAACTGAAACAGTGGACGAACTGCTGACTATTGTGCAACCTGATGAGGAAGACCGTTTGACCTGCGAATCGTTTAAACTCAACCAGCGCAAAAAACAATGGCTCGCCTGCAGAGCTTTGCTAAGCCATCTCCTGTCGCCAATGCCGGTCAAACTTTTTTACGATCAGAGCGGAAAACCTTTGCTCATTTCGGGAACTCACCATATTTCAGTTTCACATGCAGGCGACTATGCGGCAGCAGTTATCAGCGGCTACGGGAAAGTTGGCATTGATATCGAATATATTCTTCCAAGGATTGAGCGGGTAAAGGAACGTTTTATGAATAATGACGAACTTGCATCTCTCTCATCATCACCCACCCTGGAACAGCTTTATTATTATTGGTGCTGTAAGGAGGCGTTATATAAGTTACATGGTTCTCACAGTGTAGATTTCAGGAATGATATACGTATTAAGCCAATTGATTACCTTTGCGCCACAAAAGGAACCGGAAAGGCAACTCTTGTTTTCGGGTCAGAATTTGATGAATATTCTGTTTATTGTGAGAAGATAGATGGGTTAATGGTCGCAGTTGCATATTAAGTTGGTAAGTTGGTAAGTTGGTAAGTTGGTAAGTTGGTAAGTGAAATTGTTAAATAAAATTGAATGAGTTACGATATATATAAAGAAATAAAATCCCGCATACTGGTTCTTGATGGGGCTATGGGAACTATGGTACAGCGGTATAGCCTGACCGAAGCAGATTTCAGGGGGAAGCAGTTCAAAGATTTTAACGTTAATCTCAAAGGCAATAATGATTTGCTGGTTCTGACCAAACCGGAAGTTATCAGGGAAATTCATCAGGCTTATCTTGAGGCTGGAGCCGATATTATTGAAACCGATACATTTAATGCCAACCGAATATCTTTGGCTGATTACCAACTGGAAGAACTTGCATATAAAATCAATTTCAGCGCAGCGAAACTTGCAAGAGAAGCAATTGAAACTTTTCATGGGAGTGAAAAAAATAAACCGCGTTGGGTGGCAGGTTCAATAGGTCCGACAAATAAAACTGCCTCCATGTCGCCCGACGTTCAGAATCCCGCTTTCAGGGCAGTCAGCTTTGATGATCTTTACCAGGCATATCGGGAACAGGCAAAAGGGCTTCTCGATGGCGGCGCCGATTTGATTATCGTTGAAACAATATTTGATACCCTTAATGCCAAAGCCGCGCTGATGGCTGTGTTTGATGAGATAAACACTGAGGTCCGAAAAATTCCGGTCATTGCCAGCGTAACTATTTCCGACAACAGCGGACGTACTTTATCGGGACAAACACTCGTTGCTTTTCTTTATTCTGTTATTCATTTTGATCTTTTTGCCATTGGTTTGAATTGTTCTCTCGGCGCTAAGGAATTAAGACCATACCTCGAAGAATTGTCGGCGAAAGCGCCATTTCCGGTTATTGTCTATCCCAATGCCGGATTGCCTAATCAATTTGGCGAGTATGATCAATCGCCTGAAGCGATGGCGGGGTTTGTAAAGGATTTTCTGGATAACCGTTTCGTAAACCTCGTGGGTGGCTGCTGCGGCACTACCCCGGAACATATCCGCAAATTTGCCGGGTTGGTTGTTGGCGCGCCTGTCCGCATGATTCCTGAAGGTACAAAAGAACTCCGGTTAAGCGGTCTGGAACCATTAACAATTTTCAAAGGAAGTAATTTTATAAACATCGGCGAACGCACCAATGTCAGCGGTTCACGAAAGTTCGCCCGTTTGATTAAGGACGGGAAATATGAAGAGGCGCTTTCGGTTGCGAGGCATCAGGTGGAAAATGGAGCTCAAATCATTGACATCAGTATGGACGAGGCTATGCTCGACGCCGAAATGGCGATGGTCAATTTTTTGAATATGGTTGCTTCTGATCCCGACGTAGCGAAGATTCCCATAATGATTGATTCATCGAAATTTTCGGTGATTCATGCCGGGCTGAAGTGCATCCAGGGCAAGGCTGTTGTTAATTCAATCAGTTTGAAGGAGGGTGAAACCGCATTCAGGGAACATGCTTCGATTCTTGGAAAATTCGGCGCGGCGGTAGTGGTGATGGCTTTTGATGAGGAAGGACAGGCAACTACTCTAAAACGCCGGATAGAGATATTTGAAAGGGCATACAATATTCTCACGAAGGAACTTGATTTTCCTGCCGAAGACGTAATTTTCGATCCCAATATTCTCACCGTTGCCACCGGCATTGATGAACACAATAATTATGCGGTGGAATATCTGAAAGCCGTCAGGTGGATTCGTGAAAACCTGCCATTAGTCCATGTTAGCGGCGGGATTAGTAATCTATCATTCTCATTCAGGGGACAGGACGCCTTGCGCGAAGCAATGCATGCGGCTTTTCTCTATCACGCTGTGAACGCCGGACTCAGCATGGGCATTGTGAATGCCGGCGCTCTTCCCGTTTATGATGAGATTCCCAAACCATTGCTATCTCTGCTTGAAGATGTTATTCTTAACCGGCGAAAAGACGCCACGGAAAGACTTCTCGCATATACCGATAAAATTGATATTTCAGGGAAAAAGGAGGAAGCTGAAGCGCAATGGCGTTCGCTGCCGGTTTATGACCGCCTGAAATACGCGCTGATTAAAGGAGACGCCGAACATATTGATAACGATATTGATGAAGCAATGCCTTTGTTTGATAAGGCTTTAAAGATAATTGAAGGTCCGCTGATGGAGGGAATGAACCAGGTTGGCGACCTCTTTGGCAGCGGGAAAATGTTCCTTCCTCAGGTTGTGAAAAGCGCCCGAGTGATGAAAAAGGCTGTTGCCCGGCTCACACCCCGGCTTGAAGCTGAGAAAGCGGGCTTGGAAGGATCTCCAAAAAACAATGGGAAAATTTTGCTCGCTACGGTTAAAGGCGATGTACACGATATCGGGAAAAACATTGTTGGCGTTGTGCTTGCCTGCAACAATTACGAAATCATTGACCTTGGGGTTATGGTTCCGGCAGAAAAAATTCTGGCGGCAGCATTAGAGCATAAGGTTGACGTTATCGGGCTAAGCGGACTGATAACGCCATCACTTGAGGAGATGGTTCATGTTGCAAAGGAGATGGAACGGCAGAAATTTACTATTCCGTTACTCATCGGAGGCGCAACCACATCGGAAATCCATACAGCCGTAAAAATTGATCCACACTATCAGCAGCCCGTTATTCATGTTAAGGACGCCTCAAAGGCTGCCCAGGTTCTTTCCAGTCTGCTTTCGCCCGAAACCGGAACCAGGTATAAAGATGACGTGAAATCGAAATACCATGAACTACGCGCCGGTTACGATAAAAAAGGCGATCATGCCTATATTTCATTTTCAGCGGCGCAAAAAAACAAACTGAAGATTAGCTGGGAAAACCAGAAAATTGAGAAGCCGCAGTTTTATGGGAATATGCAATTCAACGATTATTCTTTAGATGAAATTGCCGCCTTTATTGACTGGACATTCTTTTTTCATGCCTGGAAAATGAACGGAAAATATCCGGCAATACTTACAGATCCTGTTAAAGGCGTTGAAGCCAAAAAATTATTTGACGACGCCTCGAGGTTGCTGAACGATATAATTTCGAAGAAAATGCTGACGGCGCGTGGAGTAATTTGCTTCTATCCATGTAACTCAATCGGCGACGATATTGAAATTTATTCTGATGAAAACCGCACAAAGACGCTGGATATTCTTCATTTTCTGAGAAACCAGCAACAAAAGGAATCTGGTCAGCCCAATCTTTGCCTCGCTGACTTTATAGCTCCAAAAGACTCCGGCGTAATTGATTTTATTGGCTGTTTTGCTGTTACCGCAGGATTAGGTGTTGAGGATTGGGTTGACGTTTTCGAAAAAGACCTTGATGATTATAATGCCATCATGGTAAAAATTCTTGCCGACCGTTTGGCAGAAGCTTTTGCAGAACTCATGCATAAACGTGTTCGCAGGGAGTTCTGGGGATATGACCGTGAAGAAAAACTTGAGGTTCACGCTATGATCCGCGAGGAATACCAAGGTATTCGTCCTGCTCCCGGATATCCTGCCTGTCCTGAACATTCGGAAAAACAAACGCTTTTCACTCTTCTTGAGGCTGAAGAAAAAACAGGCATTCAGCTTACTGAAAATTACGCCATGTATCCTGGCGCTTCGGTATGTGGCTACTATTTTGCAAATCCTTTGGCGCAGTATTTCAATCTGGGCAGGATCAGTAAGGATCAGGTAAACGATTATGCAAAGCGTAAAAATCTAAGTTCCGAACAAGTTGAAAAACTATTGAATACTAACCTGAATTATTAAACATGAAAGTAATTGATCTCATCAATAAATCCGGGAAAACGCTCTTTTCCTTTGAACTGTTGCCTCCTTTACGGGGAAACAACATAACCAGTATTTATAAGCTGGTTGATCCGTTGTTGCCTTTTCACCCGTCATTTATAAATGTTACTTACCATCAGGAGGAGGTTGTGTATAAAAAGCGGGAGAACGGACTGCTCGAAAAAAAATCTGTTCGGAAAAGACCGGGAACGGTTGCCATTTCTGCGGCTATCAAGTACAAATATCCTGAAGTAGAAGTAGTGCCGCATATTATTTGCGGTGGTTTTTCTAAGGAGGAAACCGAATATGCGCTGATTGATTTCCATTATCTCGGAATTGACAACATTCTTGCTTTGCGGGGCGATGCGCCAAAAAACCAGCGAACTTTTATCCCTGAACCAAACGGGCACGCTTTCGCCAACTCGCTGGTTTCGCAAATTTCGGCTATGAACAACGGAAAATACCTCGATGTTGATTTGCAAAATTCTTTTCATACAAATTTCTGCGTTGGAGTGGCAGGTTATCCTGAGAAACATATTGAATCGCCCAACCTTGCCTACGACCTCCAATTTCTTAAAGCAAAAATTGACGCGGGCGCCGAATACATTGTTACCCAGATGTTTTATGATAACCGGAAATATTTCGATTTTGTGGAATCCTGCCGTAAAGCCGGAATTAACGTACCCATCATTCCTGGTTTGAAACCAATTTGTACTATAAAGGAAATCAATGTTTTGCCTCAGATATTCAACATTGATATCCCAGAGGAACTTGTAAAGCAGGTAATCGGATGCCCGACAAATGAAGATGCGTTTAAAGTAGGGATTGAATGGGGCGTCAAACAATCGGAAGAGTTGATCAAATTCGGGGTTCCGGTTGTTCATTATTTTTCGGTCGGAATCTCCGAAAATATCCGTCAGATTGCAAAAGCCATCTTTTCATAGCACACATGGATAATTACAAAAAACTTGCTGCCGACGCCTCCGCCGGGAAGAAAAAGTTTGCCGTTTTACTGGATCCTGATAAATGCCCGCAGAATTTTTTAACAGAGGTTATCAAACTGTCAATAAAATCGGATGTTGACTATTTTTTTATTGGCGGCAGTTTACTGATGAATGACAACCAGTGCAAAGTTATAAGGCTGATTAAGGAAAACTCCACGATCCCTGTGTTGCTATTCCCGGGAAATAACCTCCAATTAAACAACCAGGCTGACGGAATCCTTCTATTGTCGCTTATTTCAGGTCGGAACCCCGATATGCTCATCGGTCGGCATGTAATATCGGCTCCGTTTTTAAAAGCCAGCGCGCTGGAGATTATTTCAACCGGTTATATGCTTATTGATAGCGGTAGCATGACAACGGTGATGTATATGAGTAATACCACTCCGATTCCATCGGATAAAAGCGAGATTGCGGTTTGTACCGCGCTTGCCGGAGAGATGCTTGGCATGAAACTGATATATATGGATGCCGGCAGCGGATCAAAAAATCCGGTTCCTGTAGCTATGATTCGCGCAGTTAAAGAGGCTGTTAAAATTCCGCTGATCGTCGGAGGCGGAATAGTATCTGCCGAGCTTGCAAAGCAGGCGATTACTGCCGGCGCCGATGTGGTCGTAGTTGGTAATGCCATTGAACGTAATCCCGGACTTATTCCTGAAATTGCAGCTATGCGGTGATTTCACTGGTAGCTTTTAAACTTTAATTTTAAAAACCCATGATTATGCAAAAGGTAGTTTTTTTCCTGGTCATAATTCTGTTAATTCCGATTTTAGCTTCTGCCCAAACCAGGCTGCTTACAGTAGAGGATGCTACATATATGAATCCGAAACTGATTGCCGCTAACCTGAGTCAGCTTCAATGGCAACCCGGAACAGAGCAATTTGTTTATGTCGCCAATAATTGTCTTGTTCACGGATTCGCAACCAAAAGCTTTCGCGACACCCTGATAAGGCTCAATGAGCTGAACCTTTTGCTGAAATTTAACAAGTTTGATACTCTGAAAAGATTTCCCGCCATCACCTTCCTTACCGCCGACAAGTTCAGGTTCGTCAACGGGACAAAACTGTATGTTTGCGATATTGTGAAAAATTCAATCAGGGTTGATAATTCATGGGATGACAAGGCGGAAAATCTCGATTTTGGGAAAGTAACCAATAACCTCGCTTTCACAAAAGAGAATAATCTCTACATTTCTGTCAATGGCAGGGAAACTGCTGTTACAGCCGAAAAAAATTCGGATATTGAGTATGGCTCAAACAGTGTGCATCGTAATGAATTTGGGATTGACAAAGGAACTTTCTGGTCGCCTGATGAAAATATGCTTGCCTTTTACCGGATGGATCAATCTATGGTAACTGATTATCCGCTGGTGAACATCAACACGCGGATTGCAACTGTTGAGCCCACAAAATATCCTATGGCAGGAATGACAAGCCATAAAGTAACAGTTGGTATTTATTCTACTGTGAGCGGAAAAACCATCTATCTTCAAACCGATTCTTCGGGTAGCGCCGATTCGTCATTGAAAATTGAATATCTGACCAACATCACCTGGAGCCCTGATCAGAAGTACATCTACATTGCAACTCTAAACAGAGATCAGAACTTCATGCAAATGAACCGATATAATTCAAGCGATGGCAGGTTTATCAAAACCTTGTTTAAAGAACAAAACGAAACCTACATTGAGCCAATGTACGGACTAAGGTTTTTGCCGAAAAGTTCCGACAAATTTATCTGGGAAAGCAGGCGCGACGGTTTTAATCATTTATATCTGTACAATACAAATGGCGAGCTTCTCCAACAACTAACCTCCGGCAAATGGGAAGTTTCAGAATTTGTTTCATTCGATGAAAGCGGTTCTGTCGCCTATTTTTTATGCAATAAGGATAATCCGCTGAACCAGCTCCTTTATAAGGTTTATCTGAAAAATGGAGCAATATCTCCGGTAACTACGATGGCTGGAAACCATAATGCAAAAATTAGTAATGATGGCAGGTTTATTCTCGATACTTATACCAATACATCTGTGGCTCGCCAGATTGATGTTCTTGACGCAAACGGAAAATCGCTTCAAACTCTGCTGGCAGGTGAGAATCCGCTTGCAGACTACAAACTCGGAGAGATGACGTTGTTTACATTAAAAAATGATGAAAATACCGATCTCTACTGCCGGTTAATTAAACCTGTTGATTTTGATCCGGGGAAAAAATATCCCGTTATAATCTATGTTTATGGAGGTCCACATTCCCAGCTTGTCACTAACTCGTGGCTTGGCGGAGCCGGTTTGTTTCTGAACTACCTCGCCGACCAGGGCTATGTTGTTTTTACCCTTGATAACAGAGGCACTTCCAACAGAGGGCTCTCTTTTGAGCAGGCTATATTCCGAAATCTTGGGAATAAAGAGGTCGGCGATCAGATGGTTGGAGTTAAATATCTGAAATCACTTCCATTTGTTGATTCTACAAGAATTGGCTTAAACGGTTGGAGCTATGGCGGGTTTATGACAATTTCGATGATGTTGAAGAATCCGGGAGTCTTTAAAGTTGGCGTTTGCGGCGGACCGGTAATTGATTGGAAATACTATGAAGTAATGTATGGCGAGCGTTATATGGATACTCCCGAAAGTAATCCCAAAGGATATGAAGCCGCCTGCCTTCTCAATTATGTAAAGAATCTTCAGGGAAAATTATTAATCATCCACGACGACCAGGATGGAACGGTGGTTTTGCAGAACTCATTGACTTTTCTCAAGAAATGTGTTGACGAGGGTAAACAGGTTGATTTCTTTCTTTATCCGGGGCATCCGCACAATGTTCGCGGAAAAGATCGGGTTCATCTGAACCAGAAGATGGCGCTGTACTTCCGCGACAACCTTTAGAGCGTTATATCCGAAATATTGGGGTTTTATATTCCACTGAAACTGGAATTATTTCAGAACTACCTGAACAACTTCAGGAAAGTAATCACAAGAATTTTAAGATATTCCTTTGGACTTATGCTATTGATATAGCGTTTGTTCATCTCAATCTTAGCGGGCATTATAACTTCAATGTAGGTCTTCTCCGGCTCCGTTGAACGCCCAAGGATTTCATTCTCATCAATGTACTCTATCGAAGCATAATCAGTAATTCCTGGTTTTACTGATAAAACTATTTTTTGATCTTCGGTATAAAGTTCCGTGTATTTTCTGATTTCAGGACGAGGACCAACCAGGCTCATGTCACCTTTAAGAACGTTGATTAGTTGAGGTAGTTCGTCGAGTTTATATTTCCGCAACAGAAATCCGCACCTCGTAATGCGGCTGTCGCGGGCTCCAATGGTAAGTCCGCCAAGTTGATCAGAGTTAAGGCGCATTGTTCGGAATTTCATTAGACGGAAATCGCGACCTCCTTGTCCAACACGTGTTTGAAAGTAAAAAGCGTCGCCGTGGGAATCAACTCGTATAATAATATAAATCAGCAGAAAAACCGGAGAAAGCATCAGCAGTCCCAGAAATGAAAATAAAAAATCTAAACACCGAATCATGTTAAATTATATGACTATCCGCTTGTGTACCTAATAATTATTTAGCTACTCTGCGGCTCTTTGCGGTTTCTTTGCCTACTCTGCGATAAAAAAAGGTTTAACCGCAGAGAACCGCTGAGTTTTTCCGCAGAGAGCCGCAAAGCTAAATCTTGTTAACCAATCTTTTAATTCCTTCTACAACACGTAAAACATTAAAATTCATCAATAAACCTAATTTACAACCTGATAGTTTCAAATAAGTTAAAACTTGTGCTATATGAATTTCGTTTAACGCCTCAACAGACTTTTGTACGATGATTAAATTATCTCTTTAACAAACCGATCAATTTGAATCAAATTACCGTCAAGATGT
>JBAXRP010000023.1:0-29531 GCA_037131145.1 Bacteroidota bacterium
TACGCAAAGAAACCGCAAAGAGCCGCAGAGTAGCTAAATAATAATTAGGTACACAAGCGGATAGTCATAAAAAATATACTAAAAAGTACCCCCGATATGCAAAAATATACATATCGAAAAAACCTGTTATGAAAAAATCAATGTTTTATCTTGTTTTAAGCTGCGCATTTCTTTTGATGGCAGTAGCAGCATGTAAAAAGGAAAGCAACCCTGCGCCGCCGACAATAAGGTTATTAAACGGCGCAGAATATACAGTTACCGGAGCCATTGTGGCTGTGGGAGGGAAACTCAGATTCGGCATTTCGGCTTCGGGTTTGGACGCCAACATCACAAACTTTGTGGTTAAGAAGATCATGCCCGATGGATCAACCAAGGTGGTTCTTGATTCAGGTTTAAACTCTGCCACTTTTACGGTTAATGAAACATTCTATCAGAGTGTTGAGACAGAAGCGCGATGGACATTCCAGGTGATGGATAAAAACAGGCAGTTTGCTACAACTGCCATTACGGTTTACAAAGATCCGGCTTCCACATGGGGCGGGATATTGGATTACCCTTTATTAGCGATGGGCTTTCAGAACAATACCGCTGTTGGTCAGTTTCTCATTCCGTCAAGCGGGAAGGTTTATTTTGCCGATACGGCTGCAATCAATCAATCGCAGGTTGACATTATTACCTATTATTATGACGACGCCGGAACTCCTTCGCCAACCTTTTCTTCACCAGGCGAGCTTGGCGGAGCAATAACAGAATATTATCCTGAAATCAACCAATGGACTACGAAAAACTATACGAAGTGGGACATAAGCGTTGATTCCGATCCAGTTCCCATTTCGGCTTTCGAAGCCTGCCACAACGACAGTTTGCTCATTGTTTCTTACGATGATGTGTGGGGAAAGCGAAAATTCAAATGGGCAAATGCGGGCGATGTGATTCCGTTTATGACATCATCGGGTAAAAAAGGATTGATAAGGGTAATTTCTGCGGAAAACGATCCGGCAGGAAAAATCACATTTGCAATGAAAATTCAACAATAATCAAAATATCATCATTGAACTCATTTACTAACCTTTAAACCATCAGTTATGAAAAAACAGTTACTTTTAATCGTTATCGCGCTTATGGCTGGAACACTCTCAGCCCAGGAAACACTCACAGGTTGGAACTTCCCAGTAAATTCGGGTCTCGACAGTTTGAACGCCAACCTCGGATTAACGCCAAACAAAGCTTATGATCTCAGGTTTCAGTGGGTTTTAACCCCGACAACCGATTCAACGTTAAACACGATTACCTTCGTTAATGGCGCAACTACTTTTGCCGCTGCAACAACAGGATGGGAAAATGGCGCCAGCGTAAAGTTCTGGTCGGTCAAATTCAAAGCGAGCGACTATACAAATTTTAAAGTATCGTCAAAACAAAAGAGCGACGCCGCCAATCCTGGTCCGCGTGATTTTAAACTGCAATGGCGGCTAAGCAGCGGAACTTATGCCGATGTTTCCGGCGGAACTGTTATTGTTGCATCAGATTGGACTACGGGCGTAGTTACCAATCTTCCAGTTCCCATCGCAGGACAGGGAACCGGATCAATTTATATCCGCTGGATCATGACCTCAAATACCGATATCAACGGAGGCACAGTTTCTTCCACCGGACAATCAATGATTGACGACATCCTAGTTACGGGCGTTAATTCACTCGGTCAAAATGAAATTCTTTATACCAACCGTTTGAAAGTATTTCCTTCACCAAACAATGGAACATTCACTTTGTCATCAACGGAATCTTTGGATGGTATTTCAATTTCAGATCTGAGTGGAAAAACCATTTTTAAAATGGACAATCCTTCCCTTAATCAAACAGTAACCATTTCGAAAGCCAGACCTGGACTTTACCTGTTGAAGGTGCGTTTCAGCGGCAGCGATCAGGAACTTTCAACCCGGTTCATTGTTGAATAGGTTTGCAAAAAAAATACGGAGGGCGGGAACTTCAGGCTGGATTCTGATTTGGATTGCCTGTTTTACCGCCCTCTTTCCTTTTTCTCTCGTTTCGGCAGGCGGAATCATATATGGAAAAGTTACCGGGACGCCAGGTAATAATTCATTGGAAGGAGCTCATATAATCCTCGAACGGCAGGCAAAAGGCGCCTTTACCGATAAGGATGGGGTTTATAAGATTTCCGGGGTGATTCAGGGAAAAGTTACCATCAAGGTTACATTTATCGGTTTTAAGTCAGGGATAAAAACAATCACCGTAAGGGATGGACAAACAGTTCAATGCGATTTCATCCTTGAACCTGACGCCATCATCGCACCGGAAATTGAGATTCTTGACACGAAGCCTGAACACGCTTCGCAGGATGCGCCGGTTCGTATGGAAATCATTACTTCCCAGACAATATCTAACAATCCCGGACAGAATATCGTATCTGTTCTTGATTTCATGTCGGGGGTAAATCTTTCTTCCACAATGGGCGTTTTTTCAAACAACACTGTTGTTTCGCTTCGAGGTTTGAGCGGAAACGACCAGGCGCGAACTCTTGTTTTACTCGACGACGTCCCGCTGAATAAAGCTGATGCAGGCAGCGTTAACTGGAATCTCGTGAACCGCCTTAACGTTGAAAGAATAGAAGTTATTAAGGGACCGGGCTCTGCAAAATATGGAAGCAGCGCCATGGGCGGGGTGATAAATATAGAGACAAAGCAACCGACAAAACTTTTTTCCGGCGTGGCAACCGTTGATTACGGAACTTTCAATACTGCCGGTTTACGTTACCAAATGGCTGGAAAGTTAGAGCCCGGAGCTACTTCCAGAGGTTTTTCTTACGGGATTAACGGTTTTTACCGGAGAAGCAATGGATACAATCCTGAGATTCCCGAATACCTTGAAAAAAGCGATACTTTTTACGTGAACAATTATTTGCGTGAAGTTTCCGTAGGCGCTAAAGTTGGTTATCAGTTCAATGCGCTGAATACAGTCGAAATCGGCGGCAATTTTTTCAATGACAAACGGGGGCGGGGCGTTGAGATTTATGAAGTGGACGGAGCTTTTGAGCGGCATAAAACCTGGCAGGCAAACGCGCGATACAAGGGCGGGAATGGCTTCGTGCGATGGAACCTCCTGGCATATAATCAGGATGAAGACTTTGAGCGTTTGAACGAATATATGAAAGAGTCGGAATACAATCTCTACCTCGTCAAATCAAACAGGATCGACCGGGGCGCAAACCTTAACGTAGTTATTCCGGCAGGTAAATCACACACCTTTACAGCCGGGATGGATTATCAATACGGCAGCGTAAATGGTCAGGATATTTATTATACCTCCACCGATGTAATTTCCAATGCAGGGAAGATGGATACATGGGCGGGTTTTCTCCAGGATGAGATTGAACTGGTCAATAACAAACTACAGTTCAATCTTGGAATTCGCCTGAACACCGCAATTTTTCATGACGGAAGTTTTCTGATTGATAACCCATCCTACTCAATTCAGTATCTCGTAGATTACCAGGATAGTTTATTCCCTCGTAATCAGTGGTGGCAGATAGATCCTAAAATATCTGCCCAATACCGTTTCACCACGCATTCAAGAATCTATGTTTCAATTGCGCAAGGTTTCCGCGCGCCGAATCTCGATGATTTGTGCCGGTCGGGAAAAATACAAACCGGGTTTAAAGTTGCAAATCCTGCGTTAAAACCAGAAACCTTAGATAATTTTGAAGTGGGAGCCGACCTTTTGCTATTTAAAAAACTTCATCTTGCAGCCTCAGTTTACTACTCGATTGGCAAAGATTTCATGTATTATGTAAACACCGGCGATTCAGTGAACATGGGATACAAACGACCGGTTTTAATGAAACAAAATATCAGCCGGGTTGAAATTACCGGAATAGAGTTCGATCTTGACATTGAGCCAACAGCTTGGTTGTCATTTTTTGTCAATTACACCTTCAACCACTCTGTTATCAGTAGTTTTCACCCCACTGATCCCATTATTGGCAAGGATCTTAATGGCAAATTCCTCACCGATGTTCCCATGCACAAAGCTTCAGCCGGATTAACAATCAAAAACAAATTTGTAAATATAAACCTGCTCTGGAAATATACCGGCGAGCGTTATATTAACGACCTCAACGAAACTGATCCTTATCTTTTAACAGCAAAATATCCCGCCTTTCAAACATTCGGAGCAAGACTCTGGCATACATTTTTCAAACATCTTACCGCAGGTATTAACATTGAAAATATTTTTGATACCAGGTTTATTGACGACCGGCTTCAGCAAAATCCGGGAAGAATGATAACTATTGAACTGACAACAATTTTTTAACCCACATTCAAAATTTTAGACCATGAAAAAACTCACCTTCATTCTGTTATTAACTTTATTTTTGCCGCGCATCCATGCACAGAAAACACAAGACCCATTGAAGAACCAGGCAAACCTCAACGTCGCCACACAGGTTATTCCTGATAAAGCCGACCGGAATAACAATTTCTATGATAACGAAGAAACTTATATCCTTCCGCTGAATGACCTTGTGGTTGAAGGCGAAGTTGAAAACCCCGGAAAGGTTGATTTTTCAAAACTTACCAAACATTCGGTAATAGTGAAGGAGGCGTTGCTGGTGAACGATACCGGCAATAAGTTTGTGGGCGCTTACCGGTACGATGGGTACTCGTTGTTTGATATTCTCAATAACCGTATCCTGAAGAAAAAAAATGCAGCCGATTTTAAGCCAATCATTGATGTTTTCGTCGTTATTGAAAATAAAAAAGGCGACAAAGTAACGCTGAGCTGGGGCGAAATTTATTACCCGAATTTCCTGAACAATTCAATCATTGCAACCGAGGTTATGCGTATTGTTCCAAGCAAAACCAAAGACCTTTGGCAATTGCCTGTGGAAAGCAAACTGATAGTTGGTAATGACCTTATTTCTGAAAGGAATATTTCGGCGCCGGTAAAGATTACGGTTATTTCCTATCCGCGGAACTACAAAGTCAACCGCGATATAAGTCCTCTCGTTTCGGAAAAGGTACAGGTTTTTTCTGGCGAGGAGCAGATTGACAGCTTTTCTTCCATGCCAGCCAAATTTCAAAAGGAGACGCTGCATACCATTTTTTACGGAAAAGGAAGGGGTATTCACAGTACGCAACCTTTCACAGGAATCTATGTCAAATCGTACCTTGAAACAAAGTTTCCTGTCACCCGCAAACAACTGAGAAACGGGCTTGTCGTTTTTGCCGGGATTGATGGCTATCGCTCTGTTTATACTTACAGCGAAATTATGAATCGCAGCGATCAGGAGGAAATTCTGCTGGTTCCATGTCCTGAAGAAACTGACGGAGGCAAATTCCGGATTTTTCCCTCGTGCGATTTTTTCTCCGACCGGGCGGTGAAAGCGCTATCGGAGATTAGATTTGAGGTTTGGTAATTTTCAATTAATTTGCCTGAAATCGGCGAATAAAGATTACTGCTTAACATTTTCGGTCAGGTTGGAAGTTTTCAACACAGCTCCGAATTGGGCGTCATATACAAACGATAGGTGAAGCCCATCGCATTGTTTTTCCTGGTATTTTGATATTATCATCCTCCAGCAAGGCGCTTAGAAAACCCTTTTTGGGGAGGGGTTAGGGTGGGGACCAAGGAAAGACGATATCACGAATAGTAGTTTATTGATGTCTTTTCCTTTTCGGAGCGAGCTCAGCATTTAAGGTTCAAAAACTTGATTGTCCGATTTTTCTTAACTTTGCAATTGCGATTGAAAGCGCTTATAATAAGTCCGAATTATGAAGATTCTCCTTGTTTCGCCCTGTCTTCAAAGCGAAATCCGGCCAAATCAGTTTTCCATTCCCCATTTAACTTTGTCGTTGATTGCTGCAATGACTCCTCCTGAACATGAAGTTTTTGTTTGTGAAGAGGTTTATGGAGATATTATTGACTTTGATAATGATTACGACCTTATCGGGATATCGTTGATGAGTCAAACCTGCCTGAGAGGCTACGAAATTGCCAATGAGTTTAAAAAGCGAGGGAAAACGATTGTTTTTGGAGGTATTCATGCAACCGCAATGCCTGAAGAAGCCATCAGGTATGGCGATGCCGTTGTGATAGGCGAAGCGGAAGGAGGGCTTTGGGCGGAGGTTTTATCGGACGCAAAAAACCACAAGATTAAAACATTTTATAAACTTGATAAATTACCCGATCTTCAGGAACATATTTTCCCTCGCAGAGATTTGATCAAATGTAAATCAGGCAAGTTGGAAATTGCCCCGATTGAAGCAACACGGGGATGTCCCTACAACTGCGACTTTTGTTCAGTATCCAGATTCTTTGGAAAGAAACAGCGGCATAAGCTAATCCGCGATATTGTTACGGATGCAGAATCATGTCCGCAGAAGCACCTCTTTTTTGTGGATGACAATGTAGCCATGGAAAAGAAATTTGCCACCGAGCTTTTCACTGAGATGATTCCATTAAAAAAAATCTGGGTCGGGCAGGCTTCTATCAACCTTTCCAAAGATGAAGAATTGATGAAACTGGCATACAAATCGGGTTGCCGCGCCCTGCTCATCGGGTTTGAGTCAATGACCGAAGCGGGGATTGGCGCATACAGAAAAACATTAAAAACGGTTGATGAAAATGTAGAGGCGATCAGGCGGTTGAGAAATAATGGGATTCTTACCATGGCTTCCGTAGTTTTTGGACTTGACAGCGACACCGAAGCCGTTTTTGATATCACCCATAATTTTCTATTGAAATCGAAACCAGCATTTCTTCAGGCTTGTTTGATGACGCCTTACCCGGGAACCCAGGTGTTTGAAAATCTTAAAGCCCAGGGGAGAATTCTGACAGACGACTGGAGTAAATATGACACCAAAAAGGTGGTTATTTCCCCCCAAAATATTTCTCCTGAAAGGCTGCGGGATGGTTACGCTGAAATAAGAGAAACCACTTACGGCGTGAGTTCAATTTTTTATCGCGCCTTACCACATATTCTGATGGGAATACCGGAAACTCTTTTGTACTTTTCTTTGAATTTTGGCGCGCGAATGACTTATCATAACAGCGATAAAGCCAATATTTATAAAAATCCGGATGATCTACCGATAGATTTTGATACGGCAAAGTATGTTAAACCCTTTGCTCTTTAAATGGTCAATACTTCCCTTTAATGAAAAAACTTATACTGTTCCTTTTCATCTTTGGCATAAATGCAAGCATCGCCCAAAACTTTCAGAATATCTGCACAACCGGGACCACGCTGTATAAATCTGCAAGTTCTGAGATAAAAGCATTCCGGTTGGATTCTTTATATCCAATGGGAAATAGTGATACTTTATTTATCTCCTACCGTACAATCCGCCCTGACTCTTCCTGGACTTGCCTCGATACCACAAACGGTTCAATCCTGGGGAGAAAAATCCTGAAAAAACAAAACGGATGGTTTTTTTTCTTCAATGCCAATGATGATACGATCAGTCTCAATACGCAGGCAACCTTGAATGAAACCTGGAAGTTCTGCGATCTGCCCGACAACAGTTATATCCAGGCGAAAATCTCAAACATCGGCAATGAAATTGTTCTTGGGTTGACAGATCAGGTGAAAACCATCGCCTTCCAGGCAAAAAACAGCTCCAATATCGATATTTCGCATATTTTGAATCAACGCTATATTAAACTGAGCCAGAGATACGGATTGTCGCGGATGCTTGATGTATTCTGGATTCCAAGGGATACTCTGAGCTATGTGCTGGCTGGGAAAACAGTTCCGGCGATCGGGCTTCAGGATATTGCCTGGCAGCAAATCTATGATTTTAACATCGGCGACGAATTTCACTATTCCGGCGGGGAGTATCATCCCATTAATTATCCCGAAATGTATGTCAATTACAGTTTTGATATCTATCATGTCCTTGGCAAAACCTCTTTTGGCAATGATTCAGTAAAATATGTAATGGAATATTGCCATAAGGATACAACCTGGTTTTCCGGACTGGTCAATAAAACCCATGATACCATTACGGTCAATTATGACTTGGCTCAGTTGGCAAACAGCAATTCGTCATGGTTTACTAAACTTCCGGAGGAATTTTTCAACCAGGATAACGTGTCCTTTGAATACAAACGGAATTTTGAATTTAATGCCCGGCAAAATAAATTTTTCAAAACCGGGGCATTTATTACTACACCTTTATTTCCTGGTTGCTGGGTAAATAATGTCCAACCCGATTGCTTTACAATTTTCCTCAGTGAGAACAAATATACTGATGGTTTGGGTCGTAGCCATTATCAGGACGATTGCTTCAACAGCATGACAGGAGCCCATATTCAGTCAAAATGGAACAATCTTGTTTATTTTAAAAAGGGATCAGAAACATGGGGAAACCCAGTTGCGCCGGATTGTTGGATTTTGACAGATGTTGAAGACGTCAAACTAAAAGAAAAGGCAACAGTCATCCATATTGTCCCCAACCCTGTTGAAACCGCTTCAAAAATCTGGTTGGATTCCGATGGCAAAGATGAAGAGATGTATTTTCTCCTGACAGATTACCTTGGGAAAAATATTGCCGGGTTTAAAACCGGATCACGGCCATATTTTTTCAGCAGGGAAGGAATTCATGAAGGGATCTATATTCTATCCGTTTTTGACAAGGATGGGGCGAGCAGAAACAGAACAAAACTGATTATTCTCTGAATCATCAATTTGCTTCACTTCTTATGCTTCTTTGAATGCGCATCATCCATTCTCAATACCAATTTCTCCGAGCCGCCGTCGCCATGTTCTTCGAGATCCATGAATAAACCCTCGTCGGAGAGATCGAGTGGATGCGACTGTTCCCAATCGTGCCGCGCCACATTGTGGAGGCGATCCACAATGTCGTCGTCGCGAACCTCGATTGCCAGCTCGCGACGGTCGTCGAAGCTGCCGGGAGCAAGGTTTATCGAACCCACAATGGCTCGCAGTCCGTCGGCAAGCAGCATCTTTCCATGCAGTTTCAGGTGTTTGAGTTTGTGAATTTTTATGCCAACATCGTCCATGATGCGCAATCCGCCAATGCCTTCGATGATTTTCTCTTTTTTCAAAGCATGAGGCGGGCGCGCCATGAGATGAATTTTAACGCCGCGTTCCCTCGCGCGGACAAGACGCTCAATAATCACAGTGTCCTGATAACGCTCATTCTGGATAAACAGCGTGTGCTTTGCCTCGTCAATGAATTGGGCGATGCGTTCACGTCCATTTGCCGGGCACCATATCAGATGAGCGCTCTCGCCGGGTTTAAATTCCTGCCGGTTCCAGTCGGCGTCGAAGCATGCAATGATTTCGCCGACGCCGTGAGGGTGTGTAGTGCTGATGGCGTAATCGCGCGTTTCTATCAGGTTCTTCGTCGCCCAATTTAGCGATTTCACGTAGGCGATAGCTTCATCAACAACCATTGATTTCTCATGGGTGATGCCGAAGTCGGGACTACTGTCCTTCACTTCGACGCTCGCCTGCTCAAGCGCCTTACGAACTGCCTCGTTGTCATCTTCGCCGTCGCGACGAGTTGCATTGAGCATCACGCGGACTTTCACTCCGCGTTGGTGGGCAGCTACCACTGCGTTAAGCAAACCAGGATCGGAAAAGACAAACATTTTAACCTGAAGCGATTTCTTCGCTGCGTTAATCGCGTCGAGGAAGGGCTTAGAGGATTCGTCGGGAAGAACAATCAATGAACGGGTTGACATCATTTTTTCAGATTTTGAGCGGTGATTTTATTTCAGGGACCTACCTGAATGTGGTAAAGTCCGGCGTAAACTTCATTTAGTTTAATCAGTTCGTCATGCGAACCTTCTTCGATGATGAGACCGCCCTTGAGAACAACAATTTTATCGGCGTCGCGAATAGTGCTCAGGCGGTGCGCAATGATGATGACTGTGCGGCCTTTCATCAGGCGTTCCAGCGCTTCCATAACCAGCTTTTCCGACTCGGTATCGAGCGCGGCGGTAGGTTCATCGAGGATTAGGATTGGCGCATTTCGAACAATGGCGCGGGCGATGCCTATGCGCTGACGTTGCCCGCCGGAAAGCGTAAGTCCCCGCTCGCCAACGAGTGAATCGTAGCCGTGTGGCATCTGTAAGATAAACTCATGAGCGTTTGCCATCTTCGCCGCTTCAATAATTTCCGCAGGCGTGGCTTCTGGTCTGCCATAAGCTATATTATCGCGGATGGAGCCGGCAAACAAAACGGTTTCCTGCAAAACGAAACCAATCTGTGCTCTAAGAAGGTCGAGTTTGTAATCAGCAACGTCTATACCATCAATCAACACGCGCCCCTTTACCGGGTCGTAGTAGCGCGGGATTAGGCTTAAAACTGTGGATTTTCCTCCGCCCGTTGGTCCGCATACGCCGATGCGCTGTCCGGGTTTGATCGTGAGATTGATGTCGCGGAGCACAGGAGCTGCCGGGTCATAAGCAAATGCAACGTGTTCTAAAACAATCTCCCCTTTGAACCTGCCGGGAACAATCGCATTGGGTTTTTGAGGAATTATTGTATCGGCGTCGAGGATGGTTTGGATACGTTCCATTCCAACAGCAGCCTGTGCGATTACATTGGTCATTTTCGCAAGATCCTGAACAGGTTTAAAGAACTTGGTAAGATAAGAGAGGAACACCGTGAGAGCGCCGATAGTCATTGCGTCGCGAAGAATTAAACCTGCCCCGCGCCATAGCACGAATGCAACGCAGAGAGAAACGGTAACCGCCACAATTGGCGAAAGCAGCGACTTTATGCGCCGGGCTTTCAGCGCCGCCTGGACAGTCTCCATACTTGCCTCGCCGAGACGACTTTCTTCCATATCCTGCCGCCCAAACGCCTTTACTGAACGTACGGATTCCAAACCCTGCTGCACTACAGCCACAATGTCGCTTTGGCGTTTGCGCACCTCGTGAGTGGCTTTCTTTACCGCTGTTTTGAAGCGCGCTACAAACAGCAGAAGAAACGGCGTAACGCCCACAGCAACAAGAGCGAAGTCGAAGTTGAGGTAAAGCATCACAACCACCATTCCAAAGATGGTAAGCGCATCAACAAGAATACCGAGAAGAGTGGTGGAGGCGAAACTCTGGATAGTGGTAACATCCGACGTGATCGTGCTCAGGAGGTTGCCTGTTTGATGGGTATCGAAATACCTTAACGAAAGGCGCTGGAGGTGATGGTAAAGGCGCTGGCGGAGATCATTCGCTACGTACTGAGCTACGCTTTCAGTGTAATAATTATCAATATAACCTGCAATAGCCCCGATCGCCGCGATTATAACCGAACCAACAGCCGCTACTCCAGCCAATGCCAGAGTGTTTTCGCCAAACGAAAAATCGCGCAGCCACGCAAGGTACTCCGGTAGTTTATGTTTCCCAACAACATTATCGAGGATGATCTTTAAAGGCCAGGGCGCGGCGATACTCATGGCAGTTTCGATGAGCATGGCAACAAATACCACAATCAGCCAGCCCCGATAAGGACGGATGAGTTCGAGTACCAGCCGGTTCATTCCATTGTCTGGTTTTCTATGAAAAAACTTCATCACGTGAATTATTGTGGCAGTTTTGTGGCGGCATAAATCAGTGTAACCGCGCTTAGGCTATCGCTCATTGACACAGGATATGCCATTAATGTACCAGTCAATGTTAAGCTTTGAACATTAAATGTTCCATTCAAATACTCTTTTCCATCTTTCCCGGTAAACGGTATATTTAATGTAAAAAAACGGCTAACTACTGATGCAATGCCATCAGAATTTGTTTCGCCAACACTTTTTTGACCATATTTGAATTCAACAGTATTCAGCGAATACTTATAACTGGTAATTTTCAGTATGCCGCTCACATTGGAGACTGTGATTGCAATGGTATCTTTTAAGCATAGTGTATCATTTCGCAAAGGATGCCCACTCCATGCGCCGATTAACTGAGAATCAGCAGGAGTAGTTGGTTCGGGATCTGATGATTTTTTACACCCGGTAGCGAGGAAAATACCGAAGAAAAGAAATAAAAGTAACGACATCTTTGCGCTCCTTTCAAACAGTGCAATAATTTGTGTTTTCATGGTTTAATTTTTAATTAACAATATAATTGTTGTATTCAGACCAGAAGAAAATGAAATCGCGAGTTTTTTACAAAGGTAGGTTATAATTACCTGACAGCTTTTTTTTGATAAAAATATTAACGCATGCTAAAGCCTTTTGCGCCCTGTAATCGAAATGGGGCTTTCAGACACTGACATGTCTTTCAGATGCTGACAGGTTTAGCGCTTAGTCAGACCTGACAGGGTCTGGAGGTTTACTATAAACGTTTCGTCCATAAATGGACAGTTCCGTTTCAACTAATAATGATCAATCAAAAAGAAAAACCTCCCTGAGCAAAGGCGTAGCGGAAATTACCTGATTTTTCCAATCCAGCATGGTGGAATTCCCATCAATTTTAATAAATCCCCACCAATAAAGAAAACGTTCAAAAGTGCGGATGATATAACACCTTTCAAAATCCTCAATAGGATTGCTGTATTCACGTACTGGAAATTGTTCGGCAATCAGCGGAAAAGCCACCAGAAATTTTTCGGCGTAGAAAGTGACTTTTTGTGGAGTAAAACCAAACTGAAAAAGCAGGTGAACAGAGAAACCCCACAACTGTTGAATTCCATAAGATTCAGCGTATCCATCCATATTTCCCCATGCCCATTTTTGCGTAAATGTCCTCAGGATTTCGCTAAATAACTCACTTCGGGCATCGGGTTGCAACAACCGCTCTCCTTTTTTTGTGAGTAACAATCTGCCATTAACCTTTTTTACAAGCCCGGAAGATTTCACTATGCTACGGGCACAACTTATTACAGAGCTGTCATATTCTCTCAGAACTTTTGCTTTCCGCAGGTCAATGTACCATTCGGGAATAAACCTGTAGTTATAAAGTTCACGTGGGATTTTTACCGGCAAAAATCCAATGGCAGTCAGTTTGACCGGCTGATCGCGTTTGATAATCCGGGCAAGTTCTTCAACAACCCGAAAAAATGGAATAATTTCTAATGTTTCGTCAGCAATCGCAGGCTGAAGCCTCACTGGCGACTTGTCTGTCCATCCGTGATAAATCAGGTGATGAATTTCAGACGGGGTCATTCCGCAAAAATCCTCCTGTGGAGTGTTATTTTGCAAAATCAAAAATGGATTTGTATCATCAAAGTACATCTGCTGATATTCGTTATTTACAACATTTTTTATTTTCTTTCAGGAATTTCACTGAACAATTCACGATGCCAAAATTAAACAAATTAACTTTCCGAGCATTGCGCCAAATTGGACTATCCTCAACGCAATTGTGCTTGGAAACACCATGATTTTAAAACCATCGGAATTAGTTCCATTAAGCTCGGTAAGAATAGCTGAATTACTGAAAGAAGCCGGTTTGCCCGACGGAGTTTTGAATATTATCAATGGCGATCGTGAAATTGTGGAAGCCATCTGCGATCATCCGGGAATTGAAGCCGTTTCATTCGTTGGCTCAACGAAAGTGGCGAAAATTGCCTATGCAAGTGCGTCTTCAAATTTTAAGCGGGTTCTGGCGCTGGGCGGGGCAAAAAATCATGTGATAGTACTACCCGATGCGCATACTTCGATGACTGCCGGCAACCTCGCGGTATCTATGTCGGGTTGCGCCGGACAACGTTGCATGGCAGCCTCGGTAATGGTTGCGGTTAGCGATACCGATCATATCATTGAGCAGATTTTGTGCCGAAGCCCGGAAAATAGTTCCCGGACAAAATTAATGGCCCGTCATCTACGCCGAAACAAAGGAACGGATTGAAAGATATATCACAGAAACCGAAAAACAATGGGCAACCATTCTTGTTGAGGAAGGAACACAATCGTTCGGGGAAAAGAGCAGGGTTTTTATGTGGGTCAAACGGTTATTATGTGATTTAATGGTTATCAATTACTGCTGGTTGACATCAATGCTGAAGGTACAACTGACCGTTGTTCCCTGATTAATCTTACTGGTAATTTCCAGTTTTCCCCCGACGATTTCAACCAACTCCCTGCAAAGGAACAACCCAAGCCCTGTGCCGCTCTCCTGATGCGTTTTCTCGCCCATGTGATCGCGGTCAAAAAGGTTGTGCAGTTTTTCATCGGTCATCCCAACGCCATTGTCTTCCACCCACACTTTCAGATAAGCGCCTTCTGGTTTGGCGTCCACAGCAATATATCCACCCTGGGAAGTAAACTTGATCGCATTTGATACCAGGTTTCTGAACAGCGCGCGCAGGATATTGGCGTCTGTATAAAACTGCGTGTCGGAAGGTATCCTATTGATCAACGAGATATTTTTTTTGATAGCCATCTCCTTGTAGAGGACAAACACCTCGGAAACTGAATTCCGAAGATTAATGTTTTGTGGATATTGTTGCCAGTTGCCTGTTTTAATTCTCGACCACTCAAGAAGGTTTATCAGCAGGTTAAATACTTTCTGCGAAGAATTATAAATGGAGCCAAGGTGCCGGAGAATTTCCTCCCGGCTCATATCCTCGTTGTCCTCAACCAGCGCTTCAGTAAGGTTAAGCAAAACATTGAACGGCGACCTAAGGTCATGGGCAATCATAGAAAACATTTTGTCCTGATGACGTTCCTTGTTTAACAGCAGATCGATCTGGTCGGTCATTTTTTCTGCCTTTTTCCGGTACTCGGTAATGTCATGCAAGGTAACGATGGACACTTTTTGTTTTCCAATACCGGTTTCCGTTACCTCTATTTCGGCAGTGATGACATTCTCATCAACAGGAATATCAATAACTGTTTTTTCGCTTCCTGTGATTGGCAAGCCAAAAACAAGGTTTTTCATTTTACTGGCAGTCCGGTGAAAGAGCCGTTGGGCGGCGTTATTGGCAAATTTTATTTTTCCCTCATAATCAATCATCAGCATTCCATGAGACGTATTTTCAAGAACCGTTTTGAGATGCTGTTCACTGTTGCGCAACGAGTCGATGGTTTGTTTATGCCTGACAAAAGCTTGTATCCGGGCAGTAAACTCGCGGTTTGACAGTGGGAAAACCAGATATCCATCAGCCCCAGATTCAAACCCTTTAGACTGGTCGTCGGAGTTGATGAGAACCGATGAAATCAATATCACAAAGCAGTGTTTTGAAAATTCCTGGGATTTGATCTTTTCAAGAACGTCAAACCCATTGATATCCGGCAGTTTGACGTCAAGGATCACCATTTCCGGAGGATGGTCTTTGATCAGTTGAATGCCTTCTTCCCCGGTATATGCAGAAATAACCGAAAAATCCATTGGGATCAATAACGTTTGAAGAATCAAATTCCGTTTGGCGTCGTCATCAATGATAAGGATAGAAAACCGTTCTTTTTCCACGAAACACTAAGTTAAATTATTGATTGTCTATAAACAAATTGCCCAGCCTGTCTATTTCCACGTTGGTCAACTGGTGCGCCCTTCCGGAGATAATTCCGGATACATCACGAAATGGCCTCCCTATGTGCATCCCTTCCATGTCAATGTTAAATTCGCGAATCTCCTTTTCATGCATAGATCCTCTCATTTTTAAAACGGTAAGCCCACGCCGCATTTCACCCATGAGTTCTACATACCGAAGCAGGATGATCGAATCGGTAATGGTTGAAATGTGTCCTTCGGTGATGGACGAGCCGCCCATCAGGGATGTTGTCGTGGCGGTAAACAATCCGGCGATCTCTTTTTGTTTGATATATGCGGTAAGGCCGATGATGAATTCGCGGAAAGTTTTAAAGGTCGAAACCCGTTCGAGCGCCGAGAGGCTGTCAATGGCGACCCTGTTGGGCTGAAAGGCGTCAATTTCCTGTTTGATCCTGTGAAGGTGATCCTCCAGCCCGGCCACTTCCGGGTACTTGCAAATAACTTTCAGCGAGCCATCCTGTTCCATTTTTTCAAAATCAATGCCCCAGCCGGTAGCATTTCGAAAAAGTTGTTCGCGGCTCTCCTCGAAAGCGAGCAGGAGGCATCGCTCTTTCCTTGATGCGCCGCCTGCCATGAATTCTGTGGCCATCAGGGTTTTGCCTGTTCCTGTGGCTCCGGATACGAGGATGATGGAATCGCGGAAAAAACCGCCGCCGCACATACGGTCAAGGTCGTCGCTTCCGGATGTTATACGAATATTGGATGATTTTTGCTTGAGTTCGATTGCCGATAAAGGAAGCAGGATAATGCCATTGTCGGTTTGCACAATGAATGGATATTCTCCTTTGTGATGAAAAGTGCCCCTGTATTTGAGGATTTCCATGGTGCGGCGCCTCTTTTCTTCTTCGAGGATGTTCCTAAGGATGATCACGTTGTCGGCAACAAACTCCTCGATGCCGAAACGGGCAATTTCACCATATTCATTGGTGCGTTCGGAGGTAAGCACCGCAGTAACTTTCAGCTTTTTCAATGTGCTTGCTATCCGGAACAACTCCTGCCTGATGTTGGAACTGTCGGAAAACTGGTTGAATATTGCTCCTAATGAATCTAATGAAACTCGTTTGGCGCCTGTTTTTTTGATAGCATACTCAATTCGCGCCATCAACGCCCCCAGGTCATAAGGACCCACAATCACGGGCGATTCATCAGCGCTTGGCGAAGCGTCAACGAATGCCCATTTTCCCTCTGCCTCCCAGCTTTCAATGTCCCATCCAAAACTTTGCATGTTGCGGCGGATATCTTCAACCCGCTCTTCAAATGTCACGAAAACGCAGTTTTCCCCATATTTTCTAATCCCTTCTGCCAGGAATTGAACGGCAAAAATGGTTTTGGCGCTACCTGCCGTTCCCGACACCAGGGTAGTGCGGCCTTCGGGCAATCCTCCACTGGAAATATGGTCAAATCCGGGGATTCCTGTCAGGATTTTTTGTATTTGTCGGTTTTCTGTCATGGTTAAAATTATTTTTTTGTTCTTTTATCAAATATTTCAAGGCTGAAAAGCACTTTTTCCCGGTCGGAAAGATCGCCAATCAAACGGCTGATGGGCGGTGGGAGTGTCTTGACCAGGCTGGGCGTTGCCAATATTTTCTCCTGCTCTGCCAGCTCGGGGCGCTCCAGCACATCAATGATGTCGAGCCGGTATTCTTCGCCAAATTCCGATGAGCAGATTTCCCGCAAATTGGCAATTGCCAACTGTGAGCGCAGAGTAAGACCGGTAACGTACAGCTTGAGATGAATGGTTTCTTGTTTCATATTCGTCAGATTGATTTTCTACGGTAATAATTGATCATGTTTCCCATAAGTTCTATTAACAAAAGGCGCGATTCTTCAAGGGTCACCTTTTGTTCTTTCACATTCGCCTTGTTAATCCTTGAAATGATGCATTCCCGGTGAATGTCCATGATGTCTTTGGCGCCAGCCTTTAAAAAACCAAGGTTGTTGGAAAGGTGGTTCAGTTTTTCATGAAGACGCTTATCAACCCTGAAAAACCGTTCCTCAATAGCATCTTTGAGTATGCTGTCATACTCCTTCAGTATATTTTGAAACGATTCCGGATACTGGGTTTTCAGGGAGGCTGCATTATAAATTAACGACGTTTCACCGGCGTCGCGCCGACTAAGGTTATGAAAAGCCATCATCTCGCGTTGCGATGAGGCGAAATCTTCACTTTCCATAGTTTTCGTAAGGGAGGTTCTGATCCTTGAAACAAGGTCGTCGTTCCGGAATGGACGAGCGATATAATCGGAAGCGCCCGCTGTAAACCCCACATTGCGCTCCTCGTCGGAAATTCTTAATCCTGAAAGTAAAATAATCGGTATTGCAGCGTACCTGTGGTCTGTTTTTATGGCTTTGCAAAATTCAGTCCCGGGAATGTCAGGAAGTACAACGTCGAGAAGGATGAGATCGGGAATCGTTTTCAAAAGGAACCGGAATGCCCCTTCGGCTGAGGAGGCTAAGGATACATGGAATCCATTCTTCTCCAGGATAAATTTCTCATTTTCAGCAGAACTATCTTCGTCATCAACAACCAATATATGCGTTTTCCCATCCATCAATTTTATTTGTTATTTCGAATTTACTATTTACATGGCAAAGTAAAGAAAAATTCCGACCCCTTTCCCCAACCGCTGTTCACGCCGACTTCCCCTTGATGTGCCTCCACGATTTTTTTTACGATGGCAAGCCCCAGTCCGGTACTTTTCTCCCCGCCGGTGGAGCGCGTTGAAGTTTTCTGAAAAGGTTTGAAAAGATTTTTAACCTCTTCCTCCCTGATCCCCTGTCCCTGGTCATTCACCGATATCCTTGCAACGCTGCTTTCAACTTCCAGATGAATGGCGATGATGGTGTTGGGGAAGGAATATTTCATCGCATTGGTAAGCAGGTTGGTAATAACCTGTTCGATTTTCGGTCGGTCGATCAACGCGTAAACCGGTGTTTCAGGTTCAGTTAAGGTAATTCTTATAGACTTTGCCCCGGCAAACTTTTCATGCATCATCATAACTTCACTCAACACTTTTCCAAGATCTTCATTCGATAAATTAATCTCTAACTGACCTGATTCTATATTGGCAATATCAAGAAGGTTGTCAACCAAACCGAGCATGAACTTACCGGTGTTGTGGATTCGCCGGATCAAATCTGTCTTGTCTTCAGCATCCGGATCGTCGAGGATAAATTCCGAATAACTGAGAATTACCCCTATCGGGCTTCGCAGATCATGGGCGGCAATTCCGAGAAATTGGTTTTTAAGTTTGTTAAGATCGTCAAGTTCCCTGTTCTTTTTAGCCAGTTCGCGCTGCATATTTACCAGTTCATTGTTAAGCCGGCTCAGTTCCTCGTAATAAGATGTTCCGGGGGTGTCCGAAACAACCTGCAATTTGGCATTCTGTTTTACTGTTGCCCTGATCAGGTTGGTTTGTTCATTGTTGATCTTCGTGAGTTCGGTAAAGAGCGCCTGCGCCCCATTTTTGGTTGTTGCTGCGGCAATGCGGATTTGGTTATCAAACAGACCGGCGAAAAATGTAAATGTCTCAGTCCCTTTCAGTGTTGTGATATTGATTTCCCATCCAATGGCAGTCCTTATTTCTTTGAGCTCCAGGAAAAAATTGAGGATTTTAATGAGGTCTCCGGGCGCCACGATCGAAAAAAACATGGCGCCAACCAATGTTGGGGCGAGCGTCTGACTCTCATCACTGAGAATTTTTAACACGCGGCCTTCCAAATCGCAGAGTACAGAGAATCGTTTGGCGGCTGTCTCCATTTTTATCTGGCGGCTATTAATTTGACTGCAAGTTTCACGGCTTCGAGGGCGTCTGAGGCGCATCCATCTGCGCCAACAGTCTGCCATAAATTTTCTGCAACTTTGAAGGGGTAACCCCCAACTATAATTTTCAGGTCGGAAGGAATCCCCGGGGCTGATTTAATGCGGAGGATCATCTCATCAACCGCGCTCACATGAATGGTCATGGTTGCAGAGATCGCCAGAATCTGGGGACAAATATCAACAACGAACTTTATCACTCCTTCAATGGGCATGTTTGCCCCGAGATAATAAGTATCCCAGCCTTCCATCTCGAAAAAATCGGTGACCATCCTGGCGCCCATCTCATGCAATTCGCCGGATACACAGGTGGTAACCATCTTCCGGTTTCTCTTTTCACCTGTAAATAAATATGGATATAACTGCGACATCACTAATTGAGTGGCGCCTGTGCAGTAATGCTCCTGGGCAACGCTGATCTTATTTGTCTGCCATAAGCGGCCGATTTCATATTGGACAGGTTGAAAGACCTGGAGGTAAATTTCCTTCACCGGAATACCCGCTTTTACTTCTTTCAAAATAAGGGATAAAGCTTCGTCCCGTTGTAATTTCAGCAGGCAATCAAGATAATGCCGTGCAAGAGGAGTAAGGTAGTTTTCCATTGCAGCCACTGAGATTTCAGGTTCCACTGACAATACCATTCTTACAGCCTTTTCAAGTATCGGATTGATGAGGTCGTTCTCTTCCGCGTCACAAGATTCGTTTATCCTGGTTTTAATCAATTCAAGGCTTTCCGCAAAAGCCTTCATCGGAACGTTTACGGATGTCAAAAGCGTTTTCAGCCAGGAAATAAATTCTTCAAACAAAGCCGGTTGACCTGCCCAAACAGCTTCAGCAAGTAAAGAAATTATCCAGGCCACATCTTTTTGGAAATGTTCTTTCTGATATTCTGAATAGCTCAGCGCCATATCTGGACGAAGAGCAAAATGATCGGCCAATATAATTGCAGGGAAAGAAGATTTAAAACCCATCAACTTATGATTGAGCGCCCTGTTTTTTTCCATGATTTGAGTTATTTATATAGGAAAACACCCTCGTTACTATTGCCATCGTTCAATTTACAATTGAAAGTTTCTGACATTAGCTCCTTAAAATTCCTGGGATTCAGATATTTTGCAGTTACTTTCACAGTGTTGTCGGCGTTGACCCGAACCTTTCCGTAATTATATACAAACCCTTTTCCAATTGGATTCTGGATCAGTTCTGAATTGGCAAAAACTACAAATGCCGATTTATTGTGCACGGCGCCGGCAGCGAAATGCTCATAAGTAGCGATGTTCATTCCCGAGGCGGCATCCGGAATGGCAGTTTGATCGGTCTCTTCCGGTGGTCGGGTACATCTGGCATAATGAATAACGACTCTTACCCTTGCCCCGGCATTCAGCGATACCATGAGATCGTCGAAAGTTGTAATTTTAGTGGTTTGCGCAATGGCAAACTGGCAGATAAGAAATAACGAAAGCAGAATGGAATATTTCATCTTCATGGATTACAAAACTATTTTTTGCTTTTCATATTTTCGTTGTTACAATCCAAGTTGGGCGAAATCAAAAATGTATGACTCCTGATTTGGATAATCGTTTGCAATATACTGGTTTTATCGGAGATACCAGAAAAAACCCCTTCCCTTACCATTTATATATAACTATTCCAAATTAGAGCGCTTTTGCTTTATATCCTGTGAGTATTTACCTCTGATTAACAGTTTTGTCTGACCTGAGATTTTCTATGCCATTAACAACGGAATTTTGGAATAGGAGTGTTATTGCATCTTGTAATCAGAAATGAAATAATATAAATCAGAACGGCAATATTCGCTTATGTTCATGATTTTTTCATTTTCCAGTCTTCAACATATTCCGAAACAATGGTAACGATTCCCTTAGCGATAGCCGTATAAGACTCGTCGGCGAGGTTGGCAAGGGAAACCCTGATTGACCATTCGGGTCCGTCGAATCCGCCGCCATTAAGTAATACCACTGAACAAATTTCGGCAAGCCGGAAAAGCACATCCACCGGTTCATAATTTTTTTTCAGATAACGTGCAAAATCACTGCCATGCGTTTTTTCAGCCCACAACATGATGTCAAGTTCGCAGTAATAACCGGCGCGGTTCGGATCGGGTTTTAGTTTGAATCCCATGCCCTCGAAAAGGAGATTCAGACGACGTTGAACTATTGTACATGTAAGCTGCTTGTAGGCATTAGTCTTGTCGAATAAGGCAAAAGAAGCAAACAACATCATTTGTATCTGCTGCGGAAGCGACAATCCTGCAGTATGGTTTAAGGCTACGCTGCGGCTGTCGGCAACCATCCGGTCAATGAATTTCAGTTGTTCGGGATGAAGATGAATCGAGTGGTACCGCTTATTCAGCGTCTTCTTTGTACTATCGGGAAGCTCTTTGATCAACTGGTCGTAAATGTTTTTTTCGTGAAGCGCTATAACGCCGATGCGCCATCCGGTGCAGCCGAAATATTTTGAAAATGAATAAACCCCCAGCGTATTATGAGGAATTTCAGCCATAAGGGAGCGGAATCCGTCAACAAAAGTTCCATAAACATCATCGGTGATGAACATCAGATTGGGATTGTCCTTTTTAATGATGTCAATGATCTTCTTCCGTTCCTTCGCGCTTAATGCCACTGATGGCGGATTACTGGGATTGACGAGATAAGCCACTTTGATATCCGGGTCTTTCAGCTTGTCAAGTTCCTCACCGGGATATTCCCAGTTGTGCATTCCATCATTGTTCAACCCTTTGGCATTGATAAGCGTCACCTTGAAATTGAACCTGTCGAGTTCTGGAATTTCAATATATGGCGTAAATGTTGGAACAAAAATCGCCACCTTGTCGCCCCGTTTAATCAGAAAATTCTGCATAAGCGAATCGAAGATATAGCACATGGCGGCGGTTCCGCCCTCGGTGGCAAAAATATCGTATCGTCCTTTTGGCGGTTTATTCCCGCACATTTCCTGGACAAGGTAATCGTGAACAATAGCTTCGGGGTATTTAAGCATCCGGTCGGGAACCGGGTATTGATCGCCAATAACGCCTTCGGCAAGTTCATGAACAAAACCATCGGGGTCGAATTGGCGCTGAGTTATTCCATAGTTATAGAGTTCCGCAAGAAGAGTGTTTCCCGGCGTATCTTTATTTTCTTCCAGAAATTTTTCAAATCTTTTGGCAATTCCCCGCTGCTGGGGAATACCAGCCAGCCCCTCTTTATAATCCATAGCAAGCCGGCACTCTTCAAGTCCGAATTTTCCGAGATGGAAAAACGCCTCCCTCGGCGTGGTTGCAATCCAGTTGGGATTACCGCGCCCGGCATTGAGCATGGCATGGCTGCTTTTATTGGTTTGATGACTGGCAAGATCAATAAGGTTGTTTTTCAGTTCGAACGGGCTCATCTGTTCGAGTTTTTGTTCGGTCTTGCGGGTGGTTTTGATTTTTGGAAGATTCCGGTTCATGTTTTTTATTTTTAATTCATCAGAAAGACTAAGATAATTCCACATATAATTAATAAGGTATTTCCGAGCGCGTAGGTTACGGTATAACCCAGGGCGGGGAGTTTGCTTTCAAGCGCGTCTTGAACGGCTGGGAGTCCGGCGGTAGTTGTGCGAGCGCCGCAGCAGCAGCCCAAGCCCAGCGCAACGTCGAATTTGAAAATATAACGCGCCATCAGTATCCCGACAATCAGCGGAATCATGGTTGCCAAAGCGCCGATCACAAAGAGCATCGGACCAACTTCTTTGAACCCTTCAACAAATCCGGGACCGGCGGTAATTCCCACAACTGCAATAAAGGCATTCAAACCCAGGTTGGTCATAATCCACAATGCCGGTTCCGGAATCTGGGCGTGGTTTGGATGTTTTGAGCGCAGCCAGCCAAAAAAGAGCCCTGAAATCAAGGCGCCGCCGCTGGTACTAAGGCTTAATGAAACATTTCCGATGCGCAATGCAAGCACGCCAACCAGCCCACCAAGAAGAATACCCATTCCCATTGCAATCATGTCTGTTTTTTCTGTTGAGACATCGGGGAATCCAAGTAGTTTCACGGCTTTATCAACATCTTCGCGGGGACCGATCAGCCACAGCATGTCGCCTTTGTGCAAAGGAGTTCCCGATAACAAAGGAAGTTCAACTCCACCGCGCGTAACCTTTTGAAGTGAAACCCGCAAATCATAACGCTGATGACTCAAATCTCCGACAGTATGACCATCCAGCTTACGGTTAGTGAACAGAACCTTTACCGAGTCCACTTTGAAATCGAGCAGCAGATGATCGAATATCTCCTTTCCAAGTTCCTTTTCTTCGGTAATCAGATAATCCCCGCGACCCTGTAAAACAATGTCGTCATGTGCCGCAAACCGGTAATCGGCAGGAGGTTCCTGAATAAGGCTGGCGCCTTTTCTGCGCATTCTGGCTACAAAAATCCGATATCCTTTGGAGATAAAATCCTGTTGAAGTTCAACTGAAGTTTTGCCGATGGCAATTGAATTTATTCCCAGGTTATATCCTCTGTAAACCACATTCGAGTAGGAAGATATCATTGAAGGTTGATCCTGGGAATCAACGCCCATCTTGCTTTCCAATGCGCGGCACTGTTCTCTCGCTTTTTTTAAGCCGCCCCAGAATAGAGGACCCAACTGAGCCAGCAGAAATGCCGAGCCAATAGTGCCAAACAGGTAGGTGACAGCATAACAAACAGGGATGGCATTCATCATGGTTTGTTTTGTGGCTGCGTCAAGCCCCAGTGAATTAATGGTGTCGCCGCCTACTCCGATAACGGCAGAGATGGTTTGCGCTCCGGCAAATAACCCCGCAGCCTGACCAGCGTTATAACCCATCATTTTGGCGAGCGCCCATGTGGATACAAGGGCTGTGACGCCCATTAGCGTACCAAAAATAAGTTGCGGAATCCCCGACTTTTTCAGGCTGTTGAAAAACTGCGGACCTACGCTGTAGCCAACAGCGAAGAGGAAAATCAGAAAGAAAACCTGTTTGACTTCGGGAGCAATTGCTATTTTCATCTGACCCACAATCACACCGACGAGCAAAACGCTGGTGACATTTCCGAGAGAAAAGGTTCCATACTTAAATTTACCGATGAAGAATCCCAGAGCGATAGTAAGGAAAATTGCCAGTTCAGGATGCTGGCGAAAAGTGTTTACAAGCCAATCCATAGCAGTATTTTTAATTTGTGAGCGGCTAATGTAGTGATAAATTAAATGAGTCAGATAAAAAATTACTTCAGACCCTATCAGATCTGTCAGTGTTTAAAACCACTGTTTTTCATTTTTAAGATTAAGTCGGATAAAAGAAGAACGCATAAGTTTTATCTTTGCATTTCACCGTGAAAAACTTCATTACCATGCATCGAAAGAAAACCAAACCTATTGCCAAAAAACCGAGAAAGGACAAGAGTCCCGAAACCGTTTCGTATAACCGAAAGCCAATTGATTTGTCGCTCGAAGACTGGCAGATCGCCCTTCGAAAACAGTTTGTCACCGGGAAATATTTTGACGTTAAAAAACTGGAGGGACATCCGGTTTTCAGCGATTACATGGTGTATAATCCTGAAACCAAGAATACCTACAAAGTCGCAATCCGAAGCGCCAATCAGGTGATGAATTTCTGCGCCTGCCTCGACTTTAAGACAAACCATCTCGGCACCTGTAAACACATCGAGGCTGTTATGCTGAAGATTGAAGAAACCCCTCGTTTGGATGTTTTGCTGAAAAAGGGATTTACTCCGCCATACTCTTCGGTTTACCTGCAATATGGAAAAGAGCGCAAAGTAAAACTCCGGATTGGAACTGATTCATCGGTGAAATTTAAAAATATTGCATGGGAATTTTTTGATAAAGAGCTGACGTTAACCCCCTTCGGATTTGCAAACTTTGAGCAGTTCCGGATTCAGGCAAGCGGTATTGATTCCGATTTCCGCTGTTACGACGACGCTCTTGGATTTATTCTTGAAACCCGCGAAAAACAACGTCGGGTGCAAATGATTGACGAACAGTATCCCACAGGTGAAGAACTTGAAGGCATCCTGTCCACCAAACTATTTCCATATCAGGAGCAAGGAGTTCTGTTCGCTGCAAAAGCCGGCAGAAGCATGATTTGCGACGAAATGGGACTTGGCAAAACAATCCAGGCAATTGGCGTGGCGGAGCTGATGAAAGAGGAAAAAGGGATATCAAATGTGCTTATCGTTTGCCCCACCTCTTTGAAATACCAGTGGCAATCGGAAATCGGGCGGTTTGCTTCCGGTTCCGAAGTCCAGGTTATCGAAGGTTTTAAACATATTCGTCGAAGCCAGTATGAATCTTCTGCTTTTTACAAGATCGTATCGTACCATACACTGAGTAACGACCTTGATTCCATCAACCAGTTGGAGTTCGATCTGGTAATCCTCGACGAAGCTCAGCGAATCAAGAACTGGAAAACAAAAATAGCCCGGAGCGTTAAAAGACTCATTTCCACCTACGCGCTGGTGCTTACAGGCACTCCTCTCGAAAACAAGCTGGAAGAACTCTATTCCATAGTTCAATTTGTCGATCCGTTCAAACTGGGTCCCTATTATCAGTTTCTCGATTATTATCAGGTGAAGAACGAAACCGGGCGCGTTGTTGGTTATAACCATTTGCACGAAATAAGCCAAAGACTCTCGGATATTATGTTGCGCCGCTCCAAAAAAGAGGTGCTTTCCCAACTACCCGAAAGGATGGATAAAAACCTCTTTGTCGCTATGACCGAACAGCAGATGAGTTTGCATATCGAATACTATGAAACGGTAACCCGGATTGTCAACAAATGGATTAAGCTGGGTTTTTTGAACGAGCAGGACCGTCAACGGCTGATGATCAACCTCAACCTGATGAGGATGGTTTGCGACAGCACTTACATTATTGATCAGCAAACAAGGCATGATACAAAAGTTGGGGAGTTGATGAATATCCTCGAAGAATACCTCGACGGGAATGACGAAAAGGTAGTTATTTTCAGTCAATGGGAGCGGATGACCCGATTGGTTTCCCGCGAACTTGACGAAAAGAACATCGGTTACCGGTACCTTCATGGCAGCGTACCCAGCCGCAACAGGAAAGAGCTTTTCGATCATTTCAATAACGACCCGTCATGCCGCATTTTTTTATCCACCGATGCAGGCAGTACCGGGCTAAACCTGCAAACTGCCTCGATGATTATCAACCTCGATATTCCCTGGAACCCGGCTGTTCTTGAACAACGCATCGGACGCGTTCACCGATATGGTCAGCAAAAGAAAGTTTCAGTTATCAACTTTGTCTCCACCGGCACCATTGAACACAGAATGATCGGTGTGCTGAAGTTTAAAAGCGCACTGTTCGACGGCATCCTGAATGATGGAGAAGATTCAATTTTTATGGGCGAAGACAAGTTCCGCCTGTTCATGAAAACCGTTGAATCTTTAACAAGACCCACTGATGAAGATACGCTTGGAGACGTTCAAATCCCTTCGGATATTGAAGCCGAAGCAGTTGAATTGCAGCAGACAGATGAGTTGCAACTAAAAGATTCCATGCAGGAAAATCCGGATCAAAAAGAGGAAGCAAATCTCGCTGACATTGCCGGAGATGACGATGTTCCGGCACAGGAACCGGAAGAGGTTATATCGCAACCATCAATGACTTCCGAAACGCCCGACCCGGCAGCCCTCATAGCAGGCGGACTTGGTTTTCTGAGTGGACTGGCGCGAACTTTTTCATCCCCCGAAGCAACCCAAAAACTGGTTTCCTCACTCGTTGACAAAGACCCTGCCTCCGGTAAAACGTATCTGAAAATCCCGGTGGAAAATGAAAAAGTTGTAGCTGATGCGCTAAACCTGTTTGGACAACTTTTCAAGGCGTTTGGCAGGTAATCCTCCTGGTTTTTATCATTACACCCGTAGTCCAGGTTACATAGTCCCAAATACACCAAAACATAATGGCAAAGAAAAAAAGCATAAGCAGCGGCGATAATAATGCGCTGATAAAATCGGTTCTGGAAATTTTCCTGCTGAATCCTCAGAGCAGTTTCAACTACAAACAGGTTGCCGCCAGGCTTGGAATAGAAGATCGGGCAGCGAGGGACAAGGTTGGTATCGCTATAGGCCAGTTATTCAAAAGCAAAGAGCTGGCGGTTAGTAAACGCGGCAAATACCAGATAAACCGGGAGAATCCTAAATTTGAAAAAAGTATCAAAACCTCTGTTACCGGTACTATTGATATGAAGCAAACCGGGAAAGCATACGTAATGCCGGAAGATAAAACTGACGATATTTTTATTGCCGCCACTAATACCAACCATGCTCTTCATGGCGACAAGGTAACGGTTTTGCTGTTTCCCCGTCGCAAAGGACATAAACCCGAAGGGGAAGTTTCGGAAATCATCAGACGAAACAAAAAGCAGTTTGTCGGCTCTATCGAGATTTCCAAAAACTTTGCTTTTCTTAAACCCGATACCTCAACAATGCCGGTTGATATTTTTATCCCACTGTCGAAACTTAACGGCGCGAAAAACGGGCAGAAAGTTGTGGCAGTAATCACCGAATGGCCTCCTAATTCGGCAAATCCTTATGGCGAGGTAAAGGAAACCCTCGGAAAACCTGGTGAAGACAAAGTAGAAATGCAATCAATTCTCGCTGAAATTGACTTTCCGCTATATTTTTCTGAAAAAGCCGAGAAAGAGGCTGCCTCATTTCCTGAAATTATTCCTGCGGAAGAAATCAGCAAAAGAAGGGATTTCCGGGAGGTATTCACCATTACTATTGATCCGGAAGACGCCAAGGATTTTGACGATGCAGTTTCCCTGAGGAAGTTGGAAAACAAACGCTGGGAAGTTGGCGTTCATATTGCCGATGTTTCTTATTATGTCAGACCCGGAACTGCCATTGATGATGAAGCCGTTGAAAGAGGAACGTCCGTTTATATGGTCGGTTGTACCATTCCAATGCTTCCCGAACGTTTATCCAATGGCTTGTGTTCGCTGAAGGAAGGTCAGGATCGATTATGTTTTTCTGCGGTTTTTGAAATGAATGAGGAGGGAAAAATTTTCGATGAATGGTTTGGCAAAACTGTAATCAATTCAAACCGCAGATTTTCTTACGAAGATGTTCAACAGATTATCGAAACGGGAGAAGGGCATTTTTCAGGCGAAATTGCTATTCTGAACAAAATTGCCGGGAAGCTGCGCGAGGAGCGTTTCAAAAAGGGCTCCTTTAATTTTGAAACCCAGGAGGTCAGGTTTAAATTGGATGAAAAGGGAAAACCTCTTAGCATTTATCTCCGGGAAATGAAGGACGCCAATAAACTGATTGAGGATTTCATGCTGCTTGCCAATAAAAAAGTTGCGGAATTCATCGGGAAGAAACCCGAAAAGCAACCGGTTAAAACATTTGTTTACCGCGTTCATGATACGCCGAACCCCGAAAAACTAGAAAATTTTGCCCAGTTCATCACCCGGTTGGGGTACAAAATGAAGCTCAATTCAAAAAAGTCGCTTGCCGATTCGTTCAATAAACTCTTCAACGACATCAAAGACACAGGCACCGAAACGATGATTGAAACCATCGCGATCAGGACTATGTCAAAAGCCTATTATTCAACCGGCAACATTGGACATTATGGGCTGGCTTTCCCGCATTATACGCATTTTACTTCCCCGATCCGCCGTTATCCCGACCTGATGGTCCACCGGCTTTTATTTGATTACATGAACGGAAAGCCTTCGGTTACCAAGGAGGATTATGAACCGCGTTGCGAGCATGCTTCGGAGATGGAACGACGCGCTGTTGACGCCGAAAGGATGTCGGTGAAGTACAAGCAGGCAGAATATATGCTTGACAAAATAGGGCAGCAGTTCGATGCGCTGATTTCAGGCGTGAGCAAATGGGGTATTTTTGCCGAGATCATCGGCACAAAATGCGAAGGGATGATTCGGCTCCGCGATATGGAGGACGATTACTATTATCTCGACGAGGAGAACTACCAAATCATCGGGCAACGTTACGGCAACCGGTTTAAACTTGGCGATAAACTGAAGATCAGAGTTAAACGGATTGATTTGGCGCGGAAACAGATGGATTATGAGATGGTTTTACGAGGGACGTAGGACGTAGGACGAGGGACGAGGGACGAGGGACGAGGGACGAAGGACGAGGGACGAAGGGCGAAAATATTGTGACATTCTGATACAATTCCAAGTTCCAAATTCC
>JBAXRP010000024.1:0-29507 GCA_037131145.1 Bacteroidota bacterium
ATGATATTTTGACAAAAATGCCAGCCCGACAGTGACTCCTGCATAAAGCATCAGATTTTTGCTTTTCACTGAAATAGACTCGTCAGAAAGCGCTTTCATAAGGAAATACAATGACAGCAGCCAGAAAAAAACCTGGGGCGTGTCGGGAAGGATGAAAGTTCCGCTGAGGATAAATCCGTAAAAAGAGGCAGTAAATAACAACGCGGCGTAAAGTCCGGTCAGCGGGTTTTTAATCAGCCTGCCGATAAGAAAAATGAGCCAGGTTGAGGCAGTCCCAAGTATAACCGACCCAAGTCGTATGAAGAACTCGTTGTCGAACCAGAGGTTAAGAGAAAATGCCTGAATAACCAAGCCTACCATTGGCGGATGATCAAAATGGCTGAGCGCGGGAAATTTCGCATAAGTCCAGTAATAAACTTCATCGTTGCCCAGCTCAATGAACCCGGCAATGAATGCGCGTACAACCGCTGAAACCGCAAGCAGGATTATAAGACTAAGGTTTATTTTGCGGCTGGAAATAATAATGTTTTGCATCGGATAACGACAGTGTGGTGCAAATATAAAGGTTTTTTACAGGTTGGTAGTTTAGCGGAAGAATAGTCCCGACTTGTGCGGGATAGGAATTGCCCGGAACGCGATTTCGGAATTTGTTACTTTTGTTTGAGCAAATTTATTGGCACATGAAAACAGTTGTATCATTTATCTGTGCTCTGTCGCTTTTTTTAATCGCCTGCAGGCGAGACAAGGAGAAGGAAAGAACAAATCCAAATTCACCTCAATTAGTGGAAGCAAAAGGATATATTGTTCCAAAAGACAGCATGGCTGAACCAAAAGTTATAACCGCAGGCAAACCAAAAGTTATAACCGCAGGCAAACCCGTTGTTGTACCAGCCAACGCCAATATGGTTCGCGCCGAAACGCCGGAAGTGGTTATTGCAGGGCCGCCGGAAATCTTTACTCCGGGACAGGATAGCATGTTCCTCCAAAAAACAGCCCCAGCCATTGATAAACCCTTTGCGGCAGTAATACCTGAAATGGTTCTTGTAAAAGACGCCTATATCAAAGACAATAATCCAATGAATTTCAGTTCATTTACCAAATTACAGGGCTTAAAGAACAACAACATTCTTTGTATTATTCAAGACAAACTGGGGAACCTTTGGTTTGGTACCGGGGGCGGCGGCGCTTGTCGATATGACGGGAAATATTTCACCCATTTTACCGAAAAAGAGGGGTTGGGCAATCAAATCGTTCATGATATAATTCAGGACAAAAAAGGAAATATCTGGTTCAGCGCCTGGGGCGGCGGCGTGTTCAGGTTCGACGGGAAAAACTTTACGCGTTTTACCGAAAAGGAGGGTTTGAGCTATGATGTTGTGCTAAGTATGTTGCAAGATAATGCCGGTAATATCTGGTTCGGAACAATGAACGGAAGCATCAGTAAATATGATGGAAGTTCATTTACTCAATATAAAATCAGGCAGGGAGATGATAAATGTTCGATTACCTCTATTATTCAGGACAGAGGTGGAAATATCTGGTTTGGCACATCTGAAACAGGCGTTTATTGCTATGACGGAAAACTCTTCCGACAGTTTACAAAATACGAAGGGCTCAGCGGCAATTCGATAAAATGGATGTTACAGGATAAAAGTGGCAATATCTGGTTTGGTATGAATTCCGGCGGCGCATCTTTTTATGACGGTAAATCGTTTACCCGTTTTACCGAAAAGGAGGGACTGACCAATAGTTGCGTTCAAAGCATTATTCAGGATAAAAGCGGAAATATTTGGTTTGGAACTGATGGCAGTGGCTTAATACTGTATGATGGTAAATTCTTTACCCATTTTACAGAAAAAGAAGGACTTGGCAACAATTCCGTTTATTGCATCTTCGAGGATAACAGCGGAACCATCTGGGTTGGAGGAAATGGTATGGGTGTGAGTCGTTATAATGGTAAAATCTTCACACATTTTACAGAAAAGGATGGTTTGAGCGATAAAAGAATTTTCAGCATCATCCAGGATAAAAATGAAAACCTTTGGTTCGGCTCCATGAACGGCGGCGCAAACCGTTATGATGGCAAGTCATTTACCCACTTTACAGGGAAAGAGGGGTTGAGCGACAATTTAATTACATGCATTTTTCAGGAAGAAAATGGGAATATCTGGTTTGGAACTTATGGTGAAGGCGTTATTTGTTACAATGGGAAGTCTTTTTCGCATTTCACTGAAAAAGAAGGACTTTCTTCCAATTGGATTATGAACGTCATTCAGGAAAAAAGCGGAAACATCTGGTTCGGCACGGATGGCGGTGGAATATCGCGGTACGATGGAAAATCCTTTACCAACTTTACTGAAAAAGAGGGACTAACCAGTTTGGGCGTTTTAAATTCATTACCTGACAACAGGGGAAACTTATGGGTTGGCACAATAAACGGACTCAACAAGTATGACGGACACTTTTTTACCCATTTCACCAAAAAGGAGGGGCTGCGAAATGATTGGATTTCCTGTATTTTTCAGGACAAGGACAGCAATATATGGTTCGGCGTAAAAGGAAATGGCGTGTGCAGGTTTGATGGAAATTCATTTTTATACCTTACTGAAAAAGAGGGATTGGCAAATAATGAAGTTCTGAGTATTATACAGGACAAAAGTGGAAACCTTTGGTTTGGAACGGTATCAGGGCTAAGTAAATTATCGGTTAACTATATGGATAAACTTGCAAAAGGTTCATCCGGGGAAAGCGCCGAACCTCCGGTTATTTTTAAAAATTACACATATGAAGATGGTTTTCTAGGAGTCGGTTGTTATCCGAGGTCGTTATTCCAGGACAAAAAAGGTACAATCTGGATAGGAGCCAACGACAGGCTTACTGCCTTTCACCCCGAAGGCGGTGAAACGGATACTACTGCGACAAACATTCAATTGACCGGCATAGAGTTGTTTAACGAAGATATTTCCTGGTCGAATCTGCTTAATAATAAAGATACCAGCCTGGTTTTGGGCAACGGAGTGCGTATTAGCAATATTAAGTTTGACAGCGTCTCGGAGTGGTACTTTTTACCGCAGAATTTAAGTTTAGCCTGGAATAATAATTACCTCACTTTTAATTTTATTGGAGTCACGCTAAAGCAAAGCGCCAAAGTAAAATACAAATTCAAACTACAGGGTCTCGATGACAATTGGAGCGCTTTGTCCAGCCGCACGGAAGCTCCGTATGGCAACATCCCTCCGGGCAATTATACTTTTTTAGTCAAAGCCATGAACAGTGAAGGCTACTGGAGTCGGGAATTTAAGTATTCCTTTTCCATCCGACCGCCATGGTGGGAAACCTGGTGGGCATATATTGCGTATATTTTGATTGTGGTTGCAGGAATCTGGGCGTCAATCTATTTCACCCTTGAATTTCAGCGCAGAAAAATAAGGTTGATAGAAAATGAACGAAACCGGATTTCGAGGGAACTGCATGATGATATCGGGGCTGAACTTTCCCGGATCACAGTTATAAGTCAGCTTTTACAGAAAAAAACAAACATGGATGGCGATATCCAGGAAAAACTCAGGAAGATTTCTGACGCCGGTAAAAGGGTTTTGGGAAGTATTGGCGAGATCATCTGGACAATGAACCCACAAAATGACGATCTTGAAAGTCTTGTTGCCTACATCAGGAGGTTCGTCACAGAATACCTTGAAACAAACGACATTGAGGTAAATATTGAATTTCCGGATGAGATACCTGAAAAAGCGATAAGCGATGAGTACCGCCGGAATGTTTTCCTTGTGGTAAAAGAGGCTATCTATAATATTACGAAGTATTCAATGGCAACCAGCGTACGGCTCTCAATGAAGCTCAGAGAAAAAATGGTAGAATTTGAAATATCCGATAACGGAACAGGTTTCTCTGTGAATGAAAAGCAAAACCGGGGAAACGGGCTCAGGAATATGAATCAGCGAATGAAAGATATCGGAGGAACTTTTTTTATAAGTTCTGAGATAAACCAGGGTACGTTAATCAGGATATCTTTCCCCGTTCATTAAACTGAAAAATACAACTTTAGTGTTATTGACCTTCTATCTTTTTTACCGGAAATTTGTATCATGATTTCTATAGCCCTTATCGAAGATAATGAAGATATCAGGGAAAGCTTCGAATTCCTCATCCGCTCCACAAAAGGTTTTGAATGTACAGGCGCTTTTGAGGATGCTGAAACCGGACTGGAATTTCTCACAGCCAATCCTGCCGATATAGTTTTAATGGATATTCACCTTCCCGGAATGGATGGAATTGAATGTGTGAGGCAGTTGAAAACGATACACCCTGAAATGCAGTTTATCATGTGCACGGTATTCCAGGATGATGTTTCGGTTTTCAATGCTTTAAAAGCAGGAGCAACCGGATATCTGTTGAAAACTGATGATGCGGGAAAAGTTATTGAAGCCATTCATGACATGGTTGCAGGAGGATCGCCTATGACCCCTCAGATTGCAAGGCGCGTTATCGAATCCTTTAAGCGACCAATAGTTAATGATACAATTCATCTGCTTACCAAAAGGGAAACCGAGATGTTGGGTCTTCTTGCAAAAGGCTTCCGGTATAAGGAAATCGCCGATAAACTTTGTATCAGCGCTGAAACCGTAAGAAAACATATTAATAATATCTACCAGAAACTCCAGGTGCAATCGCGCATTGAGGCGGTAAATAAAATCTTCGGGTTAAAGGCTTTTTAAACCTTGTTGAGCAAAAATAACTCCCCTGCAATCCGATCTGCAAAAAGTTTCCCTTCATCAGTCAGAAAATAAACGCCGGATAACTCCATAAGTAATCCTTGCTTAACAAACCGGGAAGCGCCGTTCCTGAAAAAATCCGAAATGCGAAATCCGAAATGCGAAATAATCTTCTCCAGGCTGCATCCCCAAATTGTCCGAAGCGAAGTCATCACATATTCGTTGTATTTCTGAACAGGCGTGAGTATCTCTTCCTCATATCTCAATTCGCCTTTATCCATGGCTGCGATGTATTCCGTGAGATTGGAAATGTTCCACCGCCTCGAATTCCCGTTGTAACTGTGTGCAGAAGGACCCAGACCAAGATATGAAACGCCATTCCAGTAATTGGTATTGTGAACTGCGTGACGTCCGGGTTTGGAAAAATTTGAGATTTCGTATTGCTGAAAGCCATGTTCCCTTACCATCTGCATTACCTGCCGAAACTGGGAAATCTGGTCTTCATCATTCACCGGAGCATAACGTTGTTTGTTGATCAACCAGGCGAGAGGCGTCCGCTGTTCCACGGTGAGGGCGTAAGCCGAAATATGCGGAACATCGAGAGAAAATGCAATTTCTAGATTCTTTTTCCATCGCTCGCCGCACGAGGTAGGTATTCCATAGATAAGGTCAATGCTGATATTTTCGTACCCGGCTTTCTGCAACAATTTCACCGCGTGTATAGCCTGTGCGGCGGAGTGGGACCGGTTCAAATACGCCAGATCGTCATCTGCAAACGACTGAACCCCCAGGCTAAACCGGTTGAACCGCGTATCCTTCAACTCCTCCACATAACTCTCCGTTACATCCTCCGGATTAAGTTCCAGCGTAACCTCTCTCCGCTCTCCCCCTCCCTTTTTGGGGAGGGGGTCGGGGGGTGGGGTCATTAAATATTCCCCCGGACTAAACAACGACGGCGTTCCCCCGCCAAAATAAACGGTATTCACATCCTCGCCTGCGAGGTAATCCCGCGTCAACTCCATTTCAATTCTCAATGCCTTTAAAAAAGGCTCCTTCATTTTCTGCGAAGCGAGAGAAAAGAAATTGCAGTAATGGCATTTGCGTTTGCAAAAAGGAATATGGATATAGATTCCTGCCAAAGTATTATTTTTTCAGGATTATGCGGAAAGTGGTTCCTTTGTTAATAGTGGAGGATTTCACGAAGATTTTGCCCGAATGATAATTCTCCACGATACGTTTTGTGAGGGTTAGCCCCAATCCCCACCCACGGGCTTTGCTGGTGTAACCGGGTCGGAAAATTGTCTTGAACCGCGATTTCGGAATTCCCTTGCCAGTATCGCAAACGTCAATGTGAATGTGATCTACATCATCGGTGATTTCAATGCTAACCTTACCGTTGCCTTCCATTGCGTCCACTGCATTTTTGCACAGGTTTTCGATAACCCATTCAAAAAGGTGAAGGTTTAGCGGTATAATGATCTGCGTTTTTGGACCAGGAATGATCTCGAAAATTACCTTTGCCGATATCCGGGAACGGAGATAAGCCATGGTTTCATGAACAACTGCAACGATGTCGGTTTTCTCAAGCCGGGCGGCGGAGCCAATTTTTGAAAAGCGGTCGGTGATGGTTTCCAGCCGGTGAACGTCTTTTTCGATCTCCCTGATGGTATCCTCGTCAAGCCCCTTGAGCTTTAGAAGTTCCATCCATCCCGCCATTGACGACAGCGGCGTTCCGAGCTGATGAGCAGTCTCCTTTGCCATTCCTACCCAAACCTGATTCTGCTCCGACTTCCTTGCATAACTAAATAAAAGGTAAGTAATCAGCAGGAATACAAAAATTACACCGAGCTGAACTATAGGATAATATTTCAACTGTGTGAGAAGAAATGAATCCTGGTAATAGATATAATGAACGCCGGTATCGGCAAGGTCAATTCTTATGGGAGTATTCTCCGACGCCATTTCTTTCAGAGTGTTTGCAATCCAGACTTCGTCTTTCAGCCGCGCTTCGGGAATATTGCCTGCCTGGTAAACCTTTTTCCCGGTACTGTCGGTAATGATAACCGGCACCGAAGCAGAATTAAGCGCGACCTCGGAAAAGAAAGAACGAATGAGGTCGTCGAGACCCTTTTTCAATTGGGCAAAGATGTTGGAATCCTTGTAATAGAGAATTATTTTTTTGTTGAGCCAATATGTGACTACAATTGGCGGATATACCGAAAATTCCGTCTTAAGTTTTCCGTCGAGTAATATTCCCATTTCAACTTCGATGTTCCGGGCATTCATAATGCGTCCTGTTTCATCGGTAATAATCACCGGGATGGTATTGTTTTCGCCAATGATACTGAGAAAGAAATTGAGATCCTCATTCGCGGTAGCTTTGATAATCCGGCGCTGCGCTTCAGCCACAATTGAAACCCTTTTCCGCTCTTCATCCTTGATTTGCTCGAACAGATCATTGGTAAAATTCACCAGGTCGGCTTTCTGATGGATGGCATCTGCCCATATCTCAACATTCCGGCGTTCATCCTTTCTGATTTCGTTCACCAGGATACTGGTGTAGTAAAGCGAACCTGCAATGATGAGCATGGCGGTTGCAAATAGGATCAGTTTCCAGCGTTTTTTCTTAAGGTAAATATCCACTGATAAGAATTGAATTTATTGACCAATATTTCTTGCATATTTAAACGCTAAACAGTGAATTATATTTTCATCCGACTATCTAAGGCGTCGGTTTTTTATCAAGCCAGCCGCATGATTCATCCCGAAAACTGTAACGATCATCGAAAACGGGCAGCGTATCGCCTAAATCTTCTTAATATTGAACAAAAAACTAACAACATGAAAAAAAGCAAACTTATCTTCCTTATCCTTGGAGGTTTCATCAGTCTTTCCCTTATTCTGGGGGGATGTAAATCAAAAAAACCAATGCAGGTAAAACAAATTCCGCTCGAAGATTTCTTTAAAAACCCTGAGAAATCCCGCTATCAGATTTCCCCCGACGGGAAACACTTTTCATACATGGCGCCTTATGAAAAACGAATGAATATCTTCGTACAGGAAATCGGGAAAACAGAGGCAGTGCGCCTTACATCGGAAAAAGACCGCGATATCTCCGGTTATTTCTGGAAAAATCCCACCCGGATCGTATTTCTTAAAGATACCGGCGGCGATGAGAACTTCAAGCTATACGGAGTTAACATTGACGGGTCAAACCTTCAGTGTTTTACAGATTTTCCAAAAGTGAGAACTGAAATTTTTGACGATCTTTATGATTTCCCCGATGAAATGATCATTGGGTTGAACAAACGAAATCCCGAAGTGTTTGACCCTTACCGCCTGAATATCGTCACAGGAAAAATGATCCAACTGGCTGAAAATCCCGGCAATATCCAGGGTTGGATTCTCGACCACGAAGGAAAACTACGCGCCGCTACCGCTATCGTTGACGGCGTGAATACTCAGATTCTATACCGTGAGAAGGAAACCGACAAGTTTAAGCCAGTACTCACTACCAACTTCAAAGAAAACCTTGCGCCGCTAATGTTCACCTTCGACAATAAGAATGTTTATGCCTCGTCTAACCTTGGTCGCGACAAAAGCGCTATCGTGATTTTCGACATTGCAAACGGGAAAGAGTTACAAACCCTTTATGAAAATAAGGATTATGACGTGAACGATCTGGACTGGTCGCGGTTGAAGAAAACTCTTATTTGCGCCAACTTTGAATCGTGGAAACAGGAACGCCACTATTTTGACGAGGAGAGCAGACAATTCTTTGAAAAGATTCAGAAACATCTCGGGAATTATTCCATCAACATCACCTCTATGACAAAGGCGGAGGACAAATTCATGATCCGCGCATACAGCGACCGATCGCTGGGCGGCTATTACGTATATGACCTCGCCAATGACAGCCTTCAGAAGATTGCCGACATAGCTCCCTGGTTAAAGGAGGACGAACTTGCCGAGATGTCGCCCATTGAATTTGCAGCAAGAGATAGCATGAAAATTCAGGGTTATCTCACACTTCCGGTAGGATACACCATGGAAACAGCAAAGGATTTGCCGGTAGTTGTCAACCCTCATGGCGGACCGTGGGCGCGCGATGGCTGGTATTTCAACCCGGAAATTCAATTCCTTGCAAACCGGGGCTATGCCGTACTTCAGATGAATTTCCGCGGATCTACCGGTTATGGGCGCAATTTCTGGGAAAAATCGTTCAAGCAGTGGGGACTTACCATGCAGAACGATATTACCGACGGCACAAAATGGCTGATTGAAAAAGGAATCGCCAACCCGAAAAAAATCGCCATTTACGGCGGCAGCTACGGCGGATACGCAACTTTGCAGGGCTTGGTCAGGGAACCTGATTTGTATGCGGCAGGCGTTGATTATGTGGGCGTTTCAAACCTTTTTACCTTCATGCAAACCATTCCTCCCTACTGGAAACCCATGCTCGAAATGATGTATGAAATGGTTGGCAACCCCAAAGGCGACAGCATTCAGTTTGTGGCAACCTCGCCGGCGCTCAATTCCGATAAGATTAAAACACCGTTGTTTGTAGCTCAGGGAAAAAACGATCCCCGCGTGAATATCGCCGAATCGAACCAGATTGTGGACGCGCTGAAAAAACGCAATATTTCTGTGGAATACATGGTTAAAGACAATGAAGGACATGGATTTCACAACGAAGAGAACCGTTTTGATTTTTATCGGGCTATGGAAGCGTTTCTGTCAAAGCATTTGAAGTAGGCCGGTAATGGTCAGTTGAAATTAATCATTTTACAGAAGAGGCTGTTTCGAAAATACGAGACAGCCTCTTTTCCACTTGAACGAACCCAATAAAAAATACGTGGCTGTCATTGTACATATTAACAACCAGAAATAAATCTTTATTTCTATACTTTGTCGCATTCTTATGCATTTATAAACTCTTATACTTGAAAATAGATTGTTTTCGTGTATCTTTGACCAGGCTAAATTTGGTAATACCCTGGGTTATAGTGTGATGACTGGATTTAGCGGTAATAGAAAAAAATATGAAATTAGCTATTGTTATTCCGGTTTTAAATGAAGAAAAGAGTATTGAAGGAATCTTAATTCGATGTTTGAATGCTATTCCCAATATAAAAAAATCTTCTCCTGTAGCTTCTGTTGAGATAATTGTCGTAAGTGATGGATCAACGGATAACACGGTGTCGATTGCGCGTAATTATTTAAATACGATTAAACTTATTGTTTTTGAACAAAATCAAGGTTATGGCGCTGCAATAAAAGAAGGATGGGCTCAGTCAAATGCTGATTTACTAGGATTCTTGGATGCTGACGGTACATGCGATCCTAATTTCTTCGTTGATCTTTGTAATTTACTGCTAATTGAAAATGCCGATATTGCGTTGGGCTCAAGACTGAATTCAAATAGTCAGATGCCTTTCATCAGAAGGGTTGGAAATGTTATATACTCGACAATATTATCGTTGGTCTCTTTTCAAAAAATTAAAGATACAGCCAGCGGGATGCGAATCGTTAAAAGAAGTTCCCTGGATAGAATTTTGCCACTGCCCAATGGGCTTCATTTTACGCCAGCAATGAGCGCCCGGGCAATTCTAAGCCATGACTTGAAAATTGTCGAAAAAGATATGGAATATCATGAAAGGGCAGGAGTCTCCAAGCTGAATGTTATTAAAGATGGAGTGCGGTTTTTGGCTATCATCCTGAAAATGGTGCTTCTTTATCAACCGTATAAAATTTTAACATTTTTTGCAATCATTGGTTTTTCATTTTGCACAATGGCAATGATTCTCCCAATCACGAGTTATATTCAAACAACTAAAGTTGAAGAATGGATGATTTACAGATTTATTGTCAGTGATGTTGTGGGTATAATCTCTTTCCTGTTTTTAAGTGCAGGGTATCTCACAAGGGAAATTCTTTCCATCACCCTTTCCTATGAGAATTCATATAAATCCTTTTCCCTGCTTAATTTATTTAAACCTCGCTGGGCATTCTGGATTATTTCCATCGGACTTATAACCGGATCATTATTAATTTATCATAGCATATTTCAAAGAATAACAACAGGTATTACTTATGAACATTGGTCAAGATACATAGTAATGTCTTTTTGTTTTTCAATCTCGTTCATTTTTATAATTAATTTGATTATTGCTCATATTTTAATACTGATAAAAGAACGATTAGCCTATTTAAATTCGAAAAATATTTATCCATAATCCTGTCAGTAATACGATTTTTCAAGAAAATAATTCTTGTAATTTATATGAGTTTGTTTAATTATTTGCATTATTATGAATAGTCTGTTTGATCTGTCGCAGGAGTATGAAACAATGCTGAATCAGGGAATTAAAATTTCAGGTGAAGCAAAAGAGTATTTTATCAGAGGGAGAATAGAAGATTTAATAAAAATACTTCCAAAGGATTCAGGTATTAATAAAATTCTGGATTACGGTTGTGGCATAGGCAATACAGCTCCAATTCTCAGAGAATATTTTAAAGAAGCCGAAATTATTGGCACCGATCTATCTTCCGAAGCGCTTAAATATGCCAGTGATTTACATGGTTTATTAAATGTAAAGTTCATACGTCTGAACGAAGTGCCTCTGAATCATTTTGATTTAGTTTATGTCAATGGAGTCTTTCATCACATTGAACCACATAATAGGGTTGAAGCGTTAAAGGGAATTCATTCTTTTTTAAAGCCACATGGATTATTTTCTTTTTTTGAGAATAATCCATGGAATTTGGGAACAAGAATCATCATGAGTAAAATTCCATTCGATGCTGATGCTCATCTAATCAATCCACTGAAAGCAGGTCAATTATTAACACAGTGTGGTTTTAGAAGAGCAACCTCTACGCGGTATTTGTTTTATTTTCCAAGAATTTTATCGTTTTTAAGATTTATTGAGAAGCATTTGTCAAATGTACCTTTGGGGGCACAATATCATATTTTATCGGTCAAGAAATCTGACGCCTCGTTAACCTGCTGATTTTACTGATTTCATACTGTCAATCAAATCATTTAAGCTCTCACGCAAAATTATCTAAAGTAAATTCGGGAAACAAATGACATTTATTAATAATCTGAAAAAGGAAAAACTATATACTTTCCTAGTTATACTATTATATTTTGCAATTGCTATTCTTGCTTTACATCGTGGTATTAATATTGGAGCTGATTCGAAAACATATTTAAATTCTTCGATTTACAGATCACCCGTTTACCCACTTTTTCTCCAACTTTCTAAATTGATATCAGTCCGGTTTTTCAACCAATTTGTGATTATAATTCAATTACTGCTTGGATTCTACGGTGTGAGCACATTTTCCTGCTTTCTCAAGTCCCAGTTCAGGTTAAATAAGCGCCTGGTATTTCTTATGATCTTTATCCTGATGACTCCGTATTTCATTGCGCCCTACATTGCCAATCGAATAATGACTGAACCTTTGGCTTATCCGCTATTTTTATTGACTATAACATACTTATTACAGGGGATTCTTACGAAAAATTTGAAGAAATTGATTATATCATTTTTCCTGTTAGCGCTCTTGACGCTGACAAGAACTCAATTTCTATTTATGTATCCTTTATTGGTTGCTATTCTTTTTTATCTGTGTTTTTATAAAATATTTAATAAACGGGAAATGATAAAAATTTCATTTCTATCAATAATAATTCTTTTTTCTGCTTTCATGGCTGAAAAGAGTTACAATTATATTGTCTTTGGCAAATTTATCAGAGTTCCCTTTACTGGAATTCAATTAGCCGGAAATTTAATATATGTATCCTCTTCCAAGGATTCAATATTTTTATCCGATTTGACCGAGAGAAGGCTTTTTATAAAAATGATGTCGGCAGCAGAAAAAGGAGGTACTGCATTAAATACCTTTCAACCTTTAGGTAAAGAAAGTTTTATTAATCATTACAGAAAATCAATGAACTCAATTTATTGGGAAATAATTTATAATACTTTTCGAAATGAATACCCTCTTCAAAAACAACCGGATTTATGGATAAATATTGACAAAACGACTCTTTCTATTACGAAAAATTTGATCTCTCAAAAACGTGAAGCGATTTTTCGTTTATATCTGGAAAACATATATTACGGCTTAGGGGGTATGGTCGGTTTTTGGGGAAATCTATCCATTTTACTCTATTTGATCTGCCTTTTTATTAAAGGAAATCATAAAAACGAAACAATATTTCTTTTATTTGCCATTATTTGCCACTTACTCAATACTGCTTTTGTGGCATTGGTTGAACCAGTAACATCAAGATACATATTTTATACTGAAATTCTTTTATTTGTTGTAACCTCCAGTATTCTCCTTTCTTTAATTGAACATAAGGATTTATCCAAACCTGGCGTTTAACCATTATTAATTTGAATCTCTTTACCAGAAAGCCTTTATTGGTGAGGAAGGATTTCTATGAATTACCAAATGCAAGTCAAGCTCTAATAACTCCAAAGGTTAAAATAGTTCTTGATGATTATAGATTAATCTTTTTGAATACATTGATATTGTAGTAATTATCGTTTTCAAAATCCATAATTTCATTATAATGGTCAAATAGATTGTCAATAGTGTCAATAATTGAAAATTGTGGTTGAAATCCAAGTAAGGTCTTTGCTTTTTCAATACTGACTTTATAATTTCTAAAATCTTGTATGTTCTTAATATCTAGTTTCATTTTATTGTTTTTTCTCTTTTCAACCTGCTGTTTAACAAAGTCCCCAACTTGCCCTACTGTGTAATTTCCAGAAGTCACATTAAAAACTCCGTTCAAAGAAAAATCTGCCTGAAGAGCGCGGATATAGGCTGAAACAGCATCCCTGATATCATAAATAGGCCGCCAGATAGCAGGATTATTAATTGTAATCATTCCATCCAGCATGCAAGACTTGAACATCCTATTAATGATGAGATCAAATCGCATACGGGGACTATAGCCAACAACAGTTCCCTGTCGGAGTGCAATACAAGAAAAAGACTTATCATGCATTTGAAAAACCCCTCTTTCTCCCTGGAGTTTCGATATACCATAAGGATATTCACAAGTTACCGGAGCTTCCTCATCATAAAGTTGATTAACTGTATATCCATATACAGAGCAGGATGATGCATAAATAAACCGCTTGATTCCAGCTTTCTTTGCCTCAAAAGCCAAATAGGCAGGTAGCGCAGCATTATAAATAAAATTTTTTGCAGGACTAAATTCAGCCATTGGATCGTTAGAAAGCCCTGCCAAAAAAATAAATTGGTCATACCCTTTCATCTCTTCGGCTTTACAATCGAACAAATCTTTCTGAATCACTTTTGCTTCTTGTGGAAGATGATTTCCAAACCATAATAAATCAATCACAGTAACATCATAACCATGTTCTAATAAAACCGGTACAAGGGCTGAGCCAATATAACCCGCGCCACCGCCAACAAGAATTCGATTTTTTTGATAGTACTCCATAATATTTCATTTTTTCACACTATTTCGTTATCTGTTTATCGTATAATTCTGTATTCAGTGATGTGTCAACAGGAATGTTAAAGGAAATATCATTAATACTGATTTTTCCAATTTTCTTTAATGGATCAAGGCTGGTTGCATAATCATAAACACTCTTTCTTTTTCCGCCAACATGAACAACGCCAATTTGTTCTACTTTAATAAGTTCAGCAATCATGGCTGCTATTTTTGTAACACATTCCCGACTAGTCCATTGGTCGGTAAATGCTTTTTCAAATGGAAAAACATCAGGTCCGAAAGTTGTTCTGATTATAAGCGATTTATCATAGAGCCTAACTACACATTCTCCTCCTAACTTTGACCAGGCATATTTATTTACCGGGAATACCGGATCATTTTCTTTGTAGTTTCCCTTGTCGCCTTTAAAAACATAATCAGTACTTATATAAACTAACCGTGCGTTACATTTCAACGCCAATTTTACAATATTTGATGTGCCAACAATATTAACTTCAATAGCTTTGAGAGGATCCTGATCAATTTTAGGAGGCGAAGTAAAGGCGCCGCCATGAAAAATTGTTTGTACAAATCTATCTTTCAGGTAGGCTTCCATCTGGGTAAAATCAATCACATTAAATTCTTCCTTAGACGGGAATAAAGCATCAGGGAATATTTTTTTCAAAGCAGTACCCAAAAGCCCGCTCCCACCTGTAACCACCATTGTACGTTGATCAAACATATCATTGATATTTATAATTTTCCATAAATAAAATTATCTGATCTGGCATCATGTGTCCAAACATCCAATGACAGTCCCAGTCTGTCTTTATCAGATATAATTAATTGGTCGTTTAACAATGACAAATTACTCAAAAGTTTCTTATCGCAAAGGCTCCAATCAAGATCTGTTGATAAGGGTGAAATTCCAGCTTCATTTCCCTGACTGTATTCGCCACTACACATATATTCAATGGTTGTTTCCTGAAGGAATAAATTTCCGTGGGCGAATCCAGGTGGGATCCAAATCCATTCACTAAATTCCTTATCTGCACTCATTGGCATATCATGCATGCCAACATTTCCAAAAGTTGGCGATCCTTTCCGGATGTCGCAAAAAATATCAATCATGTGACCATGGATTGTCCTTACCATCTTCCCCATGTAGGGATTCCATTGAAAATGAAGTCCTCTAAGGACGTATTTTTTTGAATAACTCTCATTGTGTTGAAGGAATATAACACCTTTCATAAAAGACACCTCGGAATGGTTCTCAAAATCGCTTCTACGGTATGGTTCAGTAAAGTAACCCCTGATATCTGAAAATCGACCAAATCGAATAATTTTAACAGATGGAATGACTAAGGAGTTTACAGAAAGTATTTTCATAATTAATGGTATTACAGATAATAATTTCAATTAATTGATCTTAGAAAAGGACATTTTTTAACATCTGACTGGCAATATAATATTTTAAAAACATAGTCATTAGCGTATAAAATATAAGTAGTTAAGCTTCTGATAATCATCCTTCAGAACCAGCTTGAAGGCTTCATTTAACACTCCGCCCCAATACAGGTTGTTCTCATACCTGATGTGACTCGCTGCTTGCATCAGCTATGACTTTGAGCCATTTTCTGCTACCAGTATATCATAGGTTTTATTTTGAAATTTCTTTTATGAATTATAAAACCAGTTTTTAGACTCGCGAAGGTTAATGGTTAAAAATTATGGCAAGTATCGTTGTCAAACTGTTAACAGAGCTTTTTTTGTCGCTTCGAGAAATGAAAAGCCCCACTTCTTACAGGGTTCCAAATGATTACCCTCACCCCATTCATTCCATGCGTTAATAAAAACAAAATTTTCCTGAGCGCTGAATGGATGAAAATCATGAAGGACTGTTTGAAGCCAAAAAGCATAATTTTCAGGCGTAGCATTAAGAAAAATGGTAGCGTCTGTCATTCTTCGAGCCGTATTATCCCACATTGGAACGACACATCTGTATCGTTTAAAGGAAATTTGTCTCCCTGATAGAATGTTCAATTCAGCCAATTCTGAATAGTTGAAAAACTTATGTTTGTAATTTCCATTATTCCCCTCTCCTGCATCCTTGATTAGGAGTTCAACCTGCTCTCCATTCATCAAAGGAGGCAAGTTCCACCAGTTGGGCTGAAATTCGATAGCTGCATCAAATCCAAGCGTTTGCGGATCAACTTTTTGAATTTCATTTTCAAAATAACAAAGGTACAAATCACCGATCCCAAGCCGGATTGCTTCTTCACGCCATATTTCCAAAGTTTTTTGAATATCAGGAAAAAAGACCGGTTTATAAATTATAAAGACTGGTTTTCCATCAACTCTGATGTATTCCGGGTCTTGAAACACTGTGCAAAGAAACCGAATGTGATCAAGATCATCGGAATGATTATATGTTTGATTAATAAGAATTTCTCCCGACGCACCATCCCAGGCACGCGTCCAATCCTCATTTGCCCATGCAAGACAAAAAGGGAAGGCGGGACGATGTGTCCGCAATTGTTCATCAATTGGAAAATTCAATAACCTTTTCCCATTAAACCAGTAATGATAATAACAAAAGCCATAGATACCATGCTGTCTTGCGATAGTGGACTGCAATTGGCGTACATCTGGATTCCGAAGATTATAATAAATATTATCAACTGGTATATGCGGCTGATAGTGATTTCTTACCTGTGGTTTAGCTCTTTTTACATTATGCCATTCAGTGAATCCATTTCCCCACCACAGATCATTTTCAGGAATCGTATGATATTGAGGAAGATAAATTGCAATGGGACGGATTGTATTCATGTCAGGAATTATTCCGATTCTTTGTCAAAACAACTGGGTAAAATTACTATATTAAAATTTAAAGAAAAGAAAAATTCTCGATTCAATATTTTATACTTTTGGTATTTCAAATCAAAAATGTATTCTTATTGAAAACCAACCAAAAAACAACAACTTCTGATTTAATGGGCCCTGTCGTTGTTGGCGGAGTTGGCGGAAGTGGAACAAGAGTAATCGCTGAAATCCTTTCTCTTCTTAGCTTTTATTTGGGAAACGATCTTAACGGACCGAAAGATTTTCTGTTATATACTCTGTTATTTAAACGCAAAAAGTGGTTTTATAAGAACAAAACTAATGAGAAGCTCCTGCGGGCAGGATTGCAATTATTGGAAAAGGAAGTTATTTCTCATGAACCCTTATCCTTTAATGAGATTTCCTATTTACTGAATGCTATTGTTTCAATGTCAATACATGGTCATAACCATCTTGGTCATGGAAAGTATTTTTGGCCTTTGATCAGAATAAAAAAAATGCTTTTTGAAAAGGATATTGATCTTTCACGGTTTAACGGATGGGGATGGAAGGAGCCTAATTCACATTTGCTGATTACTCAAATGGATCAATATTTTGAAAATTTTAAATATATCCACACTGTAAGGCATGGACTGGATATGGCATTTAGCGAAAACCAGCAGCAGTTGTATAATTGGGGACCTATGTTTGGCGTTAATTTACCAAAAACCAGTAAAGAAGTCCCTATGGCGTCCTTTCAATTCTGGGTTAAAGCAAATCGTTCAGCGCTTGAAAAAGGTAAAATAATGGGACCTAAAAAATTTTTATGGATTAATTACGATCAACTATGTATAAATCCTGAACCCCAAATCCGCAGTTTATTATCTTTTTTAGAGATTTATCCAGATGAATTAATTGTAAGAAAGTGCGCAGAATTACCTATGGTTTCCGAGTCATCCGGACGATTCCGTAACCATGATCTCGACGGATTTGACGACCAGAATTTGATGTACCTTAAATCGTTGGGATTTGTGATTTGAGTTGTTTGTGAATCCCACTTGCTTATTCATTGCTTATTTGTTTTTATTGAAGCTGGTAATAAAATAATACTTTGGAAATAAAAATAATTCAGTAACATTCATTAAAAAAAGATACGATAATGTTTTCAAAATTAATTTGGCAAACCGACAGGATGCTTTATGAGGATCTTATTTTTCGTTTGGAGCAAGTTCCCTCGGATAATTGGTATGGACAAGCGTTTTTCAGGTTGTTCAAACGAAAAAGGATTGTTGACAAGTACCAGGAATTTTTCCTTCGGCATGAGGATTTTCATCCTAAAAATATTTTTGAGTTGGGAATTTTTGACGGGGGAAGTATTGCATTCTGGTTCGAACTCTTTAAGCCCAATAAGCACATTGCCATTGATTTCCTTGATCGGGAGGATAGCAGATATTTTGAAGAATATATACAATCCCGAGGGTTAGCAGATAAGATAAAAACCTATTGGAAAACGGATCAATCAGATAAAGACACCCTTCGTAAAATTGTCTCAGCAGAATTTACCAACCCACTCGATCTTGTTATTGATGATGCTTCACATATGTATTTGCCAACAAGAGCAAGTTTTGAAACCCTTTTTCCTCTGATGAAACCAAGGGGATTATATATTATTGAGGATTGGGCATGGGGACATTGGCCGCAATATATCGCTGAGGAACATCTATGGTCAAAAATCGAATCGCCAACGAAATTTATTACTAAGTTAATTGAAGCGGCTGGCACATCTGTTTCCGTGATTTCAAATATTTCAATCACCAAAGGGTTTGTAGTTGTTGAGAGAGGTGAAGAAATCATCGCCGATCCCACCAGTTTTAATATTGATAACTATATTATTAAGCGTCCAAATTTAATTTGAAATGGAATTTTTCATTGATTTGGAATGGATTTTTCATTAAATTTTCGATCAGAATAACCTTAGAATTCTTTCGTAAAAGTATATTATTGGACGCAGAATTAGTTTTCCCGTTTTCCAGGTATTTGAATCATATATTTCCTGAACGCATTTATCTTTCGTTATTATTATCTGCTGATAGTTTTGCATCCCTTCTGAAAGTTTCAAAATCTCATCTTTTTGCTGTTTGATTTTTTCTTCCTGTTGTCTCAGAGCAATCTCATTTTCATTCAATAGATTCTCTGTTAGCCTAAGTCTTTCAGTAATTATTTCGCTTTCATGATAAAATGTATTGAACAAATTTATCTTATTATCAACAGTCAATTTCAGAGCGCCTTCTCCAAAAGCATTGTAAATTATTATAAATGTCAAACTATTTATTTTATTTGCGATAACATTCCTATTAAATGTTATATCGGGATTTTCTTCATGGAAAAACAGTAATTCCCGCGTCTTGTGTTTTTTAAATCTGGCTTTATAGAAATCATCCCCAGTGCAAAATTCATTTAATTCAATCTTATTATTGCTTTGATCTGTAACTTCAATAACTTGAATCAAAAATGCTGACCTGCAATTTGCAGGGGTAAATATGATGGCGCTGATCTCGTTACAATCTGTAAGATCAAAAAATAACCTGTTAGCGCCTAAATAAACTGGTAAAACTATCTCTTTTTTTAATCCGTTACCATGCACTACAACCAAAGAAGCTTCTATTTTAGCGCCAAGTCCTTGAAAGAAGTTCATCTTGCTGTAAAAAGATGTACTTATATTGTCAATAACTTCAATATCCTGGCTTATAAATTTCCCATCTTTTCCTTTAGTAAGCTCTCTGTAAAGATCAGTGATTTCTGAAATGAAAGAATGTTCAGTTGGCATACCGGAAAAATTGTGATGTTTCAAATCTTTCTCCACAAATTCAAGAATCTGGGTTTTTAAAATTGGAGACATTTGAATTTCAAAGTGAAAGCTATGCAAAACATTTCGAAGCAGAGAAAAAGGATCCTGAATAAGCTCATTAAAAACGATAAATGAACGTGAATAAGTCCGGGTGTGAAATTCGGCTTTAAGCATATAATCCATCCATAGCAAAAAAGATTTTTCTGTTGGAAAATGATTTCGTCGTTTCAGGGACGCTGCTACCTCCGCAGGATTTCTTACGCATATAATAAAATATGGTTGAATATTAAGCATTTTAAATACATCGAGATAAAATGGTAATAGGATACTTAAACGAGGGTCTTTGATGAGCAGATGATCAGATTCAAAAAATTGCTGCTCGATAATACTTACTAATTCGTTTTTGAAATCCATTAACGGATTTCCCATCCACCATTCTTTCCTGATTAAAAAGGTTTCATGCCATGAAGAGCCTAATGATTCCAGGAGTCGGTTATTCAGCAATATTAATGGAATATTCTCAAAAAAGCCTTTCGGATTATCTTCTAACGGAGGAATAACAGATGTTCCTAAATTAAAACCCAGCATGCTAAAAATCCCTGAAGTTGTAGATGTTCCGCTCCGATGCATTCCAATAACCACAAGAGCTTTCCGATGCTTTTTAACATTCATATTTTTACCTATTACCGTCAAATCCTGTCATCCCACTATAATTCAGGGCATTACGAAATTTAGCCTGGTCAAAGATACGCGAAAACAATCTATTTTCAATTATATGATTTTATAAATGTACGAAAACGCGACATAGTATAAATATAAATGTTTTGTTTTGTACAGCCAAAAGATACAAAGCGAAAACGCAACCAGCTTGCAATCATCCTGGCGGAAAGTAAAAAAACTATTTGGCGCCCCACTATACAGCGTTCACGATATGGAACGAGGAATAATAAGCGCACTGGATAAGGTCTTTGTAGCCTTAATCCATCTTATCTGCCACTTTCACCTGCTCGGCGACATTCAGTTATGGGCTTTTTGAAAATTAAATTTTTCTAAAGATCAAAGTATTTTTACTTTTGTCGAAATTTTTAAACCGATGTCCAAAACGCTCGTAATAATTCTGAATCACAACCTGCCTGAATATGCGAACTGGCTATACGATTCATTGAAAGAATTTCAGGGTGAAACATACGACGCCCTTGTTATGGATAACTGTTCGAAGCCGGAACTGACGCCAGCTACAACTCATATTAGGATTGAGCAAAACATATATTGGGGTGGCGCTTTGAATGAGGCGTTCAAACTTGTGCTGAAGGATGACCGTTACGATTCCCTCCTCTTCCTTAATAATGATATTGAATTTACCGGCGACGTCTTTGTGAATCTTCTCAGACATGAATTGTTCAGCCACAAGTTTGCTATTGTCTCACCGTGTATTGCCGGGCGGGCGCAACCTTGGAAGCAAATGCAAAACTGGGGAAGCAGCAATCCACGAATCGTTAAATGGATTGACCTTGTAGCACCTCTTTTTCATCGCAAGTTCATTGAAGAGATAGGACAATTCGACTCTGAATTATATTATGGCTGGGGACAGGAGCTGATCTGCTTTGATGTTTGCCAGGAAAAAGGATGGAAGACTGGTGTTTGCGACCATATCAGTATTGTTCATTTTGGAATGCAGACTCTTGTTCAAAAGAAGATCTTCTACAATGAACCCTCTGAAAATGGTTCTATTGAAAAAACATTTACGCTTCAGGAAAGGCACGCATTAGCAATGAACGAATATCGTACTTATTTTGCTACTCACCCTCTGAAACATGGAAATATTGACGAGCTTCGCGCGTATGGAGAGCAATATTCTTTCAGGCGACCAACAGGCATCAAGGAATGGTTTTTTTAGTAACAAACCTGCTTTTCATTTTTTTTATATACCTCAAGTGTCGGGATTTATTATTGTACTATTTATTATAGATAAAAGCTAATAACAGACGGGCAACTATCCGGTAATAAAATGACCTGCTCCTTCCATTTGTTTTTCATCAGTCTAAATGCCCATTAAAATTCTTTTTAAAGCCTTCTAAACTTCTTGATCAGGGTAATTCCTAATCTATTCGCCAACTTCCATGTCATTGAATCATAAATTGTTTGTAATTCTGATTCGATTTAAGCAGATCTGATTTTCACCAGACTATTTTCATTTTTAAACTATTTTTTTTCTTGTTCAAGGTCTGCGATGTATGAATATGCAGTTTGAATATTAAGGGTTTATGTGGATTTTTCTGACCATAACTCCTGCATCGCCGGTAAGGCGAACGATATAATATCCTGCCGGGAGATTCAGAACTGCCTGGTAAAGTCCGGGTTGGCTGATTTCATCTGAGAAGACCGTTTGCCCCGTCAGGTTGTAAATCTTCAGTTCGGATATGCCATGGTTTCTTACATAGACTGAATTTTCCCATGCATAAATTCCGGAAGCCGCCTGTTTTTCCTCTCCCGTACCATTAATTGCGAATGAGAGCTGAAAACGTTCGGGGGAATCTGCTGAAGATGAACTGAAGGCGTAAACCGGTTCGGTAGCCAGGTTCTGAGTCTTGTTCAGTTTGAGGTCGGTAAGATATACATTCGTGCCGGGAATGCTCTTTATCAGTTCGATACTGAAGTCGCTGCCGTTGTTCCTGATGAAGCTTAGGGGAATGATTAGGCTATTGTTTAGCTCAGGCAGACAGTTAAGGGCATAATCCTTTTTCCTGCTTACGCTGTATAATTTTGGCGCATAGCCTGCAAGAAAATAACTGTCGTACAGGGGATCAAAATCCTCCGTGGCGCCGGGATCAAAGGCTATTATGGTCTCCTGCGCGGTTTGTCCGGCAGGATCAACAGCCTTCAAAACAATGCGGTTTTCTTCAGACTCGCCTGATTTGTACCAGGGGACCACCGATGATATTCTCATAGATGACGCGGGAATAGTGAGTGAACCGCTGCCCGTGTTAGTTACATGGACCATGAAGCCATTGGTTGCCGGGATCAGGTTTCCTGCGCCGATAGTTGTGTAGCTGGCATTGGACTCATTCCATATCTTGCAGGTGGCGTCTATGTTTGAGAGACTCCATGTGTTACCGGCGGCATTCCAGTCAATGGGGCAAGGAAAAGGATTCCCGAGCAGATAAAAGCCCTTGTACGTGGCTGTGCCGGTATTGGTCAGACCGCTTACAGGGATGTCTGAAGCATTGAGTGTACCCGTGAAGGATCTGGTTTGGGTCACGGCATATGCCGCAAGGTAGCCTTTGCCGGGAATGAAGTAACCTGAGCCGCTGGTTGCACCCAGAATATTGGCTGTAAACCAGTTCGGAGCAATGTCGCTGTTTTTATAATTAACCCATTGATCCGTGGGTTCCCACCATGCGTAGAAATCATAATTCGAAGCCGTTGCATTGGTAAAGGCTGGGGCGATTGCCTGCGTTGCCACTGGTGAGCTGAGAAAATGCCAGCCATGGGTTCCATCGTTCCAGGAAGCAGGCGCCGCGATATGCCTCTCCACAGTTGCGCTTACTCCCGGGGTGGTATGATAGAGCATGCCTGTGCCAGAAGCTTCGCTGACCAGTACCAGTCCGGAAGAGCCGGCGCTGTTGGTCAGAGTCCCGTAAACAGCGAGCGCTTTGCCGGCATCTATTGTGAGAACGGCTCCCGAGGCGATGGTCAGGTTGTTGCAGCCCGAGTAGGATGCGGGAACGGTGGTTATATGAGGCGAATAAGTGGTTCCGCTTGGTATGGTTACGTTCTGAACACTCTCAGGGACTTTGCTCTGGGTCCAGTTAGTGGTCGTACTCCAGTTAGTTGAAGTACCACCTATCCACGTGACCACAATCTGCCCTTCAATGGCTCCCATAGTCGGTGTTGAAGCCCTTGTGACGCCTGAATAATCGGTGGTGATCTCTGTTCCGTCCACGCCCGGAAGGGCTACTTGTGGGTAGTAGCCAGAGGCGGTCGTCATGGGACCCTGGTAAACCGGGTCAAGATTTTTGCTGCCAACGTCCTGGCCGATTGCAGTTTGGAGATTTGCAAGCGTAGTTTGGTCAGCTCCATAATATCCGACAAGACTGCCATCATAATCATTGAAATTGGTTGTTAATGTTCCCCCTGTGGCTGCATAATAAATGCAATATGGTTTTGCTCCCACGTTGCTTGATCGATAATTGTTGAAAATATTGTTCCTGAAGTTCCTGATATTGCTACTCCCAGCGCTGTACAGGCAATAGGAGTTCTGCGTGCAATTGCTTCCAGTGAAATACACTGTATTGAAATAGAAATTGCTGTTGTTTCCCGATGTGCCGGGTTCGTAAATCCCGTATAAGAGGGATTCGGTGTTTCCCGACAGACTGATGATGTTGTTCGCAAAGGAAGCCGCCCCTGCATCGGCCTTGATGCCGTAAACTGAACTCGCATAGACATGATTGCTGGAGGTATAAACACTGTAGATAAAGTTCCCCGAAACGCTGCTGGCGGTTGAAGACCCTAAATAATAAATTCCGGCCACGCTTCCTGTAAAGCCGGGAAAAGTGTTGGATATATTGTAGATGGTGTTCCCTGTGATGGGCTGTGGTACTTCTGTGCTGTTATAAACAACAATCCCCCCAGCCGACAGCAGGTGGTTTGAAGCGGGGTTGTTCGACCAGGGCATATTGAGATCATGAACGGTATTGCCCGTGACCGAATTCTTGCCTGAACCAATGTAAATCCCGTTTATCATGGAGGTGGCGCCGTCCGCATTATTGACGAGGTTTAACACTGTATTTCCCGATATGGTGTTGCCCGGACTGGTATTGTTTCCGCCATAATATATCCCGTATAAATTTGTCCCAAAGGTTGTCGAATTGCCCACGGTAATTGCCCCTATCGTATTTCCTGCCACCGACATACTGCCGGCGCTCATGCAGTAGATGCCGTAACAATTAGCAGAAGTTGCTCCTGCCGTATAAGTTATTGACCCGGCGCCGCTGGAAGCGCCAATGATGTTCCTGCCTCCGGCAGCGCCAATATTCAGGTAGCCGTCCGATCCGGCGATTCCGTAAAATGACGCATTGCCTGAATTGGTCCAGGAGATGTTCTTTATGGTATTCCCGTTTACATTGGAGACAGCGGAATAGCCTACGATGATCCTGATACCATAAAAAACATTATTGCCGACGGCCTTTGTCAGAGCAGTCCCTCCACAAATTGCGGCAGTTCCGCCGATATAGTTATTGGAAATATTGAACTGGGTTCCTGAAAGATTGTCCCCAGCTTTAGCGTCCACATTTATAGCATAATAAGTTGAAGCCGAAGAAGGTGCAAATGAGGATGTTTCATAAAAACTATTATAGTATATTGACCAGTTAGAATTTCCTGTTACTATATTGATTCCGTATGAATCAGCCCCGGTATTGAAGAAATTGTAGAAGTTGTTGGATATAATTGAGTTCGCAAGATTCACTACACTCGTGGAACTGTTCGAATACAGCGCATTCAGAGGCCGGTTTCCCCCGCTGTTAGTGATGTTGCAGTTGCTCACGATGTTATTGTTATTTCCTGAAACGCTGCCGGAGCCGAAATAGATGATCCCTCCAATGGTTGCCATTGATGATCCCAGAACGTAACAGTCCTGCAGAGAATTCCCCATAGCATCACCTAAGAAGTATATAGTTGATGTGCCCCCGTTGGGAGATGGGCTCGTGTTCTCTATCTTCATGTCTACAGATAACCCTGTTTGATCAACACTTCCGTCGATGGTTACGAATACGGCTCCGTTCAATTCAATGAGGGGGCCGGCAATGTCCCCGCTGATCACAACGCCCGTTACCGTTGGATACAGAGTAACTGAAGTGTAACTTGCAGAGCCTGACCCACTGGCATTTAATACGGCAGATAAGAACTCAGTTGTACTTGCGCTTAATTTGATGGCGATATCTCCCTTGTGCGTTCCGTCATTGATCTTGTCAAACGCACCTTTGACTGTAGTATAGCCGCCGGTGGTTGTGCCTGAAGTTGCAGTTACGCTCACCTGGGCAAAAGCCTCCATGGATAAGCAGCATCCAAGGATCATGATTGCTGCCATGAAATGTTTTGTCGCCTGCCTCATTTTACTTTTAATTTTTTTTGTAAAAATAAAGGGATGCGAGGGGAAAAACCAGTTCTCCTCCGGAAATATCTGTATAAGGTACTACTCAAAAACTACTTAAAATTTATAAATGACAGAATGTTAATTGGTTGGCGAAATGCCTGCTTTGTCCTCCGATAACGGGATGAGATAAATATGCCCTTATATTTGTAAAAAAAACAATATGCTATGAGACTGGCGCTGCTATTTATAATTGGTTCCCTGTTGCTGACTTCGGCTTGCAGGAAAAAGGACATTGTTGACTATGTTCCGGTCACGCCGGTTGATCCCACAAATGTTCCACCTCTGTTCGATAATAAACAGCCCACGATCATGTCAAATTTTGAGATCAGTCGAAATGAATCCATGCAGGGTCACCTGCTCACCAAATCTCTGAACAGCATACCCTGGGAGGATATAGGGGAGGGGGTGATGAGTATATTCGGCATTGGCATGGGGATTTTCGACATTGTAACCTGGATCGATGGGTACAAAGAATACCAGGAGGAGATGAAGCAGATGAGTGAAATGAATTCCCAACTGGACAAACTGCATGTTCAGGATTCTTTGCTTGGCGCCGGCATCACCAAGCTGGTCATGCAATTGAATTATTCCACCGCCCTGATCATGAACCAGATCAACAATACGGCGGCAATGGGTTACATCAGCGATATACAGACCAGGTTCGGAAACCAGGACCACAACGGACTTCGCTACTACAGTCTTGCTGGGGCAAAGTATCAGAACCATGTTGCCGGTTATGACTCAGCCTACATGTCGGGTCCCCTTCATGCCAGCCTGACGTCATTTGAAAATATCAACACCACCACACCTTATCTCGACAACGATTTCAACGGACTTTATCTGCTGATCTGCCCGGTGATCCCGATGGATACAAGCTGCCTGATGACATTTGCCAAGGTGCTTGTGAGCCAGTCGGCGATGAGAGGTATGGATACAACAGACTCCAAAGATTTCATCATGAACAACTATTTGCTTCTTGAAAATTATTTTTTCACACTGATTAACTACCAGTTTCAGGCTGCAACCATCAAAGCGAACGTACTTATAAGCGCCGATACCCTTCAGGCTCAAAGCTTCATACTGAGCGCTGTGGCGCCGGCTATCCTCGCCGAAACGGATATGTTCCTTCAGGCGGCCCGCTATCTGCTGCTCAATGTGGCCGATTACAGGTCGAATGCGCGTTGGGCAAAGGATATAAAGTTTTCCGCTATATCCATGGCCCCTAATCCGGACATCTTCGACGCCCTGTCCAGGGCACAGTTCAGGGTAACAGAACTTTACCAGGCGTTGGATGCTCCGTGCGAGGTGGTTTGGGGTAGTATCATTACTCCGAAGAATTATTGTTCCTCCCCTCCCCTGGTACAGATCGGGTCGAGCCCATCGCTTCCTCCCGGATCCCCGGTACAGGAATTCAAGGGCATTATCCCCTACACTCGGTGGTCGGGTTCCCAGGCCACTTTTGGAAATACATGGGATATATATAATTACAATCTCCCGGCTGGCAGCGGGTCAGGGGCGCAAAACATAAGTGTAAATCCAACCTGGCCTCATCTCTCACAGGGACCTGGTTACGGAACCATTACTCCTTTATGGTATAACCCAAGGAATCCTGCCGAAACCTCGACCGTTCAGACCGACAGTTGTTTCGTCCAATTCGCCAGCTTCAGCCTTGCATGGCAGTGGGGGACTCTGATGACCGACTATCTCACAACTTCTGTTGGTCTTGATAACGGGAACATGTATGCCAATTTTGAATCTTATCCTGGCGGTGGTCAGGAATGCGCTATGTGCGGCAACCCTAAAAGTTCCGATTCCATGAAAGCCCCGTTTATCGCTCAATGGCATACCAACCAGACGAAATGGGAAAATGTGCAGAAGGATGCCCAACGGTATTATGGCAGTATAACCGGGGGTTATTCCCCATTCCATTACAGTTTGCAGGCCAATATGCAGCCTTACAGTTCGGGAGCTGAGTTCGTGTATGATCAGGTCACCGTACCCGTGAGTATTCCAGGGATCCCGTCAAATGGAGGCTTTTCAATGTTTGCAAGTTATTCTACCACCCTGGGGCTTAATCCTTGGCCCTCGTCGCTTAAGAATGTAAATTTCAAGATAGGGTCGACCATTATTGACTGTAAAGATTCATGCGGATGCTCTACCAAATCAGCTTTTATGTCAAATGGAGACGTTGTTAACGTGGGGCAAATAGGCGGAAGTGGCATTGGATCCAGCCTGTCGCAGGGGTCCGGCTGGTATCATCCGGGTTTTCAGTATTGGTTCACTATAAATAACTCGGGCGTTACTACCAGTACATCGGTTCAGGTTTACATTGACGCCCAAATCGTATTTACCGGGTATGCCGGTTTCTGATACAATTAATACAATCAAACAAAAAAGCATTATTATGAGATTGTTCCTGATACTTATAACAACAGGCCTTATCCTGCTTTCATCCTGCAAAAAAAAGGATGATATCGCCTATAGTCCGATAAACCCGACAGACAGCGCCGGAATGCCGCCTCTTTTTCCTGATAGTAAGCTACAGATGATGTCGGATTATGAAAAGAGTAAAAAGGCTTCCCTTCACGGGCATCTGATGACAACAGCCCTGGTCGGCATAGACCCCTTCCCTTTCGTAATGACGTATTTCGACATCATTTCACACGCTCAGGACGCATATGATGATCAGCAGTTTCAGATGATGCTTAATGAAATGAACAATAAATTGAACGGCCTTGTCCAGGAGGATTCGGTTTTACTGGTAGATATTGCAGATCTGTCAAATCTCATGAATTACAACACCATCGAGATCGTCAACCAGATTAATAACACTGCGGCAAACGGTTACATTGCCGAGATCATGACAGCCATGGGCAAAGGAGACCAGATGGGACTGAGATGGTTCTGCCAGGCCGGAGCCAATTACACAAACCATGTTCCGGGCTACGACTCCGTGTATATGGCCAACTATATAGCGCCTAACGCCCAGGCCTATTATAACTATTATTATAATTCCTCCTCGCTGGAAACTGCCTTTAACGGAATTTCAAACCTCATAGGCAGTCCTACGCTTCCGGGTGACACCAGCTCGCTGATGACTTTCGCCCGCCTGCTCATCGGGCAGTTCGGATCTCAGAACCAGGGTACCAGCAATTCGATCATGAACACTTACATGTTTCTCGAATATTACTATCTCGCCCTTTTCAATTACCAGTTGCAGGCTGCAACCATCTGGATGAATGTATTAAAGGCGAACACTGCAGATACAAACGAAGCCAACAACTGGTGGAATACCACGGGAGTTCCTAAGATACTTAACGGGGCAAAAATGTTCCTCAACGCGACCGATTATCTTGTGAGCAACCTTGCCGAATACAGGAATCAGAACCGATGGAGCAGCGACATGCAATTTTCGGGGCTGTGGATGGCTCCCAACACTGAGATTTTCAATACTCTGGCAAG
>JBAXRP010000025.1:0-29438 GCA_037131145.1 Bacteroidota bacterium
ATCTTACTCCACATGCCAATAGCTGCGATGGACCGGCTTCTAATTTCACCGTTACTGTTAATCCCACCCCCCATTTGATGAATAGTGCGCCGGGGGCGATTTGTTCGGGAGATGTATTCAATGCGTCTCTGCTGTGTGACGTGACTGGGGGAAATTTCACCTGGACTGCCGCCTGTAATCCGGCGGGGGCTGTTACCGGGTTTATTACTCCCCAATTACTAAACACAACTTCCATCAATGATGTCCTTACCAATTCCATCAACAACATTGCAACAGTAACCTACCAAATAATGCCTCATGCAAATGGGTGTGCAGGCTCTGTTACTGGGTTTACATGCCAGGTTAATCCAAAGCCTACTGTCATTTTTCCCCAAAATCCACCTGTGCCACAGGTTTGTTCCGGCACAAACTTTACGTCGGTTCCTTTGCAATCGAATATTACCATCCAGGGAGTTTCATATAGCTGGACCGCGGCAGCTTTTGATCCGGTAAATCCTACTTCCGCTATAGGAGGGTTCTCTTCACCCAACAGTGGGAATACCATCCCCGGGGAAAATATATGGAGTTCTTTACTCACACAAGGAGTGATCAAATTTAGCGTAACGCCAGCCTTTACCTCTTCTTCCGTCGGTTGTCCCGGAGATATGAGAGTTTACAACTTGTTGGTGAATCCAAGTCCCACCGTTATCCTCTCACAACCGCCGCCAATATGTTCGGGAAGCATTAGCGAAAAGATAACTTTTACTCCAAATGCATCTCCAACTACCTATACCTGGGTAGCTGAAGATGTTGTCGGCGTGAGCGGCGCGACCTTAAATGGAACATCCGATTCCATTCCGGCGCAAACCCTGTTTACTACCGGCGCTGTTCAAGGTTATGTTAAATACAAAGTCACTCCAAGTTACCAGGGAGGAGGAACCTTTACCTGTCCGGGTGGAGTTTCCTACTCAACAATTTATGTAAACCCTCTGCCTTCCCCCTCTATATCTGGAAAAACCACAGCATGTGAACTTGGACCAAACGAAATCTATTTCACTCCCGACATTCCTGGTCATTCATATCAATGGACTGTTACCGGCGGAACTATCACATCAAGCCCTTTACTGAATCAGATCAGCGTAACATGGGGAGCTTCCAACGCATCTCCCGGCATTCTCACGGTGACAGAAACTATTGATATAACCGGATGCCATAAAACCACAGTTCCATATACTGTAATTCTGCAACAAAGACCGATTCCTCAAATATCGGGGGCGTCAGATGTGTGCGATGGATCAACCGACAAGGTTTATACCACTCAAACGGGAATGACAAACTATTCATGGACGATATCTGGCGGTACTATTACATCAGGCGGAGGCTCTGCCAATTCAATTTCCACCGTTACCTGGAATTCTCCAGGCAGCCAATGGATCGAAGTTAATTTCATCAACTCCCTCGGTTGCCCCGGATACCCCGCCTTCCGACTCCCTGTAACTGTCAATTCATTGCCCGATACAACTATAACACAAGGGACAGGTCCAAACTGCGAAGGCGGTTCACAAACTTATCAGGCGCCAAATGATCCACAGTGTACCTACGTATGGTTGGTTTTGCCTGCGTCAAAGGGAATGATAGTCAGCGGTCAGGGAACAAACTCAATAACCACAAACTGGCTTACCACGGGAACGGCAACAGTCAGTGTAACCGCCACCAACAACGTGACTGGATGTGTTTTATCCAACTCCCATATTATCGGGATTCATCCAAAACCAATTCCTGTTTTCACCTCCTGTTTCGACACAATTACAACCCCCGGAGCTAAAAAGTTCACATTGAGAGGAGCAGCGCCATACATCCAGGGGCAGAGTAAATTCACCGGCTTACGTGTGGGTTACAATGCAACAACCGGATTTTATGAGTTCGACCCTTCAGGCGCGGGAGCCGGGATTTATCCTGTAACTTATACTTTCACAAACAACTTCGGATGCGCCGCTTCAACATTGCCGAGGACTATTACGATACAGAATAACTCATTCAGTTGCGGCGGAGATCTGACGGATGTCAGAGACGGAAAGAGGTACAGAACAGGTATGGTTGGAGGACGCTGCTGGATGACCCAGAATCTGGTTTATGGAACCACATTGGTATCATCATATCAGCCGCAGACAGATAATTGTTTAAACGAAAAATATTGCGAACCTTCCGACGCCGGTTGCCAGATTTATGGAGGACTTTATCAGTGGGATGAATTGATGAAATATGGCAGTACGAGTTATAACCAGGGTTTGTGCCCGCCCGAATGGCACGTGCCTACTGAGGCGGATTGGCAGCTCCTTATAAACAACGTTGCTATCGGAGTTGCCCCTCCTGCCGATGGAATTTCCGGAGGTTTTCTTAAAGATATGCAGCTCAACCCAGGATTTTTCGCACTGTTGAAAGGTGTATATTACCTCAATAGCGACTGGAGTTTTACAACAGGTTCATTAACGGCTACAATGTACTGGACTTCTACATCTAATGCCGGAAATCAGGCGCTTGCAAGGGGTGTCAACATCTTCAATCCAAGTGTTTCGCGATACTGGAGCAGCAGGGAGAATGCTTTCTCAGTGAGGTGTTTGAAAGATTAGAGCCTTTGTAACATCCTCGTCGCCGTAATATCTTCGGCGCTGGCGGATATCTTCAATATCGCCACGCTCAAACACGCGCTCAATTACAAAATTAGCCCGGAAGTCATAATCAAGTTTTTCAAAATTGACGTCCCAGAAAATGCGCTTGGCGAAGATCGGTTTTGGTTTTGCCGCCATATTACAATGATAATTATTTAAATGAGTTTCAGAAAAAAAACAGGATGACGTCCCGAATAAAGTAGATTTGGGGTATTTCTTTTTCGCTGAATTTTAATTTCGCTACCTTTGATTTCTTCCAGGCAGTTTTCCCCGTCGCCTGGCTTTTAAAAGTATTTTATGCTGAAATTCATCAACGAAATAATCCTGCTGGCAACCAACGACGATACCGGCAGGTTCAATCCCATACAGAAAAAATCATTTAACCTTGCCATTGCCGGCGCGGTTCTTTTTGAATTATCATTCAGCCAAATGATTGATAATGACCTGCATGATGTTTTTGTGGTGAAAAATGAAAAGTCAGGAGATAACTGGCTTGATAAAATACTGGATCGGCTTATTCTCAATGGCGGCAGGTTGCCGATTCTCAAAGCTCTTTCATTGGTAGAACTGAATGCGGATGAAATTGTTGAATCAGCTTTGAACGATCTTCAAAAATCAGGTGTTTTGATTGAGAAAGGCTCTTTCTGGAATGAAACAGATGATCGCCGGTATTATAAGCGCGATTTGAAAACGGTTACTGCAATCAGGCAAAAGATCAGGCAAATTGTTCTGGAAGATGTAATTCCGGATCCCGAAAACCTGGTTACGCTTAACTTAATCCAGGTTTGCAACCTCAGCGGCTATTTGTTCAGCGCTGCCGAACTTGAGAAGTCGGGCGAAAGGATCAGATTGTTATCAAATCTCGAATTGATCGGGCAGAATATACTGCGGGAAATTAAAATCATGGAGCGGATGACCGCTTCGCAAATGGCTGGCATTTTACTTGATTTCAGTGAAGATAACAAGAAAATAATTCCGGGCGGAATGGCTGCCGTAAGGTCGGCAATGAAACATATTTTCAGCCAGACCGGGATAATCAAGGCAACCACTTTGCTGAGTCAAGTTAATCAGAAAGGCGGGTTCGATTGTCCATCCTGCTCATGGCCCGATCCCGACCAGCGCCGGTCGCCATTTGAGTTTTGCGAAAACGGCGTGAAATCAATTGCAGGTGAAGCAACCGATGCAACGGTATCACCCGGGTTCTTTGAAAAGTGGACGGTGGATGAACTTCAACGGCAATCAGAATACTGGCTGGAACAACAAGGCAGGCTGATTAGCCCGATGATTTTACGCGAAGGTTCGAACCATTATGTTCCCGTTACATATACCGAAGCTTGTAATGTTATTGCCGAAAACCTGGCTGATTTGAATGATCCCGACGAGGCAGTTTTTTATACTTCGGGGAAAGCGAGCAATGAATCGTCGTTTCTGTTTCAACTGCTCGCCAGAAATTTGGGAACCAATAATCTTCCCGGAAGTTCAAACCTGTGTCACGATCCTTCCGGCGCAGCTTTGCTCCTAACGCTTGGTTCTTCAAAGGGAACTGTTGATCTTGATGATTTTGAAAAGGCTGATTCAATTTTCATTTTCGGGCATAATCCGGCGTCGAACCATCCGAGGATGATGAAATCGCTGGAAAGCGCCGTAAAAAGAGGATGCACGATTGTTGTGGTGAATCCGATGGTTGAACCAGGTCTTGTCAGGTTCAGAAACCCTCAGAATATTTCAATCAAAAAAGAACAAGCCACCCGGATTGCACATTTGTATGTTCAGCCTGCAATCAATGGGGATCTTGCTTTTGTAAAAGGAATGATCAAGTATATTTTTGAAGAGGAACTAAAGGCTTCCGGAGGAATAATTGATCAAAAATTTATTTCGGATTATACCGCAGGATATGAGGGGCTCAAAGAAAAGATAACTGCTGCCACCTGGGATGAAATCGTGGCGGGAAGCGGCGTTCAAAAAACCACAATTGAAGAGGCTGCAAAAATATATTTGTCTTCCGATCGTGTGATTGCCTCATGGTGTCTCGGTATAACACATCATAAAAATGCAGTAGCAACTATCCGCGAAATTATAAACCTGATGCTTTTGCGCGGAAACATTGGCAAGCCCGGCGCAGGTCTTTGCCCGGTAAGAGGTCACAGTAATGTACAGGGCAACAAAACCATGGGCGTAAATGCAAATGTTACCGACCAATTTCTTGAACGGTTATCTGACAAATATGGAATTGAACCTTCACGCAAACGAGGTTTGGATGCAGTGTCGGCAATCAGGGCGATGTTTGACAACAAGGTAAAGACGTTTATTTCACTTGGCGGAAATCCTGCGGCTGCCGCGCCGGATAATGAATATACCAAAACCGCATTCAACCGTTGCGACCTTACAGTATTGATTTCGACAAAGCTCAACAAAACCCATTTTATTACCGGTAAAACTGCGATCATCCTTCCATGCCTCGGACGAACTGAAAAAGATATTGCCGACGGAATGTTGCAATCTGTTACTTATGAAGATTTATCAGGAGTTGTAAGACTTTCCAGAGGATGCGTCGCTCCGGTTTCCGAACAATTGTTAAGCGAAGTTCAGATTATTGCCATGATCGCCGGACAAATTTTTGGAAATGGCGATAGCTACATCCCCTGGAAATTGTTTTCAAAAAACTATTCGCTAATCCGAGAACATATTGCCGGCATCATTCCTGAATTTGGTATTCTCGGTGAAATCAAAGATGAAAACAAGATTTACCGTATGAACAATCCTGTGAAACAGAAGATTTTTAACACGAAAACCGGCAAAGCCATGTTTTCAATCAATCTGTTAAATCCTGTTATTTTAAAAGACGATGAGTTTTTACTAATGTCGGTAAGAAGCCACGACCAGTTTAACACTTCGGTATTTGGCATGAACGACAGATACCGTGGAATCAAAAATGAGAGAAAAGTTGTTTTTCTAAACGCCGACGACATGCATTCTGCCAACCTTGCTCCCGGAAAGCTTGTAAATATTCGCAGTTATTATGATGACCATGAGCGAAGTTTATCCAACTATTTTGCAGTTCCTCACAAAATTCCGAACCGTTGCGCCGCAATTTACTTTCCTGAAGCCAATGCGCTGACTTCCATTAACGAGGTTGATGAAAGTTGCATGACCCCGGCATATAAATCAATTGTGGTGAAGATTTTTTCTGTCGCAGGTGGAGGGGCATAAAAAACCCCCTGGCATTTTTTAATTTCCAGGGGGTTTAGCGAAGTGATTCCCAAATATGGGTCAAACCTTTCTGACGTCGGTTTTAATTCAAAACATTTAATATTTAATGATTTTTTTTGTTTCTGTCATGTGACCGCAAATTATACGAATGAAGTACATTCCGGCTGATTTTCCAGATAGTGAGAACTCATGGCAGCTCAATCCAAACAACCTTACGCCGGCAATTTTTTCGCCGCGCATTCCCAGCAATTCAGCATAAACTGGTCCGTCGCCGGTTTCCTTCGATAGTTCGACCGTCACTGTTCCCGAAGTCGGATTTGGAAAAACCGTAAATAAGGGACTGTCTGGCATCAAGCAATTCGCTTCACTTATTACACTCTTGCCAATCGGCGGAAGCTGCCCATAACAATACTGTCCATTAGTTGTTATAAAGGCATGCATATATCCTCCGGAAATAATTTTTGTTCCAGATAGAAAATTGATTTTCTGTCCGGCGATCAGTGTAGCGCTGCCGCCATTCTGTAATACGAAAGTCGTTCCGCCACCTGCAACGGAAATAGTCTGAGTGGCATTGTAGCAATATATTTCCCCACTGGCAACAGTAATATTCTGTAGGCTTAATACTGGTGAAACCATAACAGTCACATTCACATGGTCGGATGCGATACAACCGTTATTTTCGGTAACAGTTAAAACGTATTCTGTCGTTTGGTGAGGTGATGCAAACGGATTAGCAATTTCCGGGTTTGTTAGCCATGTGGATGGAGACCATTGCCACGAATAGGGAGATATTCCGCCGGTGGCAGAGCCATTGAGCTGAACCGGTGGGTAGGTCATGGCAATATCATTTCCGGCATTAACCATCAAGGAGTTGGATACAACTGAGATTGTTGAATTAGTATAAAATGATGTGATTATGTTCCCGTTGATGTCACTGTATTCGCAACTGCCAGGGGTTTGGGTGTTCCAGGAAAGGGTGGTCGAAATACCGGCATCGGCTTTAAACCTGTAATTGATAAGTGTTCCGGTTCCGATGTTGGCAGCGGTTCCTGACGCCCATGACAATATAACCTTATTTTTATTACGGTTCACCACCAGAATTCCTGGCGCCAGTGCGCTGTTAACCGATTGGAAGCCATCGTAAATCATTTTTGTGGTATCAAAGAGCAGGGTGAGAGAAATACTTCCAATATTGCTAAAGTTTGTAACATTCAAAGGGATACTCAGATTCCCTGTGCAGGAATTGGTAACATTGGCAGGCGTTGTGGTAATACTTTCAGGTGTAACCGTTAAAATAGCCGAGCCGGAAAACACGGCGGGTGTGCAGGTTCCTGAAACATTGCAGCGGTAGCGGTATCCATTCAACAGAGTTGTAGCGGGGATTATTGAAAGTGTAGCGGCGTTAGCGCCTGAGTAAGGTGTTGTATTTGTAATATCTGACCAGGTAAAACCTCCGTCGGAACTTTTCTGCCACTGGTAATTTAGTCCCAATCCGGTAGCGCCTACTGAGAAATAAGCGTTACCTTCCGAATAGGTTGAAGCGTTAACCGGTTGACTCGTAATGGCAGGCGATTGAAAAATTGTCACATTCCCGTTATTCCAGGTTGAAAATATGATAAGCCCGCTGTTGTCGCTGTATTCGCAATTCCCAGGCGTCTGTAAATCCCAGTTGAGAGATGATGTTCCGGTTATTCCGGCAAATTTAAGCTCGATCAGAGTACCTCCTGAAGAAATTGTGGATGGAGCATTGCCGGACCAGGAAATGTAAACCTTTCCTGCAACCGAATTGTTTACAAAACCACCTCCTGTAATTTCCGGGTTAAGGTTCTGATAACCGCTATAAGTAAGAATTGACGGGTTGAAATTAAGCGTTAGCGAAAAAGCGCCAACTTCGATAAAATCTGTTACATTTACGGAAACCACAGTGAGTCCAGGGCAATTCGAAACAGTCTGGCAGGTTGTAATGATGTTCGGCAATACGATCAGAGTTGCGGAACCGGAATAGACCACCGGGGCACAATACCCACTGACCCTGCATCTGTATTGGTTTCCACTGAGGCTAAGCTGAGAGCCATAAACATATAAAACCGTGCCGGTTACATTGGAATAAAACCCGCCGTTAGTCATATCTGTCCATGTAATTCCGCCGTTTGCGCTAAGCTGCCATTGGAAGGAAAGTCCAGAACCTGAAGGCGTTATCGAGAATGTTGTGTTTTGTCCATTGGCAATAGTTACATTACCCGGATTGCCGACAACCGATGGAATGGCATAAATTGTGGCGCTTCCATTAGTAAAAACGGTTGTAAACAAGGTTCCATTAACATCTGAATATTCACAATTTCCGGGGGTTCCCACATCCCAGCTTAGGTTGCTATACCCTGTTATACCACTAAACAGCAACCGGACAATAGTATCGTTACCAAAACTTACCGGGGTGTTGGAAACCCATGATAAATAAACTTTTCCACTGCTTGAGTTTGCCACAAATGTACCGCCTGACAGCGCAGGGTTCAGGTTTTGAAACCCTGTATATGTAAGAATGGCGGGATTAAAGGAAAAAGTGATGGAAAATGATGCAACTCCGTTGAAATTGGTTACCGCGACAGGAACGGCTATGTTGTTATCCGGACAAAAAGATGCTATCGGCAGCGCTGTGATCACCGGATTGGAAACTGTAAGCGTTGCAGCATTTGTATATACAAACGGCGCACAGGCGCCTGTTACTTTACAGCGATATTTGCAACCGTTCAGTGAAAGTTGTACGTTGGAAATATAGAGAGTCAATCCATACACATTTGAGTAAGGGGCTTCGTTAGTAAGATCATTCCATGTAGCGCCTTCGTCGGCGCTTCCCTGCCACTGTAAGCCCAGTCCGGCGCCGGATGCGGAGAGGCTGAAAGCGCTCGACTGTCCGACAAGTGCAAATTGATCCGAAGGATTAGAAACAATGGATGGAGATTGATTGATATTTGCAGTTCCATTCACATATTCGGATGGAAGAATATTTCCAGATAACCCACTGAATTCGCAATTTCCGGGAGTTTGGGTATCCCATGTAAAGTTGCTTGTTCCTGTTGCATTGGTTGTAAACCTGAGTTTCATCAGGGTTCCATTGCCGATATTGGCTGCCTCGCTATTTGCCCAACTAATAACTACCTTGTTTCCGAAATAATTTACTACAAGATATCCAGATGTGAGTTCAGTATTCAGGTTTTCATACCCGATAAATGTCAGAGCGGTATTATCGAAAAAAAGAACCAGAGAAATTGCCCCTATACCATTGCAGTTGGTCACATTAAGCGGCGCCTGGATTTCGCCGGGACAGCTTGTAACTGTCCCGGCGGTGGCGACTATCGTTTGTCCCTGGGAAACTGTTGTCAGCATCGCCAGAAACGAAAGTAGTACTATCTTTAAAATCAGTGTCTTCATAGCTCCGATTTTTATCTCGATACCACTAACTTGATCAACCTTGAGCTTACCTGTTTATGGTTGGAAATTTCCACTTTTAGCATATAAACGCCAGTTGGCAAATTGGTCGCCTCAAGGAGAATCTCATGTTTGCCTGAACAATAACTGGCTTCGCCGATATTTTCAACCAAAGCTCCAACCAGGCTGTAAAGATTAATCGAAACCATGCTCTCCTCGTCAAGATAAAATTCGATTGAAGTTTTATCCTTTACCGGGTTCGGGCTGACTGACAGAGCGAAGCGGGATGATCCTGGCGCAATGCCGGTAATGGCTGAAACAATATCCTCAACGGAAAGTACTACCCATTGATTCACCATGGCGGATGGATCGGCAAATTCGCAATCTTCATAAAGTTGCAAGGCAATACTTCCGGTTAGCTCGGAAAGGTCTTTTGATTTCATTTTGAGTGTAACCACTACCTCGTCATTGGCGATATTCAAAGCATTTACATCAGCCCAGGCCATGATGAACAAGCCATCATTGGCTGTCCATGAAAAGCTGTTATTCCCATTTGACAGAGTGGCGTCCATGATCTCAAGGTATTGTTCAGGATAAAAGAAACCGAGCGAAATAGCTCCCGCCTGCATGCCGGATTTCATTTTCACAGGAAAGTCAAATTCGGTATTGGAAGAGATGGAAATGATTCCTTCATGCACAAGTCCGACCGACTCAGTGGACTTTTTCGCAGGTCCATAAGAGAGATTGCAATCGCCAAAGCATGCCATTTTAAAGTTGTTTGTAACCTGGTTGCCATTCATAAAAACGGTATCGGTATTATATAGGTAATCGCCGGAGGGGAAAGATGATATTGCGCCGGCAAATCGTCTCAAAACAAACAGGGCGTCGGTGCCATTTATGGTGTGGCTTGCGTTAACATCGGCGGTAGCGAGGCTAATACCGGTGAGAGGGGCGATCATGGCAAAATGGTTGAGGATAAGCAGCGCATCGGTTGCATTTCCTCCACCCCAGGGAGCTGCCGGCGTGATTGACATCTGGTAGTTTCCCGACGGGAATGAGCTAAATGCATATACTCCCGCATTATTCGTGGGAGTGGTAGCAATTGGGCTTCCGGCAAAATCCTTTATCGCCATAACTGCATTCTTCATCGGGTTTGCCCCGGCGTTTGCATATTTTACCGTACCGTTCATCAGGGTGGTTGGCGTTAATAAAGAAGGTATCTGGGCAAAGTGTCCGAAATAAACGATCCCTTCGGCTGCGTTGTCATATTTATCGTAAATCCTTCCGGCGACCATTGTTGAGTCGTTGGCGCCCCAATAATTATATCGTGCGTTAATATTGCTCGTCGAGTTATTATAAAGCTGGTATCCCCCGCCATTGTTATATATATTGCATGTTAAAGCTGCGGCGTTGCCAATGGTTGCAGCGCCTGTGCCATCAAACCTGATCCCGTAGGAGGCATTGTAGCTGAACGTGGAATTTTTAATGGTAAGATTGGAATTGTTCATGGTTAGTCCAGTCCCCGTAGATTCTGAAATGGTGCAATGATCAATAGTTGGCTGGCTGGAAGCCCCGCAATAAATATTGTTGGTTAATGCCTTCGAGATGTTGCAATATTTCAACGAAGATGTGCCCCCCCAGTCGTCATTCCAATCGGTGAAAACAATTCCATTCCATCCGCCGATCGTATTGTTATAAGGTTTGAAGGTGATGATGCTGTCGGCAGATCCTTCTGCATACAAATCGGCTCCATAAGGATAAACCCCTCCAACAGAAAGTTTGAAACCCGGATCGAATGCCATCGTAATTCCGGGTTTGAGTGTAATCCTGCAATGACCTCCCCATATCCCGCTTCCAATATCGCTCAGAACATGATAAGGAATTCCATCGTTGTAGTAGGTTATGTCACTGGTATAGGTTCCGCCGGAAAGCGCAATATAATTTGGAGTATTTCCTGAATATGTATTACCATGAATGTAAATCGAGCATGACCAGTCGTTGTATTTAAGGGGATATCCTCCGTTATTGAGGAACTGTGAGGAAAGGACTTGTCCTGTGATTGCCTGACCAACAATTCCATGAGAAGCAGAATTGCTCACGACGCTGTTTGTTAATTTCAGCGTAGAGGCGCTGATATTGATTCCAACCCCTCCCGATTGATCCACTGTACAATGGTCAATTGAAGGTTCTGTTGAACCTACGATATTGATATTATAGGTAGCCCCTTTCAGTATGTTGCAGTATTTCAGTGAGGAGGTACTGCCATATTCGTGACTGTATTCTGTAAAATATATTCCACCCCAGCCTCCGACCAGATTATTATAAGGTTTGAAAGTGATTATACTGTCTGCTTTGCCTTCCGCATACAGGTCGCCACCATAGCAACAGGTCGTCGTACCAACCTGAAGGCTTTTTCCCGGTTCAAAAGCCATGGTGATTCCGGGTTGAAGGGTAAGCCTTGGATGCAGACCGTATCCAATAAGTCGGATATCGCCAAAAACATGATATGGGATGCCATCGTTATAGTGTGTCATGTTACTGGAATAATCACCGCCGGAAAGATAAATATAGTTTGGTGAGTTTCCTGAATATGTATTGCCGTGCAGGTAAGGCGAACATGTCCAGTCGTTGTATTTCAGCGGATAACCACCGTTGCCGAGGAACTGGCAGGAAAGGATTTGTCCCGAGACGGCTTGGCAAACAATACCATGAGACGCAGAATTGCTGATAACGCTGTTTGTTAATTTAAGCGTAGAGCTGCTGATATTGATTCCAACCCCTCCCGATTGATCCAGGGTACAATGGTCTATTGAAGGTTCTGTTGTACTCTCAATATTGATATTATAGGCAGCCCCTTTTACGATGCTACAGTATTTCAGCGATGAAGCGCTGCCATATTCATTACTGTAATCTGGAAAATAAATTCCACCCCAGCCGCCAACCAGATTATTATGTGGTTTGAAAGTAATTATGCTGTCGGCTTTGCCTTCGGCAAACAGTTCTCCACCGTAGCAACACGGCGATGATCCAACCTGTAGCTTTTTACCCAAATCAAATTCCATTGTCACACCCGGATTTATTGTTAATCTCGGGTGAGAGCCATAACCTTGTATTAACAGGTCGTTTAAAACATAATATGGAACTACATCGTAATAAATGGTTCTATTTACAGAAAAAGAACCTCCGGCAAGCGCGATCGCATTAACCCCGTTTCCCGAATAGGTGTTGCTGGTGTGAATGGGGGCGGCATAGCAGTCAAGAATGTATAATGGATACCGCCCATTATTAAGGAACTGGCTATTGGTGACAGAACCGCTCGGAATACCGTTTGCGGACGCGTACCTGGCCCCGTCGAACGCCGCATTCCGTACCTTAGTATGATTGACAAGGTTTGGCTGCACTGTATTTTCGGAAAAATAATTATAGTTGTTCCCTTTTTCGATGACACAATAATCCAGTTGAGACTGCCCGCCCCAGCTATCGCTGCCATCCATGAAATAGACGCCATCCCAACCGCCGGACAATCCGTTGTGGGAAGTGAATGTGATCAAGCTGTCACTCGCGCCAATCGCATACAATTCACCGCCGGATGAAACCTGGATCTGCACTCCGGGCAACGATTTGATCGAATTGCCTGGTTCTATTGTTAACCTTACTGCGGGGTATTGGTTGAGTTGTACAGTTCCCAGCAATATGTAATCATAAGGAATATAGTTCCATGTCCTGTTGGTTCCATTGATTATGCCGCCGTTGATTGCAATGCCGTTGTAAGTATTGGCGGTAAGCGTAGGATTACCATTCGGAGGATAAAAAGTAGTGTTGGGGGTTTCATAACGGAGTCCGTAAAGATTGTGATCAATGATGGTCCCGTTGTAAGTCGGCGCTGAACCGGTTGAAGTCAGGTAAACCCCGGCCCCGCCGTTGTAGGACAGGTAGCTGTTGAGAATTGTCGGATTGGAGATATTTGCATAGATCCCATTTGACATATTTGCATGAATCGAGGAATTCTGGATATTGATATTAGCCTGGTTAAGATTTAAGCCATTAGCCCCGGAATTTCGTAAATTGCAATGGGATAATAAAGGTTCATTCGATGAATTGCAATAAAGATTGGCTGACCAACTTCCATATCCACCGCCAATAATTGCTGTATAGTTAAACTGTGAAGATACACCGTTATCGCTGTTCGGATCAAAATAGACCCCCTTCCATTGTCCGGTCTCGCTTGTAAAGTACATGAATTTGACTGAGTCTGCTATAATCCCGTTACAAATAACATTTGCCTGGCTTACCGTCAGCCCTGTTTGTGGCAGGAAGAGAATTGTAGCGCCTGCCTCGAAGGTATGCGTTCCATAAGAAAACCATATATCGGAGGTAGCCCAGTAAGGACTAAGTAATTTGGTAAAGGTTGTAATTCCGCTGATATCTCCGCTTAACTGTGTTCCCGGAGTGGTGAGGGTTGCATCCTGAAAAGTGGAATTTTGTGTAGTTGATCCGGTTAGGATCACTGAATATTGCAAATACCGTTTACTTTGGTTTACCGTTATCGGGGATGTTTCTGTAAGGGCTGACCAGTCGCTCCAGATACCATCGTTCCCGGCTACCCGGTAGGAAACCTGGCAGTTTGCCGGGGAGGTGTAAACAGAAGTGAATGACAATGAGTTGATCACTCTTTCTGATCCCAACTGGTTAAAAGGGATAGAAACAAATGCCCCGTGTTTACAATATTCTGTGGTTAAGGTAAGATGAGCGAACCGGCAGTTGTAGATTGGCGACCCCGATGGGTTTGTACCGCCAGAGTAAAACACAATACCGTTTGACTCAAATGCGGAGGCATTCTTGGTGATATCGTACATGGCATTTGCGGAGGTTTGCCAAACGAGAGATGATGCATCTGCATTTGCATAATAGACTGTGTTACTCAGCCCCAAAGCCGTTTCACCTCCCATAACAGTAATTATACCATTGGTTGAAACTGAAGCGTGATTGCTGATAGTTACCGGTAGCGCCGATCCTACCGTCCATGAACCTGGCGATCCATTCATTCCCGGAGTGGCAATATACACGGTGTTTGCTTTGTCGCCGACATTATTATAACCGCCCATAACATACAGGTTACTGTTGTAGGTTACCATACTGTGCTTGTTGCGGGCAGCAGGTAAAGAAGTTCCTGTTGAAAAGGCAGAGATTGTATTATCAACATTGACTTTCGCAAAATACACATTATTTAAAGCCGTGGTCTCTGTCATGGAACTTGTGCCGCCTGTAATATAAATATATCCCTTCAGATACAGGGCAGAATGTCCCCACAGATTGACCGGCAAAGTAATTGCCGAAGTTTGCCACGCTCCCAAGGTGCCGTTGGAGTAAATCGTAGCATAATAAATTGTATTATAAACCTGACTTCCGTCGCGCCCGCCAATTACATAAATCGTATTGGCGCCGATAACGACTGCTGGATCTTTCAATGCAACAGGAAGCGGGTTCTGAGCAGTCCAGCTATTTATGCCGCTACCGGTAATTGAAGTATAATATACAGCATTTGAACAGGCAGCCCCATTGTAACCTCCAACAAGATACGCAAAGCGGTCTGTCCAGGAGACAATCTTATGACCGCTAAGTGTTTGGGGAAGAACAGTTGCTGTAAGCCATGATCCAACATCGCTGGCGACATTCTTTAAGTAAACGCTATTATTCGCAACGATGACATTGTTTAACACACCCTGATTGAAATCAGCATCCGTAGTCTGAGTGAAATTCACTTGTGCAAAGGTTGCAAGGGGCAACAGCATTGTAATAGAAAAAATTCCAATGAGCAAACTCCTTGTGACAAGTTTGCCTGTCCAATTGTAAAAGCGCTGTTTCATAACATGTTTTTTTAGTGAATGTAATGATTGAAAATTTTGTGAATAAAAATAATGGGGTAAATTGGTATTCAATTTTCTCAGAGAATGAAGGAAATTGGAAGATGCTGGCATATCTCAGAAATGCATGGCCAGCTTTTTTTCGGGCGCTAAGGTAATATATTATGCAAGGTTTGTCAAGGCTTCTTTAATGATATAATTAGTCTATGGTGAAGTCAGGAAATCGGGATTTATCCAATTCGTAGTAAATTATTTCGGTGGCGCAAAAAATGAAAATACACAATATTTTTCCAGGTTTTCGTTTATTCTATTACAAAAAACAGGTGACACAATGAAAAGTAAAGTTTCCATTTCGACCATTTTTCTCGGACTATTTATTGCGATTCTTTCGACTTCATGTAATAAAAAAGATGATCCAACGCCTGTCCAGCCCGATTATCCTGAATTGATTGGAACATGGCAGGGAACCACTTCGCAGAATCAGTTGGTTCGATTCGGTATTTTTAACTTCAATGGATTGCTTGTCATCAATACTTATAAATTTACCGCTCTGAAGTGGGATACCGATACTACTTACCGCGCCAAGACTTTTGATTTTAATTTATCAAGTATAATTACTTCGGTGGTTGATAAATACTTTGCCTTTGTTCCCCAGGGAAGTTTTGCCAGCGGCGATTACCTGAAAGGTACTTTCGATGTTGCCACAATGAAACTTACTGGACAATTTAAAACCTCCTTTCCTACTCCGTCAGGAACAAGCGTCGACTTTGTCACCGGAACCTATACATGCGTAAAGGTTGCTAATAGTTCGCAGTAACTATTGAACTTTCAACGGCAGAGTGGGGGAGGAGCAGGTTATTTTTCTGTTTCTGAAATCCTGAAAGAAGGCGCCTTGTAATCCTTGGGCAAATAATCCGGCGGAATAGTTGTTGTGTTTCCATCGCGGTGAGCCTTGTAATGCGGCGACATAATTTCCACTCCAGCTTCATTGAATTTATCCTGAATATTCTGATGAAGTTGCGAATAGATCGTAGCCTGAAGGTTAGGCTCCCTTGTATAGGCATTAATCTGGTAGCTCACATAAAAATCTTCAAGACTTGTTTGAAGAACAAACGGCAATGGTTCTTTCTCAACAAATTCGGTGGCGAGCGCCGCGTCAATCATCAGTTGGTGAACCTGTCGCCATGAAGCGTCATAACCAATAGTAATTGTGGTGTAAATTATCAATCCGCGATCGCGCGCGTCGCTGCTGTAATTAATCAGATGACTCCCAAGAATACTGGAGTTTGGAATGGAAATGATCTCATTTTTTATCGTCCTTACACGGGTTACGAGCATCGCTTTTTCGATGATGTCGCCGGTAATGTCGCCTATCTTCACACGGTCGCCAACTTTGAATGACCGCATGTAGGTTATTACCAAACCGGCTATCAGGTTGCTTAACGAACCGGATGAACCAAAAGTGAAAAGTATTCCGAGAAAAACCGAAACCCCTTGAAAAACCGGACTCTTTGATCCCGGCAGAAATGGGAATATCACCACCAGCATAAAAGCAAATATCAGCGCACGGATAATCTGGTAAGTCGGATTGGCAAGATCGGGAAAGAAACCAGGTATGCGTAAAACCTCCTTTTCGATCTCATATTTAATATACCTCACCCCTTTAAGAACAAAGCGGAAAACAATCATTATTACAATTATCGTAAAAAGGTTTGGCAAATAATCCCAGCACGCTTTCAAAATAGCCTTCAGAGGATCAAGAAAATATGCAAGGAGGATTGTAGCAAAATTTTTTGTCCATGGAAAAAGACCAAACAACACCGGCAATGAAATATAAACCGCCAGCAGGACCAGCAACCACTTCGTCATGGTATTCAAAATAACAAGGATTTTCATCTCCATCGGGATATCAAACAACTCATAATCCTTTATTTTTATCCCCTTGATGAGTTTGCCGGTTTGTGATTCGAGTTTTCTTTTGGTCCATCTGAAAATCCACGATATTAGCATTATGATTGCGATAAGCACGGCAACGACCAATAGCGCAAGAGCGACCTTTATCAGGATAGTTTTCATACTGGTCTCCTTTTGGTAGGCGATTATTGAATCTCCGATCACCTTTTTATAATCTGAAGCCAGTTTTTCTTCGTTGGAGTGCATCCATAAGGCGTCCAATTCGGTGATGCTGATGAGGATAATTTCCCCGTACATAATATCAACGGATTGTTCAGTGGGAACAAGTTTCAGAGAATCGGCATTGAACAAAAGTTCGTCGGCAAGGGTTTTGATCCGTTGGCTAACTGCCCTTGCGCGTTCGAGCGGGGAGAAGCTGCCAACCTTGTTGAAAATATAAAAAAGCGTATCATTGGGAGGCAGCGCCACCGGAAATCCTTTGGCAACCAGTTTTAGAGAATCAATCCTGAGCTTTAAACGCGCCACTCTTAAGGAATCACGGGCATTCATTGCTGCAATCTGTTTCATCAACTCCTGCCTTTTACTTTTTTCATTCGCTTTCAGTGCGCTGATCTGTTTGTCGAGATCTGCCCGTTGCAATGAATCGCTGATGCGAACAGCTTCCATTTCCCTTAACTGTCTGGAATGAACCGATAGCAGTTCTACCTGAAGTGAATCACGGGTTTTTATTTGATTTTCCTGAGAGATGGCGGCAACTGATATCAGTGAGAACAGAATAGTAAAAATCGTTTGCCATGAAACCAGCCTGAGTGCGCCCTGAATAAATTCTGTGGGAGGAAAGAAGTACTGACCGAATTTTCGTAAAGGATTCATATCTGTTTGCGTTCTTTTTCAAGTTTGTCAACTCGTTTTGCAAGTTCCGGGAGATTTCTGAAAATGGCGGTGGAACGTCGGTATTTTGAAACCTCCAAAGCAGGAACGCCAAGATACATTTCGCCAGGTTTTGTGAGGCTTTTAGAAACGCCGGTTGCGCCGCCAAGTATCGTTCCATCGGCAATGGTGATGTGACCGGTCATTGAAACATGTCCGCTGATCATGCAATTTTTTCCGACTTTCGTTGAGCCTGCAATACCGGTTCCGGCGGCAATGCAAGTATTTTCGCCAACTTCAACATTATGGGCAACATGAATCTGGTTGTCAAATTTCACGCCTTTGCGGATAATCGTTGATCCGAATGTGGCGCGGTCAATCGTGCAGTTTGACCCCATTTCCACATCATCTTCAATAATTACATTTCCGATTTGCGGCACCTTGATATTTAAACCATCCTGCTGGTTAAACCTGAATCCGTCGCTGCCAATCACAGTGCCGGCATGAATAATGCAGTTTTTCCCGATTTTGTTATCGGAATAGATTTTCACTCCGGCAAACAAAACTGTGTTATCGCCGATGGTAGTATTGTTGTCAACAAAAACATGCGGATATAACTTCACATGATTTCCGATAGTTACGTTCTCGCCTATCACTACAAACTCTCCCATATAAACGAATTCGCCAATTACCGCTGAATCCGCAATAGCGCTTAGTTTCGATATTCCTTTCCGGTCGTTTTTGATCTGGTTGTAAAATTCGAGCAACTTTGAAAAGGCAATATCGGCAGCTTCAACGCGGATTAGGGTAGCTGCTACCGGGCGCTCCGGGGTAAATGTATTGTTTACAATTACGATAGAGGCTTTTGTTCCGTAAATATAGGGCGTATAAAGGGGATTTGCAAGAAACGAGAGAGTTCCAGCCTCGCCTTCTTCAATTTTTGACAATCCTGTAACAATAGTTGCCGGATCTCCGTCAACGCTGCCGTTGAGCATACCGGCGATTTGCAGGGCGGTAAATTGCATAAACTGATGGTTTAAAAAGTTAAGGCTGCAAGGTACGATTTTCAGACAATATGAAGAAAACGGATTTAATCAACATTCCTTTGCATCAACCATTTTTCTTTTTATTTTTACTAAATAGTTCATTAACAATTATTTGTTATGTTGTAGGAGGACTTCCTCCTCCTCTTTTAGTTACCGTCGCCCCAACAAATGCATCCTGCGCCGGTTGTTGCGATGGAACGATCAATCTGACAGTTTCAGTTGGAACGCAGCCTTACAGTGGCGCCAGCGTCATGAACTACAACTACAACCACGGCAAGGCGTGGGGCTTTAGCCTGCGCTGTTTGAGAGACTATTAAATTTGATTTATCTGGAACTTTGACAATTTGAAATTTTTAAATTTCGAGTCCACTCCGAAAAGTGGTTAGAAAAATCAAAATTTGGCTAAAGCCCATAATGCCAGCAACTTGAATTGCCACGACCTTAAGGTCGTGGCAATTTATAAACAGATAGTTACCGGACTGTAATCCAAATTGTTACCTTTTCAGAGCGAGCTCCTCATTGTAAATTTATCCAAATATCAAAAGGCATTTTTTATAAGAAATTTACCCAGGTTAGTACCCGCTCTTTCATAGCAGCTCTTAAGTCGGGAGCCGGTATCAAAAACAAAACCCCCGCCAATGTCCTTAAGATTATCCATAGAAATAATCGCAAGCGGTTTATCTTTCGCCGCCGTTTCAACTAAAGACACTTCCATATCAATATGAGCGTAGTTGCGTGCAAGGCCAACATTCCATCCGGGTTCCGTATATGTTGTATGAATTATCAGCGTGTATTGCGCTGCCTGATTGTTTTCGCCTGCCACTAACTTTTCACCCTGAAGTTTGCTATTCAGTTCACTTTCAAAAACAGGTTGATATTTAGAAGTCCGGTCATTAACCCATGACTTTGCCCAATTATCGCCTGATCCGGCGCTCTCTTTGTTCATTTCTGCTACACGGTCGGCAACATATTCACTTTCAGATTTAAACTTGCCAACAGCCATGTTCGAATAGTCGTACTGAAGATTAATCGCTGTTTGTCCTTTCAGGACTTTCATATCTCCTGATTTCAACTTTTGACCATAATTCAGATTGTAAGAAAACATGAATACCATAATCAAAAGTAATTTTACTGTTTTTTTCATTCGGTGTTAAAATTAAAGGTTGAAGTGTAAACTATTTTGGACAAAATTACTTTAATTTTACTTAAAAGCTAATTATTTACGATCATTATGAATCACAGTAACTATTTTTTGCCACCAACCGAAGTGACTTTTACAATCTTCAGGAAGTTAACTTTATTAAACATCAATAATGCGTCTCGGGCAGGACTTTTCAACACTAACGGGACTTTTTAAATACCTACAGGTCTTGCAGATGGTGTCAGGTTAAAAGTCAGACCTATCAGGGTTTAAATGACCAGTCACGAACGCAATGCTTTATCGAAAACAAACCTCCAGACTCTCCAAGTTCTTTCAAACCAACTTACCAACTTACCAACTTACCAACTTGCCAACTTACCAACTTGCCAACTTGCCAACTTACCAACTTGCCAGCTACTCTGTAACCTTTTCCTTCAAAGATTTAAACCCTTCTCCAAGCATTTCAGTAGCATCTGTAATCGTCATGAAAGCCTTCGGATCAATTTCGTGTATATACTCCTCCAGAATCGCAAGTTCCCGTCGGCTTACCACCGTATGAATCATGCGTCGCTTTGCATCGTTGTACATTCCTTTACCGTCAATATAGGTTCCGCCGCGGTCGAGATTGTTGATAATCTTATCCCGGATGTCTTCATATTTATCAGAAATGATGAAAACACTTTTGTCATAACTCACTCCTTCGAGCACAACATCAATCACTTTTCCGGTAACGAAGATCACGATCCAGGAATATAAGGGGATTTTCCAGTCCTGGAAAACTACCAGCCCTATAAGCACAATCACCGAATCAACATAAATCATTAGCAAACCAAGCGGTAACCGGGTATATTTCGCAATAATCATAGCAACAATGTCGCTGCCGCCTGAAGTTGCTTTCGATTTAAAAATCAATCCCAATCCCAAACCAGCCAGAACGCCGCCGAAAATAGACGAGAGCAAGGCGTCGCCTTCCACGAGCGGTTTAAATCCCCAGAAGTAAGTGAGAAAATCGGTAAATAGGGCTGTTAGTGAAAACCCTACAACTGTTTTAATCCCAAACCGGGGTCCCAGAAACTTTATTCCAATAATGGTCAATGGAATATCAAAACAAAGCGCTACCAGTCCAACCGGAGTATTAAACAGATAATGTAACACGATGGAAATTCCGTAAACGCCTCCGGGGATAATTTTATAAGGAGTGATAAATAACACGAAACTTGTTGCAAGTATTAAAGCTCCTGAAACGATGAGACTGTAGGAAATAAACCATTTACGGGTAAACGGTTTTTCTTTGAATAAAATGAATGCCATAAAGATAAGTATATTAATAAATTAATAAATTAATTTGAAATTCAGGTCAGATTTTGGAATTTTGGCAAAGATATTTGATTGCCGGACAATGCCAGTTAAAAATGTGCGTTATTCATGGAATCAATGCCAAAAATGGAGTTAAAATGACGGGTGTAAAAAAAAATACTGTACTTTTATCCCGATTTTCTCTTAAACCACTAAAACGTTTGTTTACACTATTCTCTCGTAGTTATTTAAGCCGAATCGGCGCGAAGACCATCCTGGTTGCCATTATTTTTATTTTTCTGATAGTCAAACAAACGCGGGCTCAGCAACCCTCGCTTATTACCCATTATATGTTTACCAACATGGCGCTGAATCCTGCCGTTGCAGGAACTGGTGGAGGTATATGTATTACCGGTTTGGCGCGTCAGCAACTAATGGGTTGGCAGGATCCTGATGGCACAAAATCGGGACCGCAGACTTTTCTTCTGACTGTTGATTCACCTATAAAGTTTCTTCATGGAGGGCTTGGAGGTTCATTATCGCAGGACAAAATTGGTTTTCAGAAAAATATTACCGTTAAGCTTGCTTATGCATATCAAACAGAGATGGGCGCAGGCGATCTTTCATTTGGTTTGCAGGGAAATCTGTTCAATTTGAGTTTTGATGGGAAATTTACCCCAATTGACGAGGGTGATCCTGTAGTCACCGCGCTTGACGCGAAACAGAGCAGTATGTCGCTTGATCTTGGGCTCGGCGTTTTTTACCGGGTACCCGATAAGTATTATCTCGGTTTATCTGCGGATAATATTTTGCAGACGCAATCGAAAAAATTGGGTTACCAAACGCGTCGTTCCTATTTTCTTTCCGGAGGTTATGAATGGATTGTTCCAAACCATCCTGCATTTGAAATACTCCCGTCGGCGTTGATAATGTTCGACGGCGCTGTTTTTCAAATCAACGCCAGCGGATTGGTTTTGTATAACAAAAAATTATATGGCGGCTTGGGATACCGTTTTCAGGATGCCGTTTCGGTATTGGCTGGAGTTTATATAAAAGGTATTCACATTGGGGTTGCCTATGATATCAATACGTCGTCGCTAAGTAAATATAACAATGGAGCGCTTGAGGTTCTGATTAACTATTGCTTTAAGATAGATTTTGATAAATATCGCAAAAGTTACAGAAACGCACGTTTCTTATAAGAGAAATCGTGTAAATTTGCGCTTTTGTTTTAAAATGCTACATAATATTATAATAATCCACAAATCGTTGCGTTTATTTTAACCAAATCTGCCAACAATGAAAAAATTGCTCATTTATTCCGCACTGCTCCTTTTCCTTGGAAGTTGTGGTAACTCTGGAAATGGTGAGCTTACGGGCGTTAAAAACCGGAAGCGATATTATTCCCCGGATCCGTTTGGTATGGTTTACGTTCCAATGGGTTCCTATACCATGGGCGTCAGCGATGAAGATATGCCTTATGCTCAGTTGAATAATGCAAAAACTGTCACCGTAGAGGCTTTCTACATGGATCAAACTGAGATAACAAACAATGAATACCGCCAATTTGTTTATTGGGTCAGAGATTCTATTGCCCGTCGGCTTCTTGGTGAAACAAAACCAGAACTTTTCCTGGTTTCTGAAAACAAGAAGACTGGAGAAACATTTGATCCTCCCTATTTAAACTGGGAGAGTAAACTTGAATGGAATTCTGACCAGCAGGATGTCAGAGATGCATTGGCACAGATGTATCTTCCGGAAAATGAACGTTTTTTTCGCAGAAAAGAGATTGACACGCGTAAACTTTATTTTGAATACTATTTTGTTGATTTAAAAGAAGCGTCACGAAAAGATTATAGCGTTCAGGCAGATCCAAAGGAGGCGAGTCTCGCAAATCGTCCAAAAGGTCTGAAAGATCGTTCGGTTTATGTACGTAAAGAGGTAATCAGCGTTTTCCCTGATACACTTTGCTGGATTCACGATTACGCTTACTCCTTTAATGATCCCACCACAGAGAAATACTTCTGGCATCCTGCTTATGATAATTACCCGGTTGTTGGCGTAAACTGGCGGCAGGCAAACGCTTTTTGTATATGGAGAACCCAGTTGAAAAACAGTTTTATCTCCATAAAAAAAGGTGAAACATATATCAGCGATTTCCGCCTCCCAACCGAAGCCGAATGGGAATGGGCAGCGCGCGGCGGATATGATGGAAACCCGTATCCCTGGGGCGGTCCATATACCAGAAATGATAAAGGTTGTTTCCTCGCTAACTTTAAACCCTTGCGTGGCGATTACATGGCGGACGGCGGCGGCAAAACAGTTATTGCAGCTCATTATCCCGCCAATGATTATGGTTTGTACGATATGGCTGGAAATGTTGCTGAATGGACCGCCTCCGCCTTTCATCCTGCATCATATAACTTCTCCTGGGATTTGAACCCCGATTATAAATACAATGCAAAAGAAGCTGACCCTCCCGCATTAAAACGTAAAGTTACCCGCGGCGGTTCATGGAAAGACGTCGCCTATTTTCTTCGCGTTTCCACCCGCGCCTATGAATACCAGGATACCGCCAAATGTTACATCGGTTTCCGATGCGTTCAGAATTTCCTTGGCCGCCAGCGCGCCGACAATCCTTCACGGGCTTCTAAAGTCTATAGATAAAAAAATTCAATCACAATCTTTATTCACCTCTAATTAGTAAATACTATGGCGTTGCTCGATTTTGTTAAAACGAAGGGATACAAGCTTTTTATGTCCAAACTATATGGCTGGGGTGCAGCGGTAGTTATTATTGGAGCATTGTTCAAAATCAATCACTATACCGGCGCCGATACTATGCTGATTATCGGTTTAGGCACTGAATCACTCATATTCTTTTTCTCAGCCTTCGAACCTCCTCACGTCGATCCTGACTGGAGCCTTGTATATCCGCAATTAGCCGGGTTAAACCATGAAGAAACATTAGATGTTAAAACAACAGGAAAAAAAGATACTATATCCCAGGATCTCGATAAAATGCTTGAAAAAGCTAAAATAGGACCCGAACTGATCGAAAGCCTGGGAAACGGGTTACGGAATTTATCGGATACAACCTCTAAACTCTCGAATGTGGCTGATGCTTCCCTTGCCAATGATAAATATGTAAATACCATGAAAACAGCTACAGATTCGGCTGCTGTTTTAAACGAGTCGTACAGGAAAACTGCCAATTCGCTCGAACAAAGTGTAACTGCTTCCCAGGAACAACTTACACACATCAAATCAACCTCCAAAAATGCTGCCACCCTTTCTACAATGTTTACAGAGGTAAGCGAATCATTGAAAGAAGATGTTCGCGCTAATAAAGCTTTCTCCGATAGCATTGCAGGTGTGACGAGTACAGCAAATCAGTTCATTCTGAAATATAAGGAATCCTCCGACCTACTCTCGAAAACAGCCGAATCGCTCAATGCGCAGGCTACCGGAAATAACGTTTACAACAAGGAACTCCACCGCATTTCAACCAACCTTTCAGCTTTGAACGCATTGTATGAACTTCATCTCCAAAGTTCAAACACACAGATGGAAAACACCAACAAGTTCAATACCGTCATAAATAAATTTTCGGTTAACCTTAATGAATCAATGGCAAACACCGAAAAATTCAAAGTCGAAGTTGAAAATCTTACCAGAAATATCTCGGCGCTGAACAAGGTATATGGCAATATGTTATCAGCCATGAGCATTGGCGGAAAGTAATTCAGGATTAACTGACAATAATATAATATATAGATGGCTGGATATAAAGAGACACCGAGGCAGAAAATGATCGGGATGATGTATCTCGTACTTACTGCACTGCTCGCTTTGAATGTCTCGAAAGAGATAATGGATGCTTTTCTTGTGGTGAATGAAAGTATGGAGACTACCAACGACAACTTCTCGAAGAAACTTAATAATACATACTCGAAATTTCAAAGCCAGTATATGTTAAATAAGGATAAAGTTGGTCAATACTATGAAAAAGCTCAAAAAGTTCAGATGTTATCTGATAACCTGACCCGATATATTGATAGCATCAAGTATGTGGTGATTATGCGCTGTGATGGAATGAAAAATATAGATAGCGCGAAAACTTTTAATTTACGCAAAATAAAACGTAAAGACGATTATAACACGCCTACCCGTTATTTTATAGGAAGTTCAGAAGATGGTTCTGCCGGCGAAGCGAAAATTTTAAGGCAAAAAATCGAAGTATATAAAAAACAAATAATTGACCTGGTTGACCCGAAATACAGAGCAACTATTAAAATTGGGCTGGACACCAAAGCAATGTACCTTACTGCCGACGGTAAAAAACAAAACTGGGAAATGCACAATTTTTATCGTACTATAATTGCAGCAACTGTAACTATTCTTAATGAGATAAAAGCTGAGGTTAAAAATATCGAATTTGATGTTGTCAATAGTATTTTCTCCGAAGTTACAGCAGAAGATTATAAGTTCGACGTTATAAAAGCCAGAGTTATCCCTGAAAGCCGATTTGTGTTTGCCGGTGAATCCTATAATGCTGAAATTATTGTTGCCGCTTACGAAACAAAGGGAAAACCTATAGTAAAATGGATTCCGGGAGCTGATACGATTACCGCAGCCAATGAAGGAAACGCCAATTTGATTGATGGTACCAACGGTATTGTCAACTTAAGTATTGGCGCCGGGCGCGAAGGTTTACAGCGTTTTGCCGGTTTCATGCAGGTTCTCGACCCTAACGGTCAACCCAAAAAGTATTATTTTTCCGATGAATATTTTGTGGCAAAACGAGCGGTTTCAATATCTCCTACTTCCATGCTGGTATTTTACAAAGGAGTTCCTAATCCTTTAAAGGTTGTAGTTCCCGGCGGCGGTTCCGATAAAAAAGTTGAGATATCTTATGGAACTGTAACTCCAACCGATTCAAATTACATTGTTAATATTCCCGCTTCACTAACAGGAGGTCCGTCGAAAGCTGTCGTTACTGTTAGCGCAACTTACGGGGATAAGCGCGTCACATTGGGTTCGGAAACATTCCGGCTGAAAAATATTCCCGAACCGGATGTTAATATCGCAAATCAGACAACTATGACTGTAAGCAAAAATATGCTTAGCAGCAATCCAAATATTTATGCCTCTCGTCCAGCGGGATTTGATCTTTCAGCAACCTATTCTGTTCAATCCTATACATTTATCACAACTGGTTCTGATGGATCGCCTGTGATCCTGAATGGACAGGGAAGAATTTTAACTCCTGAAATGGTCAATTTTATTAAAAGAGCAAGACGGGATCAGGTAATCGTGCTGACAGATATTAAGGTTCAGGCGCCCGATGGTGTGAGGAAATTACAGAAATCCGTCACCTATAGAATTAACTAACCACATTTATTGTCGTGAATTAATTAGTGAGATATGAAAAAGTTCCTGATTTTTATTTTTCCTGTACTGTTGAGTACAATTTTTCCGGCGAATAATTTTGCTCAGGTGCTTGATGCAACACCCCGTGACGGTGTTTATGACAAAACAGCAATTTCTCAGGTTCAGCCAATTCCGTACCCATACCTAAGGGAGGCAGATATTGTTTGGACAAAACGTATCTGGCGCACTGTTGATCTGAGAGAAAAAATGAATCAACCATTCTATTTTCCGGAACAACCTCTGAATCAGTGGAGATCTTTTGCACAAATTATTTGGGATGGTTTAAAGGAAGGCACAATTACTGCTTATAACTCAAACATTGATGATCAGTTTACTATTCCTCTAACCTTTAAAGAGATACAGGATAAAGTTGAGAAAAAGGATAGCGCTCTGGCGCCTGATCCTGAAAACGAGGACAGACAAATCTGGGTGCCCAAAAATGATTTTTTTGAACCTTCTCAGGTTAAAAAATTCTATATCAAGGAAGATTACTATTTTGATCGGCAGAGATCTGTATTCGAAGTACGGATATTGGGAATATGTATTGTCAGACCGCTAACAGTTGAGGGAATCAATATGGGCGATCAAAAATTATTCTGGATATATTTTCCTGATTGCAGGAACCTGTTTGCTCAGAATGAAATGTTTAACCTGAAAAATGGCATAGCGGGAAGATTAACTTATGACGATGTTTTTATGAAACGCATGTTTTCCAGTTACATAACTAAGGAAGAAAATGTTTATAATCGTTTTATAAATGAATACACTACCGGGCTGGACGCCTTGCTTGAAGCCGAAAAAATAAAAAACACACTTCAGGAGTTTGAATCCAATCTCTGGGAATATTAATTCTTTCAGATAATGAAATAACAAAGGCTGTTCCTTATTCCGGGACAGCTTTTTTTTTAGCAGAATAACCATGATGCCTGATTTCCTCGAAACCCCTATTGAATACCTTAAAGGCGTTGGTCCAACGAGGGCGGGATTATTGAATAAAGAACTTAACATCCGCACTTTCGCCGATTTGCTTACCACATTCCCTTTCAGATATGTTGACCGCAGTAAATTTATAAGAATCGCTGATATATCCGAGGAGTCAACTTACATTCAGATTAAGGCAAGGCTGGTCAACGTTCAGGTTGTAGGGGGGCAGCGACAAGATAGATTAATTGCCACAGTGCGCGACGATAGCGGCGAAATAGAACTGGTTTGGTTTCAGGGAACCAAATGGGTTCTCGACATGTTGACCGCCCGTCAGGAGTATTTGATATTCGGCAAACCTGTGATGTTCAACGGTAAATGGAATATTCCGCACCCCGAACTTGAAATTCCATCGGATCAGCCATTGCCTCTCAGCGAAGCGCTGCGCCCGATTTATCCTTCAACAGAAAAATTAAAATCAAAAGGACTTGATTATAAAGGTATTGGTAAAATTGTAAAAACGCTCCTACTGAATGAAAAATTTTCAGTGCATGAAAATCTTACGGAAACTATCATTGATGAACTTCGCCTTATTGGACGACAGGAGGCGTTTTTAAACATCCATTTTCCCAGAAACCCGGAACTCCTTCGAAAAGCCCAGACAAGACTTAAGTTCGAGGAGTTGTTTTTCATTCAACTGAGATTGGTAAAACAACATGCAGGGCGTAACCAAAAAATGGATGGACACAGGTTTTTAAAGGTCGGTCATTTTGTGAATCAGTTTTATCATCATCATCTTACATTCGAACTTACAAAAGCGCAAAAGCGAGTAATAAAAGAGATTCGCGCCGATCTCGGTTCAGGAAAACAGATGAACCGCTTACTCCAAGGCGATGTTGGCAGCGGAAAAACTTTAGTCGCTCTGATGACAATGCTGATCGCCCTCGATAACCAATATCAGAGTTGTCTGATGGCGCCAACTGAAATTCTGGCAAAGCAACATTTTCAAACAATCTCGCAGATGCTCACCGGACTTGACGTTCAGGTGAAATTACTTACAGGTTCCACAAAGTCTAAAGAACGACGCACAATACAGGAAGGGCTGCTGAACGGAACCATTCACCTGTTGATCGGAACGCACGCGCTGATAGAGGAAAATGTTAAATTCCAGCGTCTCGGACTTGTCGTTATTGACGAACAACATCGCTTTGGTGTAGCACAGCGGGCGAAACTCTGGGAAAAGAACCTGATAACCCCGCACATTCTCGTTATGACAGCCACTCCCATTCCGCGAACCCTTGCCATGACGCTTTACGGCGACCTTGATACTTCGGTGATTGATGAACTGCCGCCAGGAAGAAAGTCAATTATCACCAAACACCGGTACGAACCTCAACATGATAAAGTTTATGATTTTCTTCGTGAAAAAATTAAGGAAGGGCGACAGATTTACATCGTTTTTCCGCTCATCAAGGAATCGGAAACCCTTGATTTGAAAAACCTGACTGATGGATTTAAGGTGATTCTGGAGAAATTCCCTTCACCACAATACGCCGTCAGCATGGTTCACGGAAAGCAGAAGCAAAAGGAAAAAGATGCTGAAATGAAGCGTTTCGTAAACGGGGAAACGCAAATTATGGTGGCAACAACGGTTATTGAAGTCGGCGTG
>JBAXRP010000026.1:0-29333 GCA_037131145.1 Bacteroidota bacterium
AGTATCTCATGTCTGATTTTATTTCTAAGGTATTTGATCTCATTGTTGGAAAGATCATCACGGAATGCAATTGAATGTTTCTTCGCATACAGCGCTATCTCGTTTCTGCGGGCAAACATCATTGGACGAATTACCTTTTCATTTTTCACCGGAATACCATGAAAACCGGCAATACCAGTTCCGCGTATGAGGTTAATGAGGAAGGTTTCCGCCTGATCGTCGAGATGATGAGCGGTGGCAATATAATGATATCCATGCTTAGATCTAATCTCCTCAAACCATTTATACCTCAATTCGCGTGCAGCCATTTGAATAGAAATACCATTTTTTCCGGCATATTCCTTTGTGTTGAATTTTTCCGAATAAAAATCTACTCCGAAATTTCCGGATAGATTTGCAGCAAACCGCGCATCCTCGTCGCTATCTATGCCGCGTAAACCGAAATTGCAATGGGCTATGGCGAAACTGAATCCCGCCTTAAAAAACAGATGCGCCATCATTGTTGAATCAAGCCCGCCGCTCAAAGCGAGCAAAACCGGTTTATCGGGCGCAAAAAGTTTTTGAAAATCAATAAAATGAATGAATTTTTTAAATAACATGCCACGAAATTATTACTAAAATTGCAAGTCCAAACACTGAAACAAACAAAAGCTTCGTTTTTATTCGCATGAGCTGGCAGTTCACATACATTACCTGGATTTATGTTGTTACGGCAGTTGTATGTCTCCAATTGTTGTTTTTTGTTTACAACATGCAGAAAATCAAGGGACGAACTGAATTTCAATGGCTGATGTTACTGGCAGCTTTCTGGTCTTTTGTCCTGATCTTTGAATCGGCAGCTCCAAATATTTCTACCAAAGTTGTTTGGTCGCAGTTTGAATACTTTGCCAATATGGGTATTCCGTTGTTGTTTCTGCGGTTTATTCTCACTTATGATATTGACGGTTCAACCTGGCTGAAACGACATTACTGGCTTTTCTGGGTTATTCCCGTTGTAACGATTATCTTCGTTTTTACCAACAGGTTTCATCACCTGATCTGGACAGGGTTTTCCTGGAGTCCTGCCGGGCATAATATTCTGGTTTATCATCATGGCGCGGTTTTTTTTGTAGGCATGGCTTTTTCACTTGGATTAATCATTTTCTCGGAAATTTTATTGATCCGGATACTCAGTAAACGAAAGGATTTTTTCAACTCTAAAGCAAAGTATTTGCTGACCGCCTCAATAGTTCCATTACTTACGGCTACTCTTTACACACTCGGATTAAGTCCGCTGGAAGGATTAAACATTGCGCCGATGGGAATGTTGATCTTTGGATTGATTTTTTTAAGCGGTTCCGCCCGTGAAAATCTGTTTGACCTTATTCCGTTTAGCCATCAGTTGATGATTGAGAAAATGGGCGACGGGGTAATTGTACTCGACAAATACGGGAACATCCTTGACATAAGTCTGCCCGCACTGACGTTACTGAAACTTGACCATCAGCCGCTTGGTAAGCAGGTCGGCGAGGTTTTTCCATATTTGAATCAGGTTGTTTATTCAGCGACAGATTCAGATGAGCTTCGCATGGAAATCCTGCTTGACCATCCCGATCTGGTATGGATAGAAACTTACCGCTTTCCGCTCAGAGATTCAAAAGGCGGTTTTCTGGGAAATTTATTGATGCTTCATGATATCACCAACAGGAAAAAGAGTGAGGTTCAGTTGAAAAAACTTGCAGATGAACTCACCGAGTTGAATAGCATGAAAGACCGGCTTTATTCGGTGATAGGGCACGATTTACGCAGCCCATTCAATGCCATTTTAGGTTTTTCTCAGTTACTCGCTGATTCTTATGATGAATTTTCCGAAACAGAGCGGAAGCAATTCGCCCTTAATATTAATATGGTTGCAACCAATACTTATGATCTGCTGGTGAACCTTCTTGAATGGTCGTCAACCCAGGTTGGAAAAACTACCTTTTCTCCAGAACCAATCAACTTACACTATTTAATTGACAATACATTCCATCTGTTGCAGTTTAATGCTTTGGGGAAAGGTATTAAACTGATAAATTCTGTTGCTCCCGATATGATGATAACTGCCGACAGGAACATGTTTTTGGCAATTATCAGAAATCTGGTTTCGAACGGAATAAAGTTTTCGTCAAACAAAAGCAGCGTTGAGGTATTGGCGCTGGAACGTGGAAACGTAGTTGATATTATTGTCGCCGACACTGGTATTGGACTTACGCCTCAAATGGCAGAACAGTTATTTCATATCGAATCTCTGATAACGACAAAAGGCACAGCCGATGAAAAAGGCACCGGTCTCGGTTTAATCCTGTCCAAAGATTTCGTAGAGCGCCACGGAGGTAAAATCCGGGTTATGAGCGAACCCGGACTTGGCAGCAGATTTATTATAACAATACCGGTAACGCCTGTGCAAACCTGACCTGAATAATGAGTCTGCTCCGAAAAGTAAACAATTTGGACTAAAGTCCAGTAACGATCTGTTTATCAATTGCCACGACCTTAAGGTCGTGACAATTCAAGTTGCTGATATACCGGACTTTAGCCAAACTTTGATTTTTCTAACCACTATTCGGAGTGGATTCAATTTTGTAAATGCGCAGTTTTTCCAATTGAGTATAAATACTAATTATGATGCGATGCGTTTTGGCGTGATGTGTTCAGGAACTATTTTTCAGCAATGGCAGGCAAATGCCATCCTGGAACTAAAGAAACGTGGTCATCAACCGGTTTTGTTAATCACCGATTGCCGCGAAGTTCAACCAATCGGACTGTTTCGCCGTTTAATAACCAAAAATCTTCATACCCTGTTATTTTCCGTTCTCGAAAACCGGTTTTTTTCTCCTTTAGCGAAACGCCAGGTTTCAATGGAAGCAGAACTTGCCGAAGTTGATGTTTTACCATGCAAAATTGATCAGAAGGGATATTCGGAATATTTCCGGGAATCGGATATTTCAATAATCCGCAGTTGTCGCCTCGATTTTATTTTACGGTTCGGATTCAATATTATTCGCGGAGATATTCTCGAAACTGCGAGATTCGGGGTATGGTCGTTTCACCATGACGATGAAATGAAATATCGCGGAGGTCCGGCAGGTTTTTGGGAAATTTATAATGACGATCCGGCTAACGGGGCAATTCTACAGCGGTTAACCTCGAAACTTGACGGCGGTATTATCATCAGGAAGGGTTATTTGAAAACAGTCAGCCATTCCTGGACTGGAAATCTTCAGCAGCTTTTAACTGTAACCTCGATGTGGCCTGCGCTGGCGGCTGATGAATTGTCCGGTTTGCATGATAATGAAGATTCAGTAACCATGAAAGTCAGCTCAACCAATGCCAGAATCTTTAAAGTTCCCGGAAACCTGCAAATGATTCTGTTTATATTGAAGTTGTTTATCAACCGGATTGCATTTTATTATCGTGAATTTATTAAAGCTGAACTTTGGAATGTGGGGATTTTGGCAAAACCGATACATGAAGTTGCACAGGGGAACAATCGGCTTAAGCCAGACGAAATTACCTGGATGATAACGCCGGAAAAACATACATATTACGCCGACCCTTTTGGTTTTGTGATTGAAAATAATCTTTATGTTTTCCTCGAAGTTTTCAGTTATAAAACGATGAAAGGGCGAATTTCGGATTTCAGTTTCTATATTAACCCCAACAGGAAACTGCCGCCACATCAGGGTAGCTGGAACCCGTCGGGTCGAAGGAATCCCATCAGGGTAGGGGAGGAGACCGGGCATTTGTCATATCCATTTATTCTGGAATTTCAGGGAGAACGATATTGTGTTCCCGAATCCATTGCAGCCGGAAAGATAATCCTGTACCGATTTGACTTTCAGAAGTTGATATTTATTGAGGAAAAAGTGTTAATTGACAATGTTGACGCCGTTGATCCGACTCTGGTTTTTTTTCGCGATTTGTGGTGGCTGTTTTTTACAGATCGGATATTTTCCAACACACATCTTAATCTCTACTATTCCGATAGACTTACTGGAGATTACTTACCGCATCGTTTAAATCCTGTTAAAATTGATATAAGGTCGGCGCGCCCCGGCGGAACTCTTTTTATACATGAGGGAAATCTGTACCGTCCATCGCAGGATTGTTCAAAAACTTATGGCGGCAGGGTGATCGTCAATAAAGTTTTGCAGATAACTCCTGAGGTATTTGAAGAGGAGATTGTCGGTGTTGTTGAACCTGTGCAAAACAGCCATTATCATCAGGGGCTTCATACATTATCGCAAGTTGGAAACTGGACTCTGATTGATTGTAAAACTTATCGGGCAAACTGGTTTTATTTCGTTAATCAGTGTCGGAAAAAATTGCTTGCCAAAACCAAACAGCATGTATAAAAAAATCATCGGAACACTTGGAACCCGTGTTTTGGGAGCCATTCTGTCGTTTTCGACCTGGATACTCAACGCCCAATATCTCGGAGCGGAGAAGTTAGGGACGATAAGTCTGATGATTTTTTCAGTGGCTATAATTCAGTTGTTTACAAATTTTTTCTCTGGCGCTGCCTTGATTTACCAAACCCCGCGGGCAGGTGTTTACCGACTGTTGATCCCGGCTTATATCTCAACGCCGGTTATAACGGTTGCAGGCAGTTGGCTGCTGTATCTCGCGGGGACTTTATTTCCGATACTGGAAATTCCGGCAGGCTACTTTTGGGCAGTATTGGCTTTGGCTTTGATAATGTCGTTTACATCAGTAAATTATATGTTGCTGCTGGGGCTTGAAAAGGTAAAAGGGTTCAACCTCTGCAATCTAATTCAAGCTATAAGTCTCATGTTTCTTTTGTTGTTTTTTTTATTTGGCGTCAGGATTCATGAGGTGATGACATTTTATTGGGCGCTTTTTATCTCCTACATCATTGCTTATTTAATTAGTATTTACATGCTGGCGCCATTTATCAAACGGGTTCCTTTGACAGGTATGCGCAACCTGGTTAGGGATATTCTCAGTTTTGGCGCATACGTTCAATTTGCAAACCTCTTTCAAACCATGAATTATCGACTTAGTTTGAAGTTCGTTGACCTGTTTGCAGGAAGGGCTGCCGTTGGGGTTTTATCACTCGGAATGCAACTGGCTGAAGGTTTATGGCTGATCAGCCGGAGTATTGGAACTGTACAGTATTCAAGGTTGTCGAATGAGATGAATTACGACTATTCTGTTAGATTATCGCTGACATTTGCCAAAATATCATGGGTTGTAACGGCAATTGCCATGACCTTATTGCTGTGCATTCCGCAGATTGTTTTCACTTCTCTGTTTTCAGCCTCTTTCAGCGAAGTAAGACTGGTTATTGCATCGCTGGCTTTTGGCATTGTAATGCTAAGCGTTTCAATAATTTTCAGCGGTTTTTTCTCAGCCATCAACAAACCCTGGTACAATACCATCGGATCAGCCATTGGACTGGTTTTTACAATAGCGCTCGGACTAATCCTCGTTCCACGGTACGGAATCATCGGAGCGGGTATTTCGGCGAGTGTTTCCTACTCTTTCATCACGTTGTTCCAATTTATCGTCTTCTCAAGGATGACCAAACTCACCGTGCGGGATTTCATGCTTACGCGAAGCGAGATAAGACTACTTATCGGCGAGCTGAAAAAAATATCGCAGTAAAATTTTTGGAATAAGTCTAATTGACGTGGTTTATCATTATTTAAATGAGTATTCGGTTGTTTACATTTCTGAATTCATCAGGACAGTCAAAAAACTATTGATTTTGGGCTTAAGCCCGGTTGGCGTTTGATATTGAATTGCCACGACCTTAGGGATGTGTCAATTCAAGTTGCAGATATACCGTACTTTAGTTAGATGTTAATTATTCTAACCATTTTTCGAAGCAGATTCAAGGTTTCATTTTTTCAAAGCTGAAACCTTTTTTTAAGATACAGCCAAAGCCGTTTCCTGTTCAACATCAAATTTGCTGTATCTTTGCACTTTAAATTTTCAAACCATGGAAAACGAAAACACAGCCGGTGAGCCTGTTGTTCCCTACAACCAGCCGCTCGATTTTCAGCAGGTTTGGAGGATGTTTCAGGAAACCGACAGACAATTAAAAGAGACTGACAGAATTCTTACAGAGAAGTTTCATGAAACAGATAAGAAGTTTCAGGAAACAGATAGAATTCTTACAGAGAAGTTTCAAGAAACAGATAAGAAGTTTCAGGAAACAGATAGAATTCTTACAGAGAAGTTTCATGAAACAGATAAACAGTTTAAACAAACTGATAAGAAAATACGAAAGCTCGATCAATTGTTTACATCTCAGTGGGGTAAGCTGGTTGAATCGCTTGTTGAAGGGGATTTGATAAAATTGCTGAAAGAAAAAGGCATCGGGGTTGAACGCACTTTACGACGGGCTAAGGGAAATCATAAAGGACAGAATTTTGAATACGATATTATTGCTATTAACGGCGCCGAGATTGTTATAGTCGAAGTTAAAACCACGCTCAGGCCTGATGATGTTGATGATTTTCACGAAAAATTATGGAAAGCTAAAACCTATATGCCCGAATACCATGACAAGATTGTTTACGGTGCAATTGCGTTCATCACAGCCGATGGCTCCAGCGACCGAATGGCAGAAAAAGAGGGTTTCTTTGTTATCAGAGCTACCGGTAACAGTTCGTCAATTGTAAATGAGCCTGGTTTTAAGCCGAAACCGTTTTAGAGTAAAGTAAAATATTATTGATTATCTCAAAAAAAATTCCGAATTTTGCACCCTTTTATTAAACTAAATCAATAATTTAACCAATTAAACAATGCCAACAAAAATCAGATTACAGAGAAGAGGTAAAAAAGGACAAGCTTTTTACCACATTGTTATTGCGGATGGTCGTGCACCACGTGACGGAAAGTTCATTGAACGTATTGGCATCTACAATCCTATTCCCAGACCGGCAGAGATCGAAATCAACTTCGAAAAAGCCCTCGACTGGCTGCAAAAAGGCGCCCAGCCAACCGATACTGTAAAAGCTATCCTCGCTTATAAAGGAGTCATCTACAAAAACCATCTAATAAAAGGCGTAGCGAAAGGCGCGATGACTACCGAGCAGGCAGAAACCAAATTTCAGGCATGGATTGATGAGAAAAACCTCAAAATCTCGAGTAAAAGAAATGAAATTCTGCTTGGACTCAAGGATGCAAATAAGAAACGTCACGAAAACGAAGTCAAGCTGAACGAAGAAAAATCGGAAGCAATAGCGAAAAAACTGAATAAAATTCGCCTCGACGAAGTCGCCCAGGCTGCTGAAGCAGCACATGCTGCCGAAGTTATCGCTGAAACTAATGCTACTGAAATTACAGAACCCGCAAACGAAGCCTAACAGTTGGAAAAATCCTGCCTGATTCTGTAATTCATGCTTAAGGATGACTTTTATTACTTTGGAAAAATTCTTAAGACTTATGGTAACAAAGGTGAGGTAATGATTCATCTCGATGTAGATGATCCTCTGGAATACCTTCACATGGAATCCGTTTACCTTGATCTGCATGGTGAACGGATTCCGTTTTTTATTGAATCTGTGGAATTGAAACACAACAACAAAGCTGTCATTGCTTTTCAGGATTTTAATTCCAATGAAGATTCCGAATGTCTTGCCGGACTTGAAATGTATCTTCCGTTAAACAGCCTCCCTCCCCTATCAGGCAACCGGTTCTATTTTCATGAGATTACCGGTTTTCATGTTATTGACAGTGTTTATGGCGATATAGGCGTTGTGGAAAATGTTCTTGAACTTCCGCATCAGGCGCTCCTCCAGATAAATAACGGCGAAAAAGAGATACTTATCCCAGTAGTTGACGAAGTAATCAGCCAGGTGAACAGAGAGCAAAAGACACTGAATATTGATGCGCCGGAAGGTTTGATAGCCATTTATCTCGATTAACTAAATGGGATTCCGCTTCCGGCAGTTCGAAGTAGAAGACATACAAAGCTCAATGCGTGTTGGCTCTGATTCAATGCTTCTTGGCGCCTGGTCAAATCCCGGAATAAAAAGTAAAATCCTTGATATTGGAACTGGTTGCGGGGTTTTGGCGCTCATGATTGCACAGAAATCCACAGGAATTATTGACGCAATTGAAATTGACAAACAATCCATAAATGAAGCGCAATCGAATTTTCTGAACAGCCCCTGGACATCCAGAATTAATCCCATTCATGACGATGTTGCTGCATATTCAAGGCAAACAGAAATCCGCTATGATTTCATCATCTCCAATCCCCCGTTTTTCAAAAACTCTTTAAAATCGCCGGAACTACGGAAAAACCAGGCACGCCATGATATCGCACTTTCCAATGAGGAACTGATAAAGGCTGTTGACCGGTTGCTCTCTATTACAGGACGATTCAGTACAATTCTCCCGGCAAACATAATATCCGGTTTCATCGGAATATGCGAAAAGCACAACCTGCACGCGATGCGCCGGACAGATGTTTTCCCAAAACCCGACTCAAGGATAAAAAGGGTGTTGATGGAATTTTCCCGTTACAATAACCCTGTCCCAATACAATCGGAAATGATAATTTTGAATTCAGAAGGTAAATTTTCTTTGGATTATTTAGAATTGACATCTGGCTACCATCAGTTTTAATTTCTATTTTTGCAGAAGTCTGAATAACTGCATTGCAAGCCAGCGTAACAGACTTTGTATCCCATGTGAATTTCTTTATGACTACTATTCGGACTTTTTTGCCAATACTTTTTCCGAAAAACCTGAAGCAAATCACGCCATTAACATTAAACATCTTCAAAAATGAAAATGTACGATCTTTATCTTCACGCCATCACAGTATTTATGGGTTTTTTCGCCATGCTCAACCCTATTGGAAATATCCCGGTTTTTTTGGGAATGGTTCAGGATTTTGATAAAAAAACTCAGAACCGGGTCGCCTTCAGGGCAACCTTAACAGCTTTTACGATCATTACAATCTTTAGCGTTTTCGGACATATTATATTCAGGGTCTTTGGAATTACCGTTCCTGCATTTCAAATAGCCGGCGGAATTATCGTCTTCATTATTGGTTTCCAGATGCTCAATTCAAAAGAGAACCCAATTCATGCGCAGACGCCCGACGAGAAAGAACAGATGCAGCAAATTGCTCACGATATGGCAATCACTCCCCTTGGAATACCGCTGTTGGCCGGACCCGGTACAATTTCTACTGCAATGAATTTTGTAGGCGCTGAAAAATCCCTTTCCAATGTTATAATGGTTGTCGTTATTTTCGGATTGATGTGCCTCATCACCTATTTTCTCTTTATTTCATCAAGGGTGATCGCCTCCAGAATCAACCCAGGTATGCTGAAAGTAGTTTCCAGAATTATGGGACTTATCCTCGCGGTTATTGCAGTGCAAATGTTGATCAACGGTATCGAGGGTACTATTGATATCTTTAATCTGCCTGGGAAATGAAACTATTCCGTATTATTTTGCCTATGGTTATAATGGTTTTTTCAGCTTGTCAGCAATCCAACACAACTTATTGGCCAAACGGAAATAAAAAATCCGAAATTTCGATGAAAGGTAAAAACTACCATGGAACCGCTACATTCTGGTACGAAAACGGCAGAGTGCAAACATCGTGTAACTATGAAAATAATAACCTTGAAGGGTTGCTTATTTCAAGGTACCCATCGGGAAAAATGCAGGCGTCGCAAAATTATCGCATGGGAAAACTCAATGGAACAGTTAAAGAGTTCGACCCTGATGGCAGGTTGACTTCTGAAATTAATTACCGGGATGGGGTTTTGCATGGCAGTTATATGGAGTTTTACCCTGGTAAAGTATTAAAACTGGAGGGAAAGTACGTTGATGGAAATCATCAGGGGACGTGGCTTTACTACGATCAGGCGGGAATGATTATCGGTGAAGGATTTTTTGTAAATGGAAACGGATTGCAAAGAGCTTTCTATGAAAATGGAAAAACCAAACAATCAACGCCTTATGTTTCTAACCGCAAACATGGCAATGAAATATGCTATCGAAACGATGGAACCATTGAGGTGATAAATAAATATATTGAAGGTAAACTGGTTGAAAAAATATCCGGGAATCCGAACAAAAAATAATTCTCTGGTTTTGTTTGGTTAGTCAGAATGAACTCTGTAATTTTGCACCTGTTATAAAATTCACATTGTTATAATGTTACAATTTTAACTATAATATCATAACTGGTAATTAACATTAAAAACTGAATCAACATGAATTTAGAGAAAATCATGAACGACCTGGAGAAAAAGCATCCGGGTGAAAATGAGTACCTCCAGGCAGTTCGGGAAGTACTGGAATCAATTGAAGAGATTTACAATGAGAACCCTCATTTTGAATCGGCAAACATCATTGATCGGATTGTTGAGCCTGACCGCATTTTAACCTTCAAAGTCTGCTGGGTTGACGACAGCGGCAAGGTACAGGTTAATCTGGGTTACAGGGTTCAGTTTAACAATGCAATTGGTCCTTATAAAGGCGGATTACGATTCCACCCCAGCGTGAATTTAAGCATCCTGAAATTCTTAGGTTTTGAGCAGATTTTTAAAAATAGTCTCACAACCCTTCCAATGGGCGGCGCTAAAGGTGGTTCGGATTTTGATCCAAAAGGAAAATCAAATGCCGAAATTATGCGTTTCTGCCAGTCGTTCATGCTGGAACTCTGGAAACTCATTGGTCCCGAAACTGATGTGCCGGCAGGCGATATTGGCGTAGGCGGTCGTGAAATCGGATTTATGTATGGAATGTACCGCAAACTCGCCCGCGAAAACACCGGCGTTTTGACTGGAAAAGGTCTGAACTGGGGCGGCAGTCTTATCCGTCCCGAAGCCACCGGTTTCGGCGCTGTTTATTTTGCCAAGGAAATGCTTGCTACCAAAGGTGAATCATTCCAGGGAAAAGTGGTTGCTGTTTCAGGTTTTGGAAATGTTGCCTGGGGCGCTGCCATCAAAGCTACCGAACTGGGTGCAAAAGTTGTTACAATTTCTGGTCCTGATGGATATATCTATGATCCTGACGGAATTTCAGGTGAAAAAATTGACTATCTGCTCGAACTGAGAGCTTCGAACCAGGATATCGTTAAACCCTATTCTTATGAATTTCCAAATGCACAATTCCATCAGGGTAAACGTCCATGGGAAGTGAAATGCGATATAGCGCTCCCTTGCGCAACCCAGAATGAACTTGGCAAGGAAGATGCTATGAACCTGATCAAAAACGGCGTTATATGCGTTGCTGAAGGCGCCAACATGCCGAGCACTCCTGAAGCTATTGAACTGTTCCTCGAAAATAAAATCCTGTTCGCTCCCGGAAAAGCTGTTAACGCAGGCGGAGTTGCAACATCAGGTCTTGAAATGGCTCAGAATTCAATGAAATTGAGCTGGCCAATTAAAGAGGTTGACGAACGTCTGCACGAGATTATGCGTAGCATTCATTCATCATGCGTGAAATATGGAAAGGATAAGGATGGTTATGTCAACTACGTGAAAGGCGCTAACGTTGCCGGTTTCCTTAAGGTTGCCAACGCCATGCTTGACCAAGGGGTTATCTAAATAATTTTCTCAATTTGGGGACGCATTGCGATGCGTCGCTACTATCAAAAAATCCCGGCCCTGGCGCCGGGATTTTTTTTATCTTTGGACATGCAATTCGTCACTCCACTTTTTCTGATTGCCTTAGCAGCGCTGGCAATACCAATCCTTATCCATCTTTTTAATTTCAGGCAATTTAAAAAGGTCTATTTTACAAATGTAAAGTACCTTAGAGAAATCCAGCAGGAAACAAAAAAACAATCGCGATTAAAGCAACTCCTGATTTTACTGGCGCGGCTTCTCGCTGTTGCCTCGCTGGTTTTTGCTTTTGCACAACCTTATATTCCATCTTCGAAACAGCAGAAAAAAGCCACCGGAAAAAAAGCGGTTTCCGTTTATATAGATAACTCGTTTTCAATGGAGGCTATTGCCACCGAAGGTAGGTTAATTGATATTGCAAAAGCCAAAGCCCTTGAAGTTGCCTCAGCATACACTCCGGCAGATCTTTTTCAATTGACGACCAACGATTTTGAAGGGAAGATGCATCGCTTCGTTGATCAGGAACAATTCGTAAAAATGGTTGAAGATGTGCAGGTTTCTTCTGTTTCAAGACATATGACGGAAGTTATCAGCCGCCAGAATGATTTAAAATCCGAAGCTTCAGGAATGAACATGGACGCCTATCTCATCTCGGATTTTCAGAAATCAACTGCTTCATTGCTCTCATCAAAACCTGATACGGCATATAGTTGGTTTCTGATTCCTGTTGCCGCCGCCCAAATTGCAAATGTTTATATTGATTCTCTATTCTTTCAGTCGCCAATTCATCAGCCGGGACAACCTGTCAGACTTCATGTTCTTATTCGGAATGATTCCCGGGAACCAATCGAAAAAGCGCCCGTAAAGCTAACCATTAACTCCATTCAGAAAGCCTTATCCAATTTTGCCGTTGGTCCGGGATCTGTAACGGAAATTATCCTCACTTATACCGAAAATCAGGCAGGAATCCAATACGGACAAGTTGAAATAACTGATTATCCCATTATTAATGACGATAAATTTTATTTTTCTTATCAAATCCTACCTTCGATACCAGTCCTCAGTATCAATGAACGAGAAGAAAACACTTTTCTTAATGCGTTGTTTAACAATGATTCGAGTATTATGTTTACCAACGCCCCCATCAAACAGGTGGCATATAGCAATCTCTTTTCCCAGGCAATGATCATCCTGAATAGCCCGGACGAAATTTCCAGCGGGCTTGCACAGGAATTAAACCGTTTTGTAAGAAAAGGAGGTCATCTTACTATTTTCCCGCCGGTGAAAAGTTCAATGGAGTCTTACAATTCCCTGCTGGATTTACTTGGCGTGAAAGGTTATTCTTTATTAGATACAAACCGGCAGCGAATCGCTTCGATAAACGTTGAAAGCGATCTCTATTCCGACGTTTTTGAAAAAAATAATCTTGGACAAGTTGTCTTTCCTGACAATATTGATCTGCCTCTCGTGAACCGCCATTATCCAATGCCTTATGATTTCAACAAACAATCGGAGTCGTTATTAAAACTTCAGAATAACCGTCCTTTTCTGGTTTCAATGCCGGTTGATAGGGGGAATCTTTACATGTTTGCCAGTCCCTTAGATCCCGCCTGGACAGAATTTCCAAAACATACGATTTTTGTTCCGACACTTTTTAAAATAGCCCTTTTGAGCAATCCTGTTTTTCCATTGTATTATCCTGTTGGAGAAAATATTGCAATTGATATTCCTGCCGATTCAATTGCGGAAACCTCTGTATTTAAATTAAAACAGCTTAATTCAGACTACGAAATTATTCCCGGCATTAGAAAATCTGGCGCAAGTATTGCGATTTTGACCCACGATCAGATTAAAAATGCCGGGTTTTACGCGTTGACATCGGGAAGCAACACTGTTGCAGGAGTTGCGTTTAATTATAATCGCAAGGAATCGGAGATGAATTGTTTTACAATTGCAGAACTGAAAGAACAAATCAAACGGCTGCCGAATAGGGATATTAGAATCATCAGTGAAAAGAAAAACTCACTGACACGACAAATCCATCAGTTTAACCAGGGGACTCCGTTATGGAAACTTTTCATTATTCTTACTTTGATATTTATCGCCGCAGAAATAGCATTGATCCGGTTTTTCAAATAGCCATTGAGAGGAATTGATCTTGAAACTTCTGATTCTCACTCAGTACTTTCCGCCTGAAACCGGCGCCCCCCAGAACCGCTTGCTTCAGCTTGCCAAAAGATTACAGAATTTGGGAGTCATGGTTACTGTTCTGACCGCGATGCCCAACTATCCGAAAATGCGAATTTTCGATGGATACAGCCGAAAGTTCTACTGTTTTGAAACCATTGAAGGAATTCCTGTCCACCGTTGCTGGATATATGCCGGAACCAGCAAGGCAATCCTGCCGCGGCTGGTTAATTATTTCAGTTTTGTAAAAACTTCATTTCTTATCGGGTTGTTAAAAATTGGGCGGCAGGATTTCATTTTCTGCGAATCACCTCCACTTTTTCTTGGGATATCTGCATGGCTGCTTACAAAATTCAAACGGGCGCAGTTGATTTTCAACGTTTCGGATCTATGGCCTGAAAGCGCTGAAAAACTCGGACTTGTAACAAACCGGACTTTACTTAATTTATCCACATACCTGGAAGAGTTCTTATACAGACATTCGGTTATAATTTCAGGTCAGACGCAGGGAATCGTTAAAAATATTTTATCCCGGTTTCCTGAAAAGCCTGTTCTCTGGCTAAAAAATGGCGCCGACCCGCGTGAAATCAACAGCATTGTTCCCAATCCCGCCTGGCGAGGAAACAATGGATTCAAAGCCGATGATTTCATAGTTGTTTATGCAGGCATAATCGGGCATGCGCAGGGGCTGGAGGTGATTCTTAATGCGGCGAGGATACTGAAATCAATAAAGGAAGTGAAATTTTTACTCGTTGGTAACGGTCCTGTCCGGGATAAACTGATGGCAATGAAAGAGGAATATGGACTTTCAAATGTAATTTTCATTGAAAACTGTCCTAAACCGGAAGTGATTAGAATTATTCACGCCACTGATGCAACCGTAATTCCGCTGCGTCGCCTCGATCTCTTTAAGGGAGCCATTCCTTCCAAGATTTTTGAAAACCTGGCTTTACGGAAACCAATACTGCTTGGCGTTGAAGGTGAAGCAAAAGAAATTTTTATTGATAAAGGGAAAGCAGGCTGGGCTTTTGAACCGGAAAATGCTTCAGAGCTGGCTGATCTTGTCAGGCGTCTTAGCCAAAATAAATATCTTTTATCTCAGGCAGGAGAAAACGGGTATCAGTTACTTCTCAGGGAATTCGACCTTGATATAATAGCTGCCGGTTTCCTCGCAGCGATCCAAAATTATTGCCATGAAAGAACATTTTAGAGATAAATGGCCATATTACACAGGAGGGTTAATTCTCCTGATGATTATTTTATTTGAAGCGCAGGGAAAAGGTGACTTTGATATTTTTCTCTCCGCTTCGAGAGACCTGTTACTTGGTAAAAATATTTATACGATTCAGTACCATGAATGGTATCATTATTATTATGACATTTTTTTTGCTTTAGCCCTTGTGCCGCTTACATATCTTCCATTATACTTTGCAAAGTTAATCTGGCTGATTTTAAATGTATTTTTTGTTCTTCGTTTATGGAAAATTATCATGGGCTGGCTTCCATTATCATGTTTGAGAAAAAGCAGTGTGATGGTTTTCAAAATTCTGTCATTTGTTATTATCCTAAGGTTTTTGCGTGATAATTTTCATCTCGCACAAGTTACAATCTTTATATTATACCTGACTTTTGAAGGATTATTTTTAATTAATTCGAACAGAAGAATTGCCGGAAGCCTTCTGATTGCTCTTGGTATTGACGTCAAACTCCTCCCAATTGTTATAATACCGTATTTGCTTTACCGAAATGAATGGAAATCTGCGCTTTATATTATCGGATTTATCCTTGTATTAATTTGTTTGCCAATTGTGGTTATTGGATTTGATTACAACAAATTCCTTTTAGCAGAACGATGGAATTTAATTAATCCAATGAATCAGGCACACATTCTTGATACTTCAGAAAGGAGCTTTCATTCTCTGACAACTCTTTTATCAACATTATTGGTCAAAGATTGCGGTGATTATTATGCCTTACCTCTGAAACGAAATATTGCTGATGTTTCTGTTGAAACGTTGAATATTGTAATTAATATAGTTCGGGGAGCGCTAATATTATTCACGCTATATTTTTTAAGAACAAAACCATTTACAAAAATATCCGGCAACCTCCAGAGGCTTTATGAACTAAGTTATTTATGTATTGTCATCCCACTAATCTTTCCGCATCAGCAACATTATGCGTTTTTTTTTATATTTCCCGCAACTACATATCTGCTGTTTTATCTGGTAGATAAATATTTCAATAAGGAAAACTATCTAATTATCAAACATTTTAAAATTAAAAAAATCACTTTAATAGTGTTTATGAGTATTGTCTATTTTTTAACCAACAGCCATTTTATTCTGGGCGAGTTTACAAATTACTATGACCACTATAAAACTTTGACTTATGGAGTACTCATTTTAATAATTTTATTAGCGATTTGCAAACCTGATAAGCTTTCACATACCTGATGAAATTTACGATGCGAGCGAGGCATTGATATGTACTTCAACCGGTTTAAATTGTCACATCCTGATTGCAAATTCCAAGACCCAAATTTCAAGTCTCAAATTTGAGCCTACTCCGAAAAGGAAACAATTTGGACTAAAGTCCAGTAACTATCTGGTTATCAATTGCCACGACCTTAAGGTCGTGGCAATTCAAGTTGCTGATATACCGGGCTTTAGCCAAATTTTGATTTTTATACCCACTTTTCGGAGTGGACTCAAATTTCAGATCCATACTTTTAAAGCTTATTAAACCATTACTCGACCTCGTTTTTCCTTTGGGATTTGGGGCTTGGAATTTGGAACCTGGAATTTATTAAAAACGCTGTTTTATCCCGTTTTTAACAATATAAAGGTAAGACGCCGATTCCGGTCCGAGATTAAAAATCACATCCAGGATACTAAGACCCGACAGGAATCCGTGCGAGGGTTCAAATACCTGGATGTAATGTTCAGTGTGCATTAGAAGCTTTGCGTTTTTATCATCAGGTTTTTCACGAAGGTCGTCGTATCCAACTACAACCTTATTGAAAGTTTCAGTAAAATGAAGATTTACCGGAATCTTTAAAACCGATAGAATTTGCTCAAGCAAAGCAAAATTGAAATCTATCAGAAACTCATACTGTTTTTCATAAAATGGCGCAAAATAATCCTCGTAATACAAAAAAAACGGCGAATTGTTATACGCCGTTTTAATTGAACGCCAATGAATTTTCTGCCAGGGTTGATGGCGGGAGATCCGGATATCTTTGGTCAGAGTGTGATTGCCATTAACCTTAATGACCGGAATAGTTAGTGTTTGTTTTCCGTTGGGACCATATATTTCGCAATGGTTCCGGCAGGTTTGTTTCCGGTAGGTCTCCATTATTTCGATATAAACATCGGAAACCCTGGAAATTGCCGCCATATAATGCACCGGCGGCATATATGCCATGTTAATCAGCGCCGGCGTCAAGGACTAATTATTTTGATCCTTCAGAAGAACGTCGCCAATTGCCTTGATCAATGAGTCTTTCGGCAGCGCTCCAACCGACATTTGCGGCTTTTCATTCATTGGTACAAACAGCATTGATGGGATGCTACGAATCCCAAAAGCGGCTGCCAGTTCCTCTTCGGCTTCAGTGTTGATCTTATAAATGTTGATCTTTCCGTCGTATTCAACAGCAAGGTCTTCAAGAATCGGGGCAACCATTTTGCATGGACCACACCAGTCGGCATAAAAATCAATAATACATGGAAGGTTGCCTTCAAATTTCCATTCCTTGTTTTGCTCATAATTGAAGACTTTATCGAGAAAAGTCTGCTTTGTCAAATGTTCTACCATAGTATTCAAGATTTAAGATTTAAAATTTACAATTTACGGGTTATTTTACCTGGAGGATGTTGTTAATCATTTCGATATATCCTGCTTTTTGCTGAGCGCCCACCGACATTTGAGGCTTGCCGGTTTTTGGAACGTACAAAACTGCCGGAATTGATGAAATGTTGAAGAGACTTGCCAGTTCACGCTGTTCATCGGTGTTTACCTTATAAACTCTAAGTTTTCCCTTGTATTCATTTGAAAGTTCGGCGAGAATGGGAGCAATCATTTTACAGGGGCGGCACCAATCGGCATAAAAGTCAATGATGACTGGCTGATCCCCTTTAAAGACCCATTCCTGAGGATTCTTTTTATAGTCCCATACGAGTTTCTGGAACGATTCGGCAGTTAGTTTAACAACCTGTTCGTCGCCGGGACCAGAAGGATTAGCGGTATTTCCTGAGTTACTGTTGCATGCCTGCATACTGAAGGCAGCGAGGAAGAGAAAAAGAAAAGTTAGTTTTTTCATTGTTGTAGTTTTGAATTACGTTGCAAAGATAAAAATAATTTTTAAATGAATCGCATAAATATCACTATTTTTTTTAATTTTGCAATAATATTTTTTGTTACGATATGATGTTATCTATAAAACAGCTTGATATTAATGAATTTGGCGATGTTTTTTCGGAACCTGAAGAATGTCTGAAATTTTTATCCGAAAAAAAATGGGCTGGCGGTTTCGTTTGCCGAAGTTGCGGAAATACCAATTACTGCAAAGGGAAAACTCAGTTTTCGCGTCGCTGCACGCGTTGCAAACGCGAAGAATCGGCGACAGCTCACACCATTTTTCACCGTTGCCATATACCTATTACAGAGGCTTTCAGAATAGTATATTTGGTATGTTCCGATCCTTCGGTGTCAACATATAAACTGTCGCGACAAATCGAACTCCGGCAAATGACCTGCTGGAAGCTGAAGACAAGGTTAATGGAATGTATAAAAAGCAAAGGAGAAGTTGATGTTCTGTTTACAGGTTGATCTTCATTTAAGCCAATTCCGGTAATCCTTTGGCTTATTGTATAGCGATTTTCTTTACTGTGATTCCAAAATCTGACTTCATCCTCAACAAATAAATTCCTTTTGAAAGATTTGAGACATTGATTGCGGTTTTAAAATCCCCGCTGAACCAGAATAGGTTATCGGTATATAAAGTTTCGCCTGTTATTGAGATCAGTTGTATCTCAATATTTTGAGGTTGTGCTACTGTGAATGACAGATTGAGGATTTCATTTGCCGGGTTAGGATAAATCTGAAGGTTTTCAAAAGCGTAGCGCTCAATGCTACCAACTGCCGACGAATAGCGTATTTCCCATCCGCTACCCCGAACTGAATTGTTGCTTGCCCATATAACCATCACGGATCCGGTGGTTGAAGTGATTGAAGGCATGGTTGTATAGGCTCCCGACCATGTTACAAGAAGCGCGTTGGCGCCGATGTCATAAACCATTACTTTATCAACATTCGGTTCTGTATTAAAGTTGTTGACTGTGAGAACGAGTTTGGATACTCCCGGCGGCATGATTTTCCACTTACAATTGGAGAGGTTACGGTAATCAAACATGCCGCTCCCGTCGGAAAAGGTTCCCCAGGATTCTGTTAAGGTGGTTGATGAACCGCAGAAAGGATTTGTGGCTGTTGTGAAATTTGCCAGCCAGCCGGCTCCGGTGGTTGTCCCGGAGGTATTGAAGGTGATGAACATTTTTGGACCGGTTGAAGTAACCGAAGGCATTGCGGTTAGCGCTCCTGAATAACTGCCAAGCAACGGCGCATTCGCATTTTCTCCGTCATAAACCTTCACAAAATCGTCGGAAGCGCAATTGAAACGAACAAAGGTAATCGTTACATTTTTGATGCTGTCGTCGGGAGAAATCAGCCAGGAACAATTAGTATTTAACGGATAATCAGCCACAGGCCCGCTGCCATCCTCCAGCGCGCCGAAATTTGTTGTTACTGTTTGCGCGCCTGAACATAAGTAGGAACCGGGATAGGCTGTTGGATCCGGTTTGATACCAACAACTGCGCCCTGATGAGAATTGAAATTGCTTCCGTTAGGATTCAGGTTGTTGATATAAAAATACCCATTTGCCGATCCACCCCAGCCCCAGTTGAAATGAAACATATAGTCAGTTCCAACCTGCTGATATCCGTCAAGAACAAACGCATGTCCGGTTGAATTATCATCGCCTGAATATTCTACTGGCTGACCGGCGTCCACGTCGCTTTTCAGGGTATTTACCCAGGTTGAATAATTACTGTTTCGACTTTGGAATTGCGTACTCGATGCATATTTGAAATAGGTTTTCATCGCAGCGGCAGCTTTCTGCAAATTGGAGCCTGAACCGCCTGGATCGTACTGCATGTCCACAGCAACAGTGCATTGATAAGCTAATACTGCAAGTGCGTTCGATTCAAGATAAGTTTGGTTGGGCATGCCATTCCAGTCGTAGGTAGTAGCTCCAAAATCAGCGCATTGCTGACCATAAGCCGGCTGTTGCGGAAAAATGCAATGTGAACCATATCCCATGAAAGGATAACGCCAGTAATGCATGATCTGGCTCATGGCGGTAGCCACGCACCCAACAGGAACGCGTCCGTAATAATTTCCTGTACTTGCTGGATCTTTGGGACACAACGCATTGTATGGAAAATTCTGGTTCCACAAACTTGTGATCATGGGGGCGACATCAGTTGGAGAAGTAGTATTGTCAGCCATCTGCGGTTCAGAAGAGGAAAGGCGCTTCCATGCATTCGAAATGGCTGCATCGGGTTTCAGGTTTCCACTCCTCGCCGAATTTATTTCATATTTGTAATTGGATAACCAGTATTCAAAATTTGATGGGATATTTTCAGTTGAATAAACAGATTCAAAAGAGTATCCGAGAACTGGATAACAAGCGTCATCCGCCGAAATAATAATATATCCAGTTTCTGTAAAATTGAAAATATAATACACCGGAATGTTGCCTTCCCGCTCAGTATATTCATCATTAATTTTCAGATCGCTGAATAAAACCGGTTGGCGAAGGTTGTTGATTAGTCGCTCAAAATAGAAATTCTTACCGACAAGTCTGGCGTCTTTTACCTCTACCAGTTTTGCAAAGAGTGCTGAATTAATCAGAAGAAACATTGCTGCCGTAAAAAACAAAACTCTTTTCATGCGGTTCGAAATAATATTGGTTAAACTAATGAAAACAGACTTTGCAAAATTAATGATTTCAGCCAACTGATAGAAGAAATGAATAAAAGCAGACATCTATTACAGTTGGCTTTATCCAACTGATAAAAGAAGGGCAAAGATATTTTCGTTACTTTCGTAAACAAATCAGGAATTATCATGGCAATTTTGATTCAAAATATTAAAGAACTAATCCAGGTAGAGGATACACCGCAGATCATGGCAAGGGGAGCGGCAATGTCACAACTTCAAACCATTCAGGATGCCTGGCTGCTTATGGAAGAAGACAGAATAAGTGATTTTGGGAAAATGCCGTTTATTGATTTCGGAATTCGGAATTCGGATTTGGGATTAACCGTAATAGACGCTACAGGGAAGATGGTTTTTCCGAGTTTCTGCGACAGTCACACACATCTTGTTTACGCCGGTAGCAGGGAAATTGAGTACATTGATAAAATCAAAGGTTTTTCTTACGAAGAAATTGCAAAGCGCGGAGGAGGTATTCTCAATTCGGCGCGAAGGTTGCATGAAGCAGATGAAGATCAGTTGGTGGAGCACGCAATGGAAAGACTTAATGAAATTATGATGTTGGGAACCGGCGCCGTGGAAATCAAAAGCGGCTACGGTTTAAACCTGGAGGATGAGATGAAAATGTTGCGGGTTATTAAAAAATTACAAAAACTAACGCCATTGACCATCGTGCCAACTTTCCTCGGCGCTCATGCAGTTCCTGCTGAATTTAAAGGAAAACAGGGTGAATTTGTTAATCTTGTTATCAATGAAATGATCCCGCAGGTAGCGTCGGAAAAACTTGCTTCTTACATTGATGTTTTTTGCGATCGGGGATTTTTTACCGTAGAGGAAACCTCGAAAATTCTTGAAGCCGGATTGAAATATGGTTTGCGTCCGAAAATTCACGCCAATGAACTTGATTACTCCGGCGGTATTCAGGTTGGGGTAAGTCACAATGCTCTTTCAGTGGATCATCTTGAATTTACAGGACAGGCTGAGATTGATTGTTTACTTGAAAGTGAAACCATGCCAACAATATTACCCGGCGCCGCGTTTTTCCTTGAAATGATTTACGCGCCGGTAAGGCAGATGATTACAGGAGGTTTACCTGTTGCAATGGCGAGTGATTTTAATCCTGGCTCTTCCCCGTCGGGAAATATGCAGTTTATCCTTTCTATGTCGTGTATCAAATACCGGATGTTGCCGGAGGAGGCTATCAATGCAGTTACCATCAATGGCGCTTATGCTATGGGATTAAGTAAAGATTACGGGAGCATCGCCCGCGGGAAAAAGGCAAACGTTTTTATTACCAAACCAATCCCCACTTATGCGTTTATGCCTTACGCCTATGGAAGCAATAAAGTTGATAAAGTAATACTGAACGGGGAACTTATTTTGGACAACAGCTACATTAAAACGGAATAAAATCGAATATGGTATAAAGTTCCAGGTTCCAGGTTCAAGGTTCCAGGTTCCATTATTTTACAACAACCTTACCTGTCTCAAGGTAGTTTTCCCCGGCAATCCTGATAAAATAGACGCCGCTTACAGGTTTACCATGAGTGATTTCTTCCAGATTTAAAGTGAACTCGCTGATTCCCTTCGGAAATTGATTTAAAGTGATCATGGCTGTAATTTTGCCGTGAAGGTCGTAAATGGTAACTGCAAGTTTTTTTGAAGCGCATGGCATATTGATGATCACATTGAACAACCCATCAGATGGATTAGGATAAACAAAAACATGCTTATCTCCGGCAATTTCCATAAAATCGTTTTCATCAATGCCGGTGAAAATGGGTTTATTAAGTTTCACCGTTGTATATATCCGGTATTCTCCGGGGTTGAATTTCAATGTTGACGATACATTCTGAATATCAAGAGAATCGCCGGTATAAAATTCATACCATTTTCCGGTTTTGGTGAAATCGGGAATCACATCGCGGCTGATTACATCAAAATTGCCCAGCACAGTTGCATCCATTGTAGTGTGCCGCAGCCACAATCGCTTGATGGTTCCGGAAAGATCAATGGTGTAATTTGTTGTTGCAAAAACCGGTTGTGTTTTCTTTAGTTCCGTCAATGCCGAAAATACATTTTTAGTGTATCTTCTGCGCCACTGATTTTGATAATCCCAGCGAACGGGCTTAGGCGCCAGCCGGTCTCCTCCGTATGTAATTGAATAATCATATCCAAGCTCGCCGAACTGCCAGATCATTTTTGGTCCCGGTATAGTGAAGAAAAAGTTGGCATTTAGTTCAATACGCTTCAATGCAGTATTGGTATCCCTTATGCTATAAGGCGGTTTTGAGATATTTCCGGCAGAAATATTTTTAAACATCCCCCGTTCCTCGTCATGACTTTCCATATAAGCCACAAGGTTTGGCTGTGACCATCCGCGCTGTTTGTATGATCCCCACGAAAGATCGGAATTACTGCCCGACGTCCATCCTCCACCTGCCTGGATGTAGCTGTAATTCATATTCCCCCAGGGTAACATACTATTTGCCGCAAGCTCCTTTTCTTCGGAATTATCGGCAAAATGTTCCATGATGGCAAAGGCTTTTGGATTCAGGGAATGAATGATATTCGTGTAGTTTTTCAGTATGATAATCCGGCTGGCGTCATATTGTCCCCACAGACTCACATTATCAGGATAGGAATTTTTCTGGGTAAATCCTTTCGACAGGTCGAAGCGATATCCATCTATATGAAATTCAGTCAGCCAATAACCAAGCAATCGCTCCATATATGTTTTGGTGGCGGCGCTTTCGTGGTTGAAATCATACCCAACACTATACGGATGCTTGGCAACCGGGTTGAACCATGGGTTATCAAGAGCCGGACGTTGTGCGGCGGCGTCCCAGTAAAGCCTTACCAATGGCGAACTGCCGAAATGATGGTTGCAGACAATGTCGAGAATAACGGCAATTCCGCGTAAATGGCAGGCTTCAACAAACTGTTTCAGACCGTTTTTAGTACCATAGTATTTATCAACGGCAAACGAAAAATCGGGATTATAACCCCAACTTTGGTTTCCTTCAAATTCCATCACCGGCATAAGTTCGATAGCATTCACGCCGAGGCGTTTAAGATAATCGAGTGTGTCAATCAGCGAAGGGTAATTGTGAGCGGTTGTGAAATCTCTGATCAGTAGTTCATAGATTACCAGATCGGTAATTTGGGGCGGCGTAAATGGAGTGGCGTTCCAACCATAAGGAACCTGGTCAGTTTGCAGAAAACTTGCAATGCCACTGGCTTTACCAGTAGGATATGGCTTAAGGTTTGGATAGGTTGCCGGAGATATATATTGATCATTCGGATCGCTCACCTTGTCGCAATATGGATCGCCAATACGCAGGTTTCCATCAACAACATATTGGAAAATGTACTCCTGTTTTGGAACCAGGTTATTAAGTTGCAACCAATATCGTTTGCCATCGGGCGTGACATTCATGTAATGCTCCTCATCTATTTGCCAGTTATTAAATTCGCCGGTGACAAAAACGTTGTTTTTCCCAGGGGCATAAAGGCAAAGAACAGCGGTAGTTGTTCCTGTGTAGTTTATCCCGTCAACAATTCCGGGAGGAAGATCGGCTACGTTGGCTGGCGGGATAACGGTGTATGAAAATGAATCGGCAACACTGCCTGTGGAGTTGCGCGCTTCAATGCGAACCCATTGTTTCACCCAGTTTTGCCCAAAGTTATCCGCCAGAATTGTGTCGGTGATATACTGCCCGGTGGAATTTTTGATAATGGTTCCATTAACAAACAGCTTCATGGTTTCAGCCATTGGACTGATTGCGGAAACGGGTATCGGGTCGTCTAATTTCAGAAACAGGTTTTTATTCGCAGGAAGTGCAATATTTACGCTCATTACGTTAGTATAAACATCGGAAAAAATGTCGCCTCCATCAGCATTCCTGCCTGTTTTACTACCATCGGCATTCCTGAAAACGAAAGCCATTTTTAGTATCTGTTCTGTTACCGGCACTCCGTAATATCCGCGGATAGAGGGTTTCAGCGTAAGTTTAAATTTATTGTTCCCCAAAGACGTCAGCAATGCCTTTGGAAGATTCTGACTCCATCCGGCAACCGCATATTTCCAGTCGGAATGAGAAGTACTAAGGTTGGTAATCACGCCGGTATGCGCATAGATTGGCGTGGCGACGTCTTTCAGCCCCGCATCCCCCTGGGCGGCGTCGAAAATGATGATACATGAATCGGCGTCAATGGGAAAGACTGGGGTGGTTGTTATAACCTGTCCGGTGACAGTTAAAGAAAATGTCACCGACAGGAATATAAAAAACAGGTTAACTTTATTTAAAGTTGTTTTCATAATGGAGCCTTTTTTCTTTTCATTCACACAAAAGTACACAATTTAAAAGGTTAAAATACATGTTCGTTTCATCTGATTGAACATTACCAGAATGCTACCTACTACGGCCTCGTTGCAGGAACCATTTTTAAAACAGCGCTGGTCATAGGATTCAGCGAAAAGTTATTCCCGGAATAGTTCTTTCCGGTAAGCAAATCAATTGCGCTCGTTTTTTCTGGTATTGGAAATATCTGCGGTTCCTTTTCAAGGTTAAAATAAATCCGGATTTCGCTGTTCTTGTCAAACCTCCTATACGCCAGTTTTTTGCCATCTGCCACTATAAATTCAATCTCACCGTTAACCAGCGGTGGATTTTCCTTTCTGATTTGTATAAGTTTTTTGTACCAGTTAAACTGCTGTTGATTGAATCCGACAGAATCAAAGGATTTTTCCCCCTGTTGGAAATTGTTCCGGGTTTCAGGTTCAAACGAGTATTCCTTCCACATTAATGGTTTCCGGCAGTGCGGATCGTCGGCTCCCCACATGCCCATCTCCTCTCCGTTCCAAATGTGCGGAGCTCCGATGCTTGTAAACAGATGAACCAGATAGAGTTGTACCCGCTGATACGTTTCAGAATCAGGCTTGCCGGTTTTATATGCCCGATCGTCGTAAGGAGACGCATTGAATTTGTATTTATTCGGGTTGAAAAAGTCGGAGAGCAGCCGGGGGGAATCATGCGAAGAGCCGGTATTCATCATTGCATATCGGTTGGCGACAGGTAACCGCTTCCACTGAAATTCAAGACTGTCTTTGAATTGCTGTGCATTTGTTGCATAGTTGTTTTTCGCAAAGAAATATCTGGCAGGTTTGTAAACCTGATAAAACATCACTGCGTCGAAAATATCTCCTTTCAGATATGGAACCGGATCCATCAGTTTATCTGGCCATTTCGCCCACCAAATCTCTCCTACAAGGTATGCGTCAGGTTGGATTGACCTGACAAATTTCCGGTAATCGCGCCAGAAGCCCATCCCGATCTGATCTGCAACATCAAGTCTGAACCCATCAATTCCTTTTGAAGTGTCGCCATCAGGCGCCAGCCATCGTTTTGTCACAGCAAATATGTGGCGCTTTGCCCCTTCATTTATGTTGCCTTCATAAGGATAACCACTAACGCGCTTTGTGGTAATGTCAACCTTTTTCAGTTCAGGAAGATTCTCAACTCCCGCCCATCCTGTGTATGAAAATTCATTCGCCGGCGTACCGGGGTTGTCCCATGAATTAATGGCGTACCAATCCTTATAGACCGATTTTTCCTGGTTTTTTAGTATATCCTGCCATACAGGAAACATCACGCCGGTATGGTTCCACGAATAATCCATGATGATCCGGATGTTCCGCTTGTGCGCCTCGGCAACCAGCTTCAAAAACAGCTTATCCGCCGAAGTCCATTGCCACGTTGACGGATCGTCAATTTTTTCCCTGGCGATGATCCTGTTATCACCCTTAGGGTCGGGACCGAAATTTACGTCAATGTGGTTGTAATATCTTGGATCATATTTGTGAAGGGAAGGGGCGTCATTCAACGGGTTCATGTATAATGCGGTGATATCGAGTTCCTGAAGGTAATCCAGTTTATCAAGAACTCCTTGCAAATCGCCGCCAAACCGCCGGTATTGTAACATCTCGTTAAATGGCTTCCCACTTTGTTTTGCCCACTCTTCCGATTCAAACCAGTTGTGCGTCCACGGAGTCACTTTCCAGCCCGGAGGCGCAAGGAGGTTAAGCGACGGAATATTGATACTCTCCGGCGTGGGATCGTTTGATTTATCTCCATTATAAAAACGTTCAACAAAAATCTGATACCAAATAGCCGAAGCCGCCCAGGCTGGCGGCAGACTGAATTGTTTAAAAGTTACCTGCCTCAATATAGTCCCTCCCATTGGATAGAGTGTCGCCTCTTCAGATTTACCAGTTTGTTCATTAACAAGTATTGTTTTCATTGATATCCTCTTCCAGAATTTATTTTTTCCGGCGTCAGGATCAGATTTGATAACCGGTTTTGTTTTATCAGAATAGAGATAATCAATTTTTTTCACCGGAAGATAGGCGAAATCCCTGAATGGCTCAACAGGGAAAATTTTGGTTACAATTTCACGACTTTCAATAGGTTTTGCAAAGACCAGCGGGCCATAAGTGAAATATTTTGCCTTCTGCTGATCTTCCCTGACGACAATTTCAGAATGAAATTCAAGGTGAAGGTCAGTCTTGTTTTTCCATGTCCTGTTTATTATGAGAAATCCCTCCTTTTCTGTGTAATCAAAATTGGCGGAAATTTTCTTAGCCCAGTCGGGTTTTCTGATTTTCAAAACAAAAGCCGCCGGCTGGTTTACCATTACCCTGTAATCAATAGTAAATCCCAATGGATAATCGGTTTCTACAGCAATTCTGACCTTCGTGTTTTTTATTGTTGTTTCCACCTCGGAAGGACCATGCAGGGTGGCAACCAAGCCTTCATCATCTTTCATCCACATTGCTTTTATATAATATGGTGTGATGCGTCCGGCATTTGGAACACAGCAAACCGCCACATCCTGATGAGCGGGTGAATATTTAAACCGGGTTTGTTTGCCATCTTCGTTAGGCTCGCCGTTTTTCGCTCCGGTCATTTGCCAGGAATTATCGGTTTTGCAATAGGCAATAGCGCTTTGTTCCGGGTGGCGCGCTCCCTGGGCGGCATTGAAAAACAGAAGTTCAGCCTTATCGCCAAATCGGTTTTCAGCGGTTTTCTGAAACAAATTACAATAGCCGTCGAGGAGTTCATGAATCGAGCAATATTCATACCCGGTATTGGTAGCGTCGGCGATTCTTCCGCCAACCCATTCATCGCCGATGGGACCTCCCGATGGGGTGGTACATTGATCAATCCTGCGTAGGTAGATATCCAATGCCTTTTTAAGGGCGGGATTTCCCGACGCAAACCATGCTGCCGTGAGTGAACGCAAATGTTCATAAGTATGCACTCCATGCTCCTTCAACCGATAGCCTGTATCCACTATTTTGGGGTATTGTACGTCTTCCCGCAGGATGTTTTCTGAAAAATCCTTGTACAGAAACAAAGCGTAATCAAGATAACTTTTATCGCCCGTAAGCTGATACATGCGATCCAGAATATCAGTGAACATCAGACCATGCGTAAGTCCACCTGCAAAGGGTTTATCCGATTTGAACGGATGAGAGGCATTTACCGGATAATTACGCATCACATCTGCCACGGTTTTTTGTATGGCGACCATTATTTGCTGATTCCTGGTAAATTCGTACCATGCGAGCAGCCCTCGCAGGGCAGTGGTTTTAGCCCATAACTCGCCGTTTTCATTGGGAAAATTGTACCGCAGATCTTTGGAATAAACGCCGAGGTAGCCATCCGCGTCCTGAGTTGAAATCAACCAGGCAACATATTGTTCATTTTTTTTCAGATGATTCTTGTCACCAAGTAAAATCGAATTACGGATGTAGCCGTCGCGCCAGTTTGACTGGGTTTCACTATTCCACCAAAGATATTGCGGATCCATTTCTATGCCGATATTACCGACATTCTTTGCTTTTACCGATTTGGTGAGACGGTCTTTGCCATAAATGCTATCAGCCATGAGGTCGGGAACGAGTTCGTTGAGACGCCCGACAAATCCGTTAAGGTCTTTCTGCATTTGTTCCCGTAGCCAACCTGTCGGTTTAATTTCGCCAAACGGCAACCATTGCAGTTTTTGTGGCGTCGTTGTAATTATCTGATATTGACTATTGTTATCAGGTTGTGATTTCATCGGAAGCGGGATTAAAATCGAAATCAAAGAAAAAAGTAAAAGTAGGATTCTTTTCATTTTAGTTGATGTTAAAGATTTCATGATCAAAGGTTTTATAATCCGCCGACAAATTTAATGTCTTTAATGTAAATTCAATCCTCAACATTATTCCTCAAACCCTAAAACTCTGAATTAAGAACCCTTAACCCTTAAAACTTAACCCTTAACCCTTAACACTTAACCACTTAACCCTTGTCCCTTCATATAATCATTTCTTTTTTACCCGGACTGTAAATTTTTTCGTTATTTTGCACCACCAAAAACAAGCCGCACAGGCTTATTAAAACTAACGGAATGTTAAACTTGTTAAAATTTAAAGTATGAAGAAACGTGCACTA
>JBAXRP010000027.1:0-27345 GCA_037131145.1 Bacteroidota bacterium
GAATGTAAGATCGAAAAGTTTGGTACAATTTATTTCCAGGTTCACGCCTCAATTCACAATACGAATCTCCACAAAGAACTTTGGTTTTGAGAATAAAATCAAGTCTATCCCTCTTTATGCAGTCTTTTGCATTGATTATTAAATTATTTGGATAAACCGTAAGTCAGTTCACAAACAAATGAATGCCTGTGGAATATATTCAAATTAATGAACATTTTCAATGATAATTTGGTATAAGCTATTTCGAAATCGTTTCCAAGATACCCTTCATAAATTCTTTAATGATCTGGCCTGCATATTCCACTGTCCAATCATTTTGTTGGGCACACTCCTCACCAATAGGAGTATTCCTAACCTGGATAAACCAGAAATGACAAATAACAATAAACAAAACACAAATAAATTCGAAAATTTTAAAAATTCAAAATTCAAACGCAAGACCGATAAAATCTATTTTTAATGTTTGAATTTTAGTGATTTATGTTTGTTTCTTATTTGTTGTTTGCCTTTTGCCTTTTGTAATTTATGCCAAAAAAAACATCAAATTCAATATTAAGACACTCAAGGAGAGCGGGAGAATTTTGAATCAGCGTCCTGGTAAATGAGACAATTTCGTTCAATACCTGATCGAGTTGTTCAAAAATTAGCGACAAATTAGTTTGCGGTGAGGTCAGGAAGTCTGAAATGAACCCGTTTGGAGTCTAAATGAAAAAGGCGGCTCATTGTCTGAACTGCCTTTTCATTTTAAGCTGGTAAGCTGGTAAGCTGGTAAGCTGGTAAGCTGGTAAGCTGGTAAGCTGGTAAGTTGGTAAGTTGAATAAAAATTTTCGGTTTATTGCAACGTAAACTTAATTGGGAGGTTAAACTGAACGCGAACCGGAACGCCGCGTTGTTTTCCGGCTACCCATTTTGGCATTGCTTTTACAACGCGTATGGCTTCTTCGTCGCAACCTCCGCCGATACCACGAAGCACCCTGACATCGCTTATAGCGCCGTCAACTTCAACCACGAAGGTGACAAACACCCTTCCCTGGATTCCCAATTCCTTGGCTTCTTCGGGATATTTAATATTTTGCTGAAGGAATGAGATTCGGGCTTCTTCACCACCTGGGTAACCAGGCTGTTCTTCAACAACGGTAAAAATTTCAGCCTGAACAGGGGTTTCAATTACCCGCGGACCTTCATCTTTAACTTCAACAACAACATCTTCTGTAGGGGCTTCCACATTACCTTTTTTGTTCAGATCATCCATAGAGGTAAGACCAGTTTCGATTGTTGTATCATCAACAACCACAGGCGCTGTGAATTTAACCTTTTCAACCATTTGTTCCGGCGGAGGGGGTGGTGGTGGAGGCGGTGGCGCTTCTTCCTGTTTCAGGTTTTCGAATTTAACGCCAACCTCTTTTTGCTTTTCTCTGATAAGCCTTTCCTTATTGATATAGGCATTGATCAGAGGATAGGCAACAACTGCGCCTATCAGAACAAAACCAAAAATCATGGATACAATTACATATTTCCTGTACTTTTTACGCAGGTAATAAGAACCATATTCCTTGTTCCTGTTTTTGAAAACAATATCCTCCAGCGGTTCTACGCGCTGCTTTTCAATTGCCATAAGCTATATATTTAAAGTGTTTAAGCACATTTTGATTTGTTATTTCGGAGCATTTTTCAGTAGCTCGATTTCGGCTGGGGTAAAATCCACAACAGCGTAACTTGCCACATTGCATATAGCCATCTCGTCTATTATATCCACCATATCCTTGTATTTAGCCTTATCATCGGCTTTGATCAGGATGATCGGACCTTTTTTGTCCTCCTTTTTAAACCTCTTGATCTCAGAATCTGCTGTGGTATCAGCCACAACCAGTTTCCCGGTGACACGTAAATTCCGGTAATCGGCAATTTTGGTGAATAAATCCTTATTTCTAAGTAAAAGGACTTTGCGAATACCATCTTTGCTGAAATCAGTTTTTATCAATTCCGGCAACGGTGGCTTTTTTGGATCAATCATTCCCTGGTAGTAATACACTTTGTGATCGGCAGTGAGCAGAATGTTCAGTGTACGCTCAGAAGAGATTCTCGGCGCATCCTTAGGTTCGTCCTTTGGATCTTTTTCGGGCATGGTAATAACCATGACTTTGGGCTTGCTAAAAGCCGTAGTGAGCATGAAGAAGGTAATGAGCAGACACATCAGGTCGACCATAGGGGTCATATCAATGCGGGTGCTGTGTTTCTTCGCCTGGCGCTTACCACCCTTTTTCCCTTTTTCTTCAACAATTATTTCACCCATACTGGTTTTTTCTTTTAGGGATTAAAATCGCGTTGCCCTACTTGGGCATATCCTTCATAGTGACTTCGTCAGCCTGAAGGTTTGTAACGAGATTAAACTTATTAACTTTATTTTCCTGTAGCAGGTCCATGATCTTTTTCACTGCGGTATATTCAGTTTCAGCATCACCTTTGATGGCTACTTCGGCATTCAGGTTGGTCAAGCGGGCCATACGCACCCACCAGGCAAGTTGGTTGTCGGTAGAATCCATAGGAATCCCTATCTGAAGTTTGTCGCGGACTTCTGGTTCCTTAGCATTGATCCATGCTTTTATATCTTTGATTGGCATCCCGAATGACGACATTTTTCCGAACTTATCAAGTTCGCTTGGTGTAAAGGTTAGTTTATACTGGTCGCCCATTTTCTGAAGCAATTTTTCCCTGAAATGGGTAGATGTGTCTCTGCCGTTATCAATGTTGAAAAACACCTTTCCTTCCTTGGCAATGAAGATCGTCATGATATCATTATCAGGAGCCTGTTTTTCCGACACCGATGATGGCGTTTCAATTGGCGCGGCTTCCTGTGGACGAAATGAGGTGGTCAACATGAAGAATGTCAACAGCAATGAAAACAAATCCACCATAGGCGTCATGTCTATGTGCGGAGATCTTGCCGGTTGTTTAATTTTTGGCATAGCGTTCTCGTTTTAACTATTTTGTTCCAGCGGCAAAAGACTGAACGAGGCTGAAACCGGCTTCATCAATTTTGTAGGTAAAGCTATCAATCTGGGTTGAAAAGAAATTATAGAAAATGATAGCGAGTAATGAACCAAAGATACCAAATGCCGTGTTGATAAGGGCTTCTGAAATACCGTTCGCAAGAGCCAGGGCGTCTGGGGCGCCTGCCTGAGCAAGAGCGGCAAAGGCCTTGATCATCCCAATAACGGTTCCCATCAGACCGGTTAATACGGAGATGGAGGCAATGGTGGAGATAATAACCAGGTTTCGGGAGAGCATCGGAAGTTCAAGCGCCGTAGCTTCTTCAAATTCTTTCTGCAATGCGAGAATTTTCTGGTCTTTTTCCAGCGTGGCGTCATTCTGTAAGGTACGGTAGCGCATCAAACCGGCTTTCATTACGTTAGCCAATGAACCTCTTTGTTTATCGCAGGCAACAATGGCTTCTTCGATTTTGTTGGTGTTAAGAAAATTCTGCAGCGTCTTCACAAATACATTTAGTCTGCCTTTTCCCCTGGCGCGGAATAGTGTGATGCCTCGTTCAACGGTGAAAATGATTACAAGAAGGTTCAAAGTGATCAGAAAGGGAACAATGACGCCTCCCTTATAAATAATGGCAAGATAATTGCCAGGCAGCGGAGCGCCATCGGGATTCCCGCCTTCAAAAAACAATGGATTACCAAACACGACCTTGTAAAGAAAATAAGAAAAGGCTAATGCTACTAACATAGCGCCCACTGTAAACGTTGACCTTAAGGCTTCACCCAACGATCCGCCTTTGCTATTTGTCTTGCTCATCTGTTAAAAAGTTTTAGATTAAAGATTGAATGAATTATAGGATTTTCTAATTAAAAAGGAGACGCAAAGGTAAAAAATTATTCAACTCTATCAAATAGTTGTTATTTGATCTTCTGTTTCAACAAATCTATTACAGGTTTAACAACAGTGGCTTTTTCATCATTAGGGTTAACCATTGTCATCCGGAGGTAATAATCCAACGCTTTCTGCGCCTCCTCTTTATTTTTCTGATCAAGGGAGAACTGGCTGTAGTGATAAAAAGCAAGATAATCAAATGCTTCGAACCGGTCTTTCATGTATTTGGCTGTATCGCTTTGGGTCAATTCAATAACTTTATCGTACACGGGGACAGCAAATCCGGTAGTATTGAATCCCTTGGCATCCTTGACGTCAAGGTTTGATTTGGTACGCGCCCGCCAAGAAAATCCGGGAATATAATCAGACTGCATCTTATTAAATAGGGCAAGGTTTGTATCGGCTTTTACAAAATCCTGCAAACTGTAATAAACTTTTCCAAGATTGTAATAATCCATTGGAATTCCTTTTTTCAGGGCAATTTTTTGTTCGTACAAATCTCTGGCTTTATCATATTTCTTAACTTTCGTCCAGCATAATGCAGCTTCTGAAATGATATCTGCTTTGGTTGTATCCATTGCATAAGATTTCATTAGTTGTTCAGGCGCCAGCGAATCCTGTTTCATTTTAGCAAGTAAACGACCATAGTAGGCATAATCGAGTGCGCGGATTTTTTCGGGCTTTGCATTGGCAATGAATTTCCTGATATAGGTAAGTCCTTTTTCATATTGCTGAGTTTCGAAGTAGGAGTAAGCCAACGCCCGGTTCACATCATTATCGGTAATGTCAACCTTTTGTATCTCAATCAACTGAGCAATCGCTTCAGGATAGTCCTTAAGTTCGATAAGGGTATTTACAAACTGTTTTCTTGCTGCCGTATTCTTGGAAAGTTCAAGGAATTTGTACCAATTCTTCTTTGCTTCTTCCTGCCGGCCGGCGCGCGCAAGCAGAGAACCAAGTTCGCGGTATGCAGGGGCAAAGGTGGAGTCCATTTTCACAACCTCCTGATAGAAATTGAGCGCGGTGGTATATTGACGGGCGCGAAGCCATAATTGGCCTATGCGCAACTTGGCTTCGGGTGAGGTAGGATCGAGCGACTGAGCGATATTATAATTCGAGATTGCCTTTGACCCATCGTTCAGCAGGTAAAAATATGCGTCGCCTTTAACAATAAAAAGAGTGGGATTTTTCTTATCAAGTTTTTCAGCCTGTCGTAAGGCGGAAAATACGTTTGCTGTGTCATGAACTCCGGCAGTAATGTATGATTCAGCCATCTCAATCAAAACTTTGGCTTGCATTTCAGGCGCCATTTTAATTGTTTTATTTGCTTTTGAAGGAAGCAGCGCCATGGCTTTTGCAAACTCTTCCTGCGCTTTTGGAATATTCCTGTTGATCAAAGCCAGTCCGCCCAGTCCGACAAAATTGATTGGGTTAGCTGGATCCTGTTGTGTCCCCAGTGTATAAATAGTTCTGGCAGAATCAACCTTTTCCTGAAAAGAGACATTCATGGTATCTGAATAATACTTTTCGAGGCAATTCCGCCCATAATAAAAATAGAGATCTCCATTGGCTGGCGATTGCTGAATTAATTTCTTAAACATCGCTGCCGCAGCATTAAATTGTTCGCTTTTTGTGAGTTTAATAGCATCTTTCAGTTCCTGGGAATAGGATTTCTGACTCAAAGCAAAAAAGAGTAGAATGGCGACAATAACAGCAACCGGTTTAAAAAGTTTAAGCATAATCAGTATCTCCTTGAGTTTAGTGTTTAATTTCAACGATACGAACCGGCATTGCCGCAGGAACGAGGCCTGAATGAAGAACAATCAACTGACCTTTTTCCCCTGCCAGGAATGAAGAAAAGCCATAAGCCAATCCGGTATATGGTTGCCTGTTGATACAGTAAACCTCGCGTGTAAAAGGATATGAACCTTCGGCGATATAAGCCTGGTAAGGTTTGTAAAACTTCGTACCGGCATTGTTATCTCCTTCAAGCGAAATTCCTACAACCTTGAAACGTTTTAGAAAATGGTTGGAAACCGTGTCGGCACGGTCGCTGATCCAGTTAACGCTGATTACGCCAACGGCATTTTTGTTCTTCTCCACAAAATTAATTACCTCTTCATTGGTATTTGCTGCAAAACAGGTTGAAGGGAAAGAATCCAAAGCAAATTTCTCTTTAAAGTAGCGGGGATTTCCCGATTTGAAATTATCAAAAACAACTTTCAGATCATTTAATTTTGATTTTTTATTGATCTGATCCCATGAAGTGATTTTTCCAAGGAAAATATCTTTAACAGTGGCAAAGAACAGATTCGTATCAGGATTATCATTATTCACAATTAGCGCAATACCATCAATGGCAATTTTTGTGGTTTTCGGAATGTACTGCCGCTCTTTAAGGTATAGAACCTGATTGTCGCTAAGTTTCCGGTTCACAATTATCAGCGATACCGAATCATTCATAAAGTCGTTGAATACATCAGCCTCGGTTTTATAAATCGTATCAAGGCGAGCGTATTTGTACATAGATTCGAAAGTATATGTTTGCGCTTCGACAAGCAAACGATAGGAATCATCAATTTCCACCTTGATTTGGCCTGCAGTCGGAGTGTCCTTTCCTTTCTGATTTGTATTTCCTCCACAGGATGAGATAAGCAGGAACAATAAAGCTCCGGCAAGGTTAAAAAGCAACGGGGTATTCATTTTCTTGTTTTTCATCTCTTAATTGCTATAAATCAGCGGATTCTTTACATAGAACACAAAAATATGAAAAATATTACTTCATCATCATATTTAATCGCAATTATTCCTCGTTTTGCTCACGGCTTTTAGACCAGAGACGAGCGATACGGAACCCGCCATAAAGAAATAAAAAGATGGCAAAAATAACTTTTAGCTCTTTGGATAGATATTGAAAGCGGGAACTTACAAGAATATAAACGCCGAGAACGAAATAAAGAAGGATGACAAACCAGGAGAAATACTTCGCAATTTTCTGCATTCTGGTTAGAGCTTAACCTGCCAATAAGGAATATTTTCCTGAAAAATCCATTGATTCCAGAATGCGGGACTTACTGTTTCACCATCAGGGGTGAACAGCTTTTTCTGATAAACCGCAATCATCGGATTGAAAAGAATATCTGTTACGCCAATAACAAAGGAGTTGAGAATAGAGCCGTCCTTTGCTTTTACAGGTTCCGATTTCACCTCATACCGGTTAAAGACCAGTAGGTTTTTTAAAAACTCCATCCGCTCCGGCGAAACTCCGGTTTCAACCAGAGTACAACGAACTCCTTCAATTTCAACAATATTGTGTTTGCCTTTGGATAATGCCATGTTGATTTTTCGATTTAAAACAATTCGCAGAGACAGGTCTGAGACCTGTCTCTACCAACAAATATTAATGCAATCCATAACTTAGATTGAATACCATTTCATAAACAACGCTTGTGAATCCAATCACAACCATACCTGCAACGCACATTATCAGCCCCAGCCGCGTATAGTTGTCGCTTCTGAATTTGGCAATTGGTTGATCGCTGTTGTTCAGCAACATTGCTTTGATAACCAATAAATAATAGTATAGTGAAATGATTGTGTTCAGCAGAGCGATCAGCACGAGTATGTAATATCCTTGTTTTGCGGCGGCGGTAAACAGAAAGAACTTTCCGAAAAAGCCAGCCAGCGGCGGGATTCCTGCCAATGAAAAGAGCGCCAGCATCATTACCAGACTCAGGTTTGGATTGGTGCGGTACAAACCATCGTAGTCATTGATATTCTCTTTCCCGGTGCGGTTTGAAATGATTCCGATAACGCCGAAAGCGCCCAGATTTGAAAAAATATAGACCAGCACAAAATAGACTACCGTAGTCATACCAAGCTGACTTTGCCCGATGATGCCAAGAAGAATGAAACCGGCTTGAGCAATGGAAGAAAATGCCAGGAATCTTTTTAAATTCTGCTGCCGCATTGCAAACAGGTTTCCTACGGTAATCGTAAGGATGGTGATAATATAAATTACGTCGCTCCATAGGACGGCGATTTTAGCAAATACGGTATAAAGGATGATTGTGAGAACAAAAACAGATGCGCCTTTTGAAATAACTGAAAGGTAGGAGGTAACATTTACAGGAGCTCCTTCGTAAACGTCGGCGGTCCAGAGATGGAAGGGTACCAGAGAGATTTTAAATGCCATGCCCGCAAAGAAAAAGATAAATGCCAGAACCTGAAGAGGCGCGCCGGTAATCAATGGAGCCACGTCGGCGAAGTACATGGTTCCGGTTGTGCCGTAAATCATTGACAAACCATATAACAGTATTCCTGACGACAAAGCAGATGAAAAGATAAGTTTTACCCCTGCCTCGGCTGATTTTTCCTTCAACCTTTCATAAGCTGCGAGGGCTGCCATTGGAATGGTGGCAAGTTCAAGCCCAATGTAAAACATGAGGAAATCGCCGGCGGAGATCATGTAATTCATCCCGATCAGGGTGGAAAGGATGAGCAGGAAAAACTCGCTTATCTTTTCTTTGTTCTGCTCCTGTTTCAACCAGTCAACCGACTGAATGAATACGATAAGAACGCCAACATTCAGAATGTTTTTGAACATCATTGTCAATTCTGTTGCCTGGTACATACCGCCAAACAGAATCCCCGGCGTTCCCGGTAAAAAGCCAATAACAGTTACCGCCGCCATAAGAAGGATGGCTGGAAGGATGATTCCGCGTTTTTTTGTGTTTGGCAGAAAAATTTCGACTATCAAAAGGATTACCGTGATGACGATCAGCAGTAATTCATGTCTCATAATCAGCATTTTGTTGTATTTTTAAGTTTTTATTACCCCACCCCCAGCCACTCCCCAAAAAGGGAGGGGAGCGTGAGTCTAATTCAATCCTGGCGCCGCTGCAAGTAGCTTATGCACAATTGGTCCCAATCCCTGTGTGATCATATCTGAAAGCCACAAAGGCGCTACGCCAATCAGCGTGATTCCGAAAATCAGCGTAACCACGCTGATTTTATCGTACCACTTTGCATCAGTCAGTTCCTCGTATTCAGGGTTCCTGATCTTTCCGAGTAAAAGGATACCAACAACACGCAGAATATACACGGCAGTAACAACTATGGATGAAGCTGCAATGATGGTTGCCACGCGATGAAACACGTCGGCATTCTGGAATGCCCCGACGAAGATGGTCATTTCGGCAACGAATCCGCTGAATCCGGGAAGTCCGAGAGATGCAAGACCGCCGATCACATAAGCGACAGAAAGGAATGGCATAACCTTCATCAAACCGCCCATCTCATTGATGTACCGGGTGTGCGTTCGCCCATAAATCATCCCGATAAGGGCAAAAAAGAGGGCTGTCATGATGCCGTGAGAGATCATCTGCATGATAGCGCCGTTCATGGCGGTTTGGTTGAACATCAGTATTGCGAAAAGAACCAGTGCACAGTGGCTTACCGAGGAGTAGGCATTGATATATTTAAGGTCTTTCTGCCACACCGCGCCGAGCGCTCCGTAAATTACGCCAATAGTGGCAAGGATAATGAATATCCAACCCAATTGGTGCGCCGCGCCTGGAAGAAGAAACACTGCAACCCGGTAACAACCGTATCCGCCAAGTTTCATAAGCACGCCGGCATGAAGCATGGAAACGGCAGTAGGCGCCGATGCATGACCGTCGGGCGACCAGGTATGGAACGGGAACATGGCCCCAAGCGTTCCGAATCCTACAAAGAGAAAGGGAAAAAAGAAGAGCTGAACATTCATTGGCAGCGTCTCTTTCGATATTTTGATAAGGTCGAAAGTTAAAGGTCCCCCATTTGGAGCCGAATTGAAATAAATGCCGATCAAACCCAGAAGAATTAGCGCCGAACCGCCCATAAGCATCAGCGTTAGTTTCATGGCTGAGTAATGACGCGGACCGCTTCCCCAGATTCCGATCAGCAAATACATTGGAATCACGGCAAGTTCATAAAAAAGAAACATGGTGAAGAGGTCGAGGCTAACAAAGAACCCGAAAACCCCGGAAGCCAGAAGGATCAGAGACGTGAAAAACTCGCGCGGAAGGTCTTTGATATCCCAACTGGCAAAAATGCCGGCAAATACTACAAGCGCGGTAAGTCCGATCATGGCAACCGAAACGCCGTCAACGCCTACAAAAAAATGGATATTAAGGGTTTGATACCAGACATTATCCTGAACAAAAAGAACTTCGGCAAGATTTCCTGCCCGGCGTTCTGCGAGGTACAAAAGAATCAGCGCGATAGCCGAAATAAGCTGCAAGCCCATGCCGGCTACTGCAACCCATTTAACCTGGATATGATTCTTGCACAATAAAATACCAATTACTGTCAGAACCGGTATAATGATAAACAGTGTCAGAAAACTCATTCTTCTACAGTTTTAATTGGTCCATAAATAGGTGAATAATAATACAAGGAGTACCACTCCCGACACAAAAACCATTGCGTATTGCTGAAGTTGTCCCGATTGCAGACTTTTAATCCGATCAGAGGCTTCATTGGTAACGTAAGCTATTCCGTTCATCGAGCCGTCAACAATGTGCCGGTCGAACCAGGCAATGGGGCGTGAAATATAGTTAAAGATGATCTTTTTGGTGATGAAGATATAAACCTCGTCAATATAAAATTTGTGGTAAGCCGCTCTTGAAAATCCGCCAAGCGAGTTGAAAATCTGATCGGGAATATTGGTCTCCTTTCGATAGAAAATAGTTGCCGTTCCTATTCCGAGCAAACCTACAAGTACAGCGGGAATGGCAATTCCCAGATCGAGGTGAGCGGCAAAAGGCAGCCGGTCGGCAGATACGAACAGGGAGAAGGGAATGAAACCGGCAAGAAGTGCGCCAACCGCGAGAAGCATCAGCGGAATCGTCATAGTCAACGGGGCTTCGTGCGGCGTATGATGATAATGTTGGTCTTTCCCCCAGAAAATTGAGTAGTACAACCGAAACATATAGAAGGCGGTCAATCCTGAAACAATCATCTCCACCCAGTAAAGCATCATACTTTTATCATGCCCGGCGGCGAGAATTTCGTCTTTGCTGAAGAATCCAGAAAGCGGAGGAATTCCCGCTATTGCCAAACATGCGATCAGGAAAGTGGCATGAGTAATGGGAAGGTGTTTTCTCAGTCCGCCCATTTCATTCATCACATTGCTGTGAACGGCATGAATAATGGCGCCGGCTCCAAGGAATAACAAGGATTTAAAGAAGGCATGGGTAAACAGATGAAACATTGACGCCATGTAGCCAAGCCCTTCGTGTCCGTCATAACCGGAAACGCCGAGGGCAAACATCATCATCCCGATTTGCGACATTGTGGAATAAGCCAGTACCCGCTTGATGTCGAACTGGGTGCAGGCAATCACCGCCGCAAAAATCGAACTGAATGCGCCCACGTACATCACCACATCGAGGGCGACCGGAGCCGAGAAAACATAGATTGGAAAGAGACGGGCTACGAGATAGACGCCTGCAACAACCATTGTTGCGGCATGAATGAGCGCTGAAACAGGAGTAGGACCCTCCATGGCGTCGGGCAACCAGATATGCAGCGGGAACATTGCCGATTTTCCGGCGCCGCCCATAAAAACAAAGATCATTGACCATGTCATTGTTGAAAGACCGAGGAACCAAATTCCCTGACCCGAAGTAAACGCCGGACTGTTTGGACCTGTCAGAGTAATAAAATCAAAGGTTCCCGTTGAATAGGAAAGCATCAGAATTCCGATAAGAAATCCGAGGTCGGCAAAACGGGTAACGATGAAGGCTTTCTTTGAGGCGGCAACTGCCGAATCTTTGGTGTAATAGAACCCGATCAGTAAATATGAGGAAACCCCCACGAGTTCCCAGAAAATGTACATCTGGAAGATGTTGGTTGCGACTACAAGACCAAGCATCGAAAAACTGAAAAGTGAAAGGGTGGCAAAGAACCTCATAAATCCCTTTTCGCCATGCATATATCCGATTGAATAAAGATGAACCATAAACGACACTGTGGTAATCACAATCAGCATCATAACCGATATAGGATCGAGAAGAACGCCAATATCTATATGGAGCTTGTCGGTGAGGTTCAGCCAGCGTATATTCACGGCAAGGAATTTCTCAAATGCGCCATCGGCAGCCTTCCCAAGCACGAAGAAGTACTTGTAGGCAGTAATCAGCGAGAGAATCCAGATAACAAAAAGTCCGGCGGTACCTGCAATGCCCGAAACGAGAGGTTTGAAACGATTCCCGAACAAGCCGACCACCACAAACATGAACAGAGGTATCAGCAGGATCCAGGCAGTGTAACTGAAGTTTATCATGTGTTTTTGGGGTTATTACTCAGGTTGAAGCCTGGGGTTATTAATATTTCATTTCGTTCATTTTCTCTACATCAATATTTACGAGGCGGCGATAGATGTTGAGAATAATAGCTATAGCCACTGAAGCTTCAGCCGCTGCGACAGCGATAATAAAAATGGTGAAAAACATTCCTTCGAGGCGATCCGAATATAGAATCTTGTTGAATGCCACAAAGTTGATATTCACCGAGTTAAGTATCAGCTCGATTGACATGAGAATTGTGATCAGGTTTTTTCTGACCAGGAATCCATAAATCCCGACAAAGAACATGATTGTGCCGGTGATGAGAAACCAGTGTAATGGAACGCCTTCAAACATAATTCGTTGGTATTATATGAATTAATCTTTACGTTTTTTTGCCAGGATGATTGCTCCAACCATTGCGGCGAGCAGCAGTATGCTTATCACTTCAAAGGGCAGGGCATATCCGAATTTTTCGGTACTTATCAGGCTTTTCGCGATCACCCGGATGTCGGTACGCTCGCTGGTTGCAACAACCTCAGCAGGGAAATTGTACTGGAGAATAGTGGCGATTGTAATCACTGCGCCGAATCCGGCGGCGAGAAATGCGGGGATAATTTTTTTCCATGATGGCGCTTCGAGTTTTTCTGCAATATGGCTGGTAAGTAAAATTGAGAAGATTATAAGAACCACGATACCGCCGGCATACAATGTTAACTGGATTGCAGCAAGGAAATTAAACCGCAGAAGGAAATACATACCTCCTGTAGCCACCAGCACAAACAGCAGAAAGGTTGCCGCCCGCAGTATCCTCCGGCTGGTGACGGTGAGGATAGAGAAAATGATAATGATCGCCGCGAATATCGCGAACATCAATTGATTGGCTGTCATTCTGCAATATCTTTAAGGATGGATGAACCGGGTTTATTTAAAATCCTGGTGAGTTTGGCCCGATCGAAAACGGCATGTTCAAACTCCTGACCCCATGCGAGGGCGTCGGAGGGACATGATTTGATGCACAAACTACAGAAGGTACACATCGAAAGATGATATATGTGTTTATCAATTATTCGTTTCTTCTTGCCGTCGGGCAGGTCAATTTTGTTCTGAATAACTTCGATGGAGCCGTTGGGACAAGCAGTTTCGCAAATCCCGCAGCCGGTGCACCGGTGTTCGTTATTCCCGTTGTGCGGCATGACCACTTCGCCCTTGAAACGGTCGTACATTTTTAAAGTTTTCCGGTTTTCCGGGTATTGCTGGGTCACTATTTCCCAGGGGCTGAAGAAGTATCTTCCGGTTACCTTCATTCCCGTAAGGAGCGATTTAACTGCATGGAAGATCTCGGTAAAGTATGTGAAAAAGCTGTTCATAGTTTTCTAAAAATGCCAACCCATTAATACAACAAATGCCATGATAAGAATGTTGACCAGGTTGATGGGCAACAGGTATTTCCATTCGAGCGTCAGAAGCTGGTCAATTCTGAGTCGCGGGAATGTCCATTTGAACCACATCATAATCCAGATAACAAAGAATGTTTTTCCGATGTACCACACGAATGGCGGGATGAAATCCATGATATAGTTGAATCCATCCCATCCGCTTACATGGAAAGCCATCCAACCGCCAAGGAATACCGTTGCAGCGATTGACGCCACAATAAACATATTCATGTATTCGGCGAGGAAGAAAAATGCAAATTTAATCCCGGAATATTCTGTATGGAAACCGGCGGTAAGTTCCGATTCGGCTTCGGCAAGGTCGAAAGGACCGCGGTTTGTTTCGGCAGTGCTGGAAATCAGAAAAACTATAAAAGCTATGAATGCCGGAATGTGACCTTTGAAAATGAACCAGCCGTTTGCCTGTCCTTCCACTATTGCCGAAAACTGCATTGTTCCGGCAAGTATAATGATTGTGAGAAGCGATAACCCCACAGAGAGTTCATAGCTGATAATCTGTGCGCCTGAACGCATTGCGCCGATAAGCGAGTACTTACTATTGCTTGACCATCCTGCCAGCAGGATTCCCACTACGCCCAGAGATGATACAGCAATAACATACAAAATTCCGATGTCGAAATCTATTGCATGCAATCCCTTGGCAAAAGGAATAGCGGCAATAGCCATGAAAGAGGCGATGATGATAATGAATGGCGCCAGGTTAAATAACAACTGGTCGGCATTTTTGATGGTTATCAGCTCTTTCAACATCAACTTGATAAAGTCGGCGATGGTTTGAAAAAATCCATAAGGACCTACGCGATTAGGTCCGACGCGGTTTTGCATAAAAGCACAAACCTTGCGCTCTGCATAGACCAGGAACAACCCGACCAGCGCGTAAAACAGCAGGATTGCCAACCCGATGATGACCATTTCCACGGCAATTGCCCAGAAGGGCGACATGACGCTACGCAGAAATTGATCAATCCATTGGTTGAATGACGTAAAGTCGTAGATGCTAAAATTCATAGATAAGTTTTATTATCTGTCAATATCGGGAATAACATAGTCTAAGGAACCGCCAATAGCGATAAGGTCGGCAATTTTAACGCCGCGGCTTATATGGTCAAGGGCGCTGAGGTTTGAGAAGTTCGGCGAGCGGAATTTCACGCGGTATGGAGTTTTATTACCATCGCTCACTACATAAACGCCCAGTTCGCCGCGGGCTGCTTCAACCCTTTGGAAGTACTCGCCCGCAGGAAGTTTGATTACCGCTTTCATTTTGGCTGCATAGTCGCCGGCAGGAATATTGTCAATGAGTTGCTCGATGATCTTCATTGATTCGCGCATCTCGTGCATTCTCATCATGTAGCGTTCAAAAGTATCGCCGGCGGTTCCCAGTATTTCCCTGAAGTCCACTTTATCATAAACGCCGTAGGGATGATGTTTGCGAACATCGCAGGCAAAACCGGAAGCGCGTCCTGAAGGACCTGTAACGCCATAGCTGATGGCATCCTCCTTTGAAATGATTCCGACGCCTTTGGTGCGAAGTTGCATGATGATGTTTCCTGTAAGCAGGTCGTCATAATCCTTGATCTTCTTACGGAAATATTTGATGAAATCTTTCACTCCTTTCTGAAAGTTGGGGTGAATGTCCATCATCAGTCCGCCGGGAGTGTAATAACTGTGAAGCAACCTTGAGCCAAAAGATTCCTCGAAAATGTCGAGAATTTTTTCGCGGTCGCGCAAGCCGTAGAAAAAGCAGGTCAATCCGCCCATATCCATTCCGAAACTGCACCACCACAACTGGTGCGAGGCAATGCGGTTCAACTCGTCAACAATGGTTCTGATGTATTTTACCCTTTCCGGAACGTCAACTTCAAGCGCCTTTTCAACAAGCATACAAACCGCGTGGTTGTTGATGTGGGCTGAAAGGTAATCCATCCTGTCGGTGAGATGAATGATTTGTGGATATGTATCCTTTTCACACATTTTCTCGATGCCGCGATGGATATACCCGCAATGAGGTTTCAGGCTTTTAACGATTTCGCCCTGGAGTGAAACAACCAGCCGGAGTACGCCATGGGTTGAAGGGTGCTGAGGACCCATATTAATATGGTATTCCTCCTCCTCGATATTTTTAACAGGAAGGTTTATGACTTCTTTCATACCTTACAGTTCTACAATGTTTACTTCATCAACATAATCTTTGCGCAACGGGTATCCTTTCCAATCCTCTTCAAGGAAGAGTCTCCTCAGGTCGGGATGGTTGTTGAACCGGATTCCCAGCAGGTCGTATATTTCCCGTTCATGAAACTCAGCGGTGCGCCACACATCGCAAACGGTATCAACAGCGCCGTTTTCGCGATCGGTTGTGCGCACCTTCAGCTCCAGTTGGTGTTTATTGGCGGTGGATTCGAGGTGATAGACCACTTCAAGGAACTTGACCATGTCAACCCCGGAAAGGCAGAAAAGAAAATCGAAGGCAAGGTCAGTTTCATATTTGAGTTTGACCGCCAGATCGTGCATTTTTTCCGCCGGGATTACGAATGTAAGGAACTGCTTGTTTTCCAGGAATTCTGCGTCGGGAACCAGTCCCATAATACGCTCTTTCAGCGCTGTTTGATCCATCTTGGGGAAATATCTATTTTAAATTTTCGGTTTTTCTCGGATTGCCCATTGATTCCAGTTTTATCTTCCGCTGAAGCTGCATTACGCCGTAAAGCAGGGCTTCGGGGCGAGGCGGGCAGCCGGGAACGTAAACGTCAACAGGAATTACATGGTCAACGCCCCGCACAACGTGGTAACTATTGTAATAGAAAGGACCGCCGGAAACGGCGCAGGCGCCCATGGCAATCACATATTTTGGGTCAGACATCTGGTCGTAAAGACGTTTCAGAACAGGCGCCATCTTATTAACTATGGTTCCGGCTACCACAATCACGTCAGCCTGGCGGGGAGAAGCGCGGTAAACTTCGATGCCGAAGCGGGCAAAGTCGTGCCGCGAAGCGCCTGCCGCCATCATCTCGATACCACAGCAACTGGTGGCAAATGTAAGCGGCCAGATGGAATTTGAACGCCCCCAGTCAATCACGGCGTCAATTGTGGTAAGTAAAATGTTGCCGCCCGACTGCTTGAAAAGGTCAAGGGTTTCGTTATCGCGGAAATCCGCCTCTTTCATGTTTTTTATTCCCATTTCAAGGCTCCTTTCTTCCAGGCATACAAAAGACCTAAACCGAGAACGAAAAAGAAAATGACAATTTCAACAAAAGCAATCATGCCCAACTCCTTCATCACTACAGCCCAGGGAAATATAAATACGCTTTCAACATCAAAAATCAAAAAAACGATGGCAAACAGGTAATATCCAACGTTGAACTGTAGCCAGGTAAGTCCTTCGGTGGGAATCCCACATTCGTAGGCTTCGGCTTTCTGGGGGTTTGTGGAATTGGGCGCCACATAATGGGCGAAAACAAGGGCGAACCCCACGAGGAATGCCCCCACGATGAAGAATAAAATCAGGCTTTCAGCGCTCATAGTGAATCATTTAACAAATAGAAGGGGGCAAAGGTAAAAATTATAATGTAATAACCTAAGCGAATATATTTTACCTGAGACATATAAAGCATGTATTCATCAGATTATGTGATATATATAAAACCTGTTTTAAAATATGTCAAAGAAGTGGTTGATATTTGTCAATGGTGATTTATCGCGGGCATTTTATTATTTTCATTTACTTTACCCCGTGAAGGAAACAGAGTTTAAAATATCGTCTTGCAAAGGTCAGTCGTTTTATGCCCGTGAATGGTCGCCGGATGAGGAATCAAGAGGCGTAATTGTTCTCATTCATGGTTTAAGCGAGCATGCAGGAAGGTATAGTCATGTAGGAGCTTTTTTTGCCGGTTCCGGCTATACCGTCATGGTTGCCGATCTTCGCGGTCATGGAAAGTCCTTTGGAAAAAGAGGACACTTTCCCTCTATTCAAAGGGTAATGGACGATATCACTCTTTTTATCGAAGAAGCCCGCAAACGGCATCCCGGTTTACTAATCTTTCTTTATGGTCACAGCATGGGGGGGAATTTTGTCCTGAACTATCTCATCAGGAACCAACCGGACGTAGCTGCCGCCGTAGTTACAAGTCCCTGGTTGCGACTAACATTTGCGCCGCCGCATTACAAGGTTATCCTTGCCAGAATGGTAAACAAGGCATTTCCCTCCATGACCCAGCCTGATGGAGTTATTCCTTCGTTCCTGAGTCATGATGAAGAAATTTGCAGGAAATATATTGCGGATCCGCTCGTTCATAGCCTGATTTCTGTAAGGAGCTACCTTGAAATTTCGCTTGCCGGCGAGTACGCGCTGAAACATGCCCGCAAGGTTGCCTGTTCGCTCCTGCTTATGCACGGCGACGATGATTCCCTGACCTCTTTTGCCGCCACAGAGGAGTTTTCAAAAAACCTTACCTGTAAACATACTTTTAAAGCATGGAAAGGGCTTTTCCACGAGCTGCACAATGAAGTTGAAAAAGAGTCTGTTCTGAGATTTATAAAGGAATGGATTAATACAGTTTAGGATCATCACTTATCGGTTTTTTGAAAATAAAAAGATAACCGAACCGGTTAGACATTGATACGCTTTTCAGAAATTAACACACAGGCGGTATCCAATCTATTTCACCAAATCTTTGTAGTTTCGTGAATTATCTATACTTTTGCACCCTGTTTTTAAAATATAATATTTTGTAGCATGGCAATTATTGGAAAAATCAGAAAACACTCAGGACTTGCTGTCATTATTATTGGTGTAGCAATAGCGGCTTTTGTAATAGGAGATTTTGGCAAAAAGACAAAAAGAGGTTCCAACGACATTGGAGTTATTAACGGAGAGAGTATTCCTTACATGGAATTCAATGCCAAGGTGGAAAAAAACCTTGAAAGCCAGAAAGAAAATAGCGGAAAGGATAAAATCGCCGAGCAGGAAACATATCAGATTCGACAATCAACCTGGACTTCGACAGTGAAGGAGATTCTTATGGGTGAAGAATACGACGAATTAGGATTAACAGTAACTCCCGAAGAGCTTTTTGATCAGGTTCAGGGAAAACAACCTCATCGTTACATTCTTCAGTATTTCAAAGATCCGGCAACCGGTCAGTATAACCCTGCGGTTGTTCTCAACTACCTGAAAAATCTGGAAAAAATGGAACCCAAAGCCAGAAACCAGTGGCTACAGTTTGAAAAAGCTATAAAAGAAGATCGTCAGGAAACGAAATTTAACAATCTGCTCACCAAAGGATTCTATGTTCCGAAAGCCTTTTTAAAGAAAGATTATATTAACCAGTCCCGAACCCTCAAGACGCTCACAGTCGCTCCAGAAACTACATCAATTCCCGACACTGCTGTGAAGCTTACTGAGGCAGACTATCAGAAATTTTACGATAAAAACAAAATTTACTTTTATCAGGATGAAGCATCCCGCGATCTTGATTACGTACTCTTCGAAGTTAAGCCTTCAGATATTGACCGTAAAAAAATTGCAGAAGATGTGAGCAAACTCTATGCAGATTTTCAGACCACTTCCAATGTGCTCAATTTTGCCAATGCAAATACGGATGTTAAAAACGATACATCATTTGTAAAAAAAGGAGTTTATCCGGCACAGCTTGATACTTTGTTGTTTTATTCAAAACCAGGGACAGTAATTCCTCCCTTTGAATTTAACAATGCCTGGTATATGGCGAATGTTCTCGACATTCAGGAGCGTCCCGATTCCATGAAAGGATCGCAGATTCTTGTTGCTTATGCGGGAACGGGAAACGAAAAAATCAATCGTACCAAAGAACAGGCCAAGATCAAAATTGACAGTCTGTTGAATGCTCTGAAGAAAAACCCGCAGGCATTTGCCGAAGTGGCAAAAAAATATTCCGATTATCCAAGCGCCAAAGATGACGCCGGCGATTTGAAATGGTTCCCCGATGGAAATCCCAATTTTGACCCGTTTTTCAATGCAGGTTTGCAACTTAAACCCAATGAGATGAAGGTTGTTGATACCCGAATCGGTTACTCTTTGTTTATGCTTGCCGATAAATCTGCTCCGGTGAAAAAAGTTAAAGCAGCCGTACTTACTCGTTCAATTGTTCCCAGCAACCAAACTTTCCAGGATACCTATTTATTGGCAAGTACTTTTGCCGGACAGAATAAAACCCCTGAAGCATTCGATAAAGCAGCCGCTGCCAAAGGGTTACAAAAACGTTCTGCTCCCAATATCAGGCCTATGGATGGCTACATTATGGGACTTCCTTCTGCCCGGGAGATGGTTCGTTGGGGGTATGCGGACAATACTAAGATCAACGAGATTAGTCCGGTGTTTGATTTGAGCGGTAAATATGCCGTTGCCATTCTGAAAAACATTTCTGAAAAGGGTCAACAACCACTTGACGCTGTAAAAGCGCGAATTGAACCTTCGGTAAAAGCCTTGAAAAAGATCGAGATTATCTCCGAAAAAATGAAAAAAGCCGGAGAAGGAACAAAAGATATTACAACGGTTGCAGCAAAGCTGGGAGCAAAAGTAGATACCTCCATGATTACTTTTGGCGGTTATGGACGATCAAATATCGGACGTGAAATGGAAATTGTCGGACAACTTTTCGACGCCAAAAAAGGCGACTTTCTCGGTCCGTTAACTGGAAACTATGGAGCCTATTTCGTGGTTATTAATGATATTGTTGAAGCTCCCGGAAAGGACGATTTCAAATCGGAAAGAATGCAGCAAATTCAGAATTTTAATTCGCGGGTTTCAAATAATATGTATTCCGCTTTGGAAAAAATTGCAAAAATTACCGACAACCGGCTATTGTTCTATTAACAGAAAAAGGCTAATTACTTAATGAATCGTTGAAGGCTGGCATTTTCGGATGTCAGCCTTTTTTGGGATATTAAATTATGACCGTATGATCGCAAATTTGTGGTTCCAAATTTAAAAACTCAAATTCCGATGTTTAACCGAACTCTACTTATGAAAAGGCGCATCACCCTGCTTTTCTTAATTTTCTGCGGAATAGTCGCTTATCCTCAGCAATACCAGTTCAGAAATTATTCGATTGAACAGGGTCTTTCACAGAGTGTAGTTAACTGTGTTATACAGGATTCCCGTGGATTTATGTGGATCGGAACGCAGAATGGTTTAAACCGGTTCAATGGATACGATTTCACTGAATATTTGTACAATCCAATTGACTCCACTACTATTTCAAATAACTGGATTTATTCCATTGCAGAGGACAAGGAGGGCAACATCTGGGTTGGAACAAAAGGAGGATTGAATAAATACCTCAGAAAAGAAAACCGCTTCAAACGCATTTCATACACAGCAGGTTACACCGGGGTAATTTCCCGTTATTCTTATGATGCGATTGTTTCGGGAAGCGGAAAAATCTATGTGAATAGTCCGCCGGTTTTAACGGTATTCGACCCTTCATCTGATAAAATCAGCCATTTTCCTACAAGGTTTCCTTATGACGGCGCCATTAACGATAACCGGATTCCGTTAATGGAGGATAATGATGGCGCTATCTGGATGGGGTCAAACGTTGGTTTGGCATGTTTCAACCCCAAAACTGCTTCCTTTACTTATTACCTTCATGATTCTCAAAAGCCGGGAACGATTTCCAATAACCGTATTACCGCGCTGGGTCAGGATAGCGCCGGAACAATTTGGGTTGGAACATCAGACGGACTTAATCTGATTGAAAAAAAAACCGGAAAAATTTCTGGAGTATTTACCTCTCCACTTGGACGGCAGTCGCTTAGCAGCAGTTTCATAAGGGCAATTATCGAGGATAAGAATGGCGCGATGTGGGTAGGCACAGAGGGCGGCGGGTTGAACCGGATTGTTTGGTTAACCGGAGAGACATTCCTGGTTGACCGGTTCAACAGCGCGGAAAACGGTTTGGGACATAATATAATTAACGCGCTAACCATTGACCGTTCACAAAACCTTTGGGCGGGAACCCTTAAGGGTATCAGCAAAACCGACCTGAAACCGGCAAGGTTCAAGCTATACCGGCGCGATAATACTTCCTCTTCTGTGAATTTGCTTGGAAATGTAATTGCAGCAATCTACAAGGATGAGAACGGATTGATTTGGGTTGGAAACTGGGGACAGGGATTGAATATTCTCAACAGGAAAACCGGAGCGGTTGAACACTTTTCATCACGTCTTCAGGGAAATCATTATATTCCCAACGACTTTGTCCATGTGATTTTTGCCGATGAATTTAAAAATATCTGGATCGGCACACGCGATGGCATCTTTGTATTTGACAAAACCCGGCAAAAGTTCGTAAGGCTTCACGATTTTTTCAGGAACAACAATCTTCCGGATTTAAAGGGAATGAGGATATTCACGATCATCAGGAGCAGAGATAACAGTTTCTGGATTGGCACTCAGGGTGGATTATTCAGGATCAATCCTGAACGAACCGCCACCGAAATATTCACGGCAGAATCAACCCCCGACCATCAAATTGGCGCAAACCTGGTTTATTGTCTCCATGAAGATCGGGAAGGAAATATCTGGATAGCTACCATCAACGGCGTGGATGTTTATAATCCAACGACTGGAAAAATGACCAGGTTCAGGAAAAATGAATCACAAAATTCGTTATGCGACAATTTCGTTATTTCACTTGGAGAAGATAAACATGGCGATATCTGGATTGGCACGAGCGCTTATGTGAACAAGTTTGTGAAGAAGGATTCAACTTTTATCTACTACTCGCGGGAAAACGGAATTCCTAAAAATAACATCTTTGAAATCCTGCGCGACAATCAGAATACATTATGGTTTGCTACCGGAGGGGGTTTATGTAAATTCGACTCCGCATCCAACTCATTCAGAAATTATACGGTTGACGATGGACTTCAAAGTCTCGAATTTAACCTCAGGGCATGTTTTAAAAGTCCCGACGGAGAGGTCTTTTTCGGCGGAATGAATGGATTCAACTCATTTTATCCGGAAACGCTCAGGGACAACCCCAACATACCCGAAATCATTATTACTGCCTGCTACAAATCAACTAAAGGCGGGAATGAATATTTCGACATTAGCAGGGAGAACAAGGTTGAATTGGAACATGGAGCCCAGGCTTTCACTGTTGAATTTGTCGCGCTTGAATTTACCAATCCCGATAAAAACCAGTATGCTTACATGTTGGATGGACTCTCAAAAGACTGGATAAATATAGGGAACCGGCGTTTTGTGCCTTTCACTAACCTTTCGCCCGGCGAATACATTTTCAGGGTTAAAGGTTCCAATAACGACGGTAAATGGAATGAAACAGGCGCGGTGTTGAAAATTGTGATTCTTCCTCCATGGTGGCGTAGTTGGTGGGCTTGGACCGCCTATTTCCTATTGACTGCCGGAGCGCTGATGATCTACATCCGAATCCGGGAACGAAACCTGGTTCATGAACGTAACCTTCTTGAACAAAAGGTGCATGAAAGAACTCTTCAGATTGAAAATAAAAACCAGGAGATTCTTCAGAAAAATGAAACCCTGAACAACCTGAACGCTGAACTGAAAGCTCTTAACGAAACAAAGGACAAGTTCTTTTCCATCATCGCCCATGACCTGCGGAATCCCTTTAATTCAATCATTGGGCTCACCGATATTGTGCTGGGAAACCTTCTGGGTTCAGGTCAGGAAAAGACGAGAAAAACAGTTTCCGACATCCGCGAAGCGTCGCGACATGCTTTCGATCTTCTTCAGAACCTGCTGATCTGGGCGCGGTCACAAACCGGAAATCTTGAATTTCAGCCTGCTTTATTTGATCTGATGGAACGGATAGAAGACAACATCGAACTGGTGAGGGGACAGGCAACGAGAAAAAACATCCTCCTTATTTCAGAGGTTGAAAATCCCGTTCCGGTTTATGGCGATACCCAGATGATCAATACAATTATGCGAAACCTTCTTACTAACGCCATTAAATTCACGCCCAAAGAGGGCAGGGTTTCTGTTACTGTTGACCAACCTGAAGGTTTCATCGTGATCAGCGTTTGCGATAATGGCATCGGCATCACCCCCGAAATCAGGGAAAAGATATTCAGGCTCGAAAGCAAATATACACACAAGGGAACCGATATGGAACGCGGCACCGGTCTTGGACTAATCCTATGCAAGGAATTTGCCGAAAAGCATGGCGGAACTATTTTGGTTGAATCGGAACCGGGGAAGGGGAGTTGCTTTATAGTGAGGCTGCCGGAGTGTCACTAACATCGAACTTTGAACTTTGAACTTTGATCCCTTCATTTCCTCATACTTCTTCTTATTGTTTCAAAAAGTTCCTGTTTTTTGATGGGTTTGCAAACGAAGGCGCAGCAACCTGCCTCCATTGCACGGCGTTCATCTTCGGGTTGGGTGTAGGCAGTCAGAGCAATAATGCGAAGGTCGGGAAAGATGGCTTTGGCGCGGCGTGTAGCTTCATAGCCATCCATAACCGGCATTTTAAGATCCATCAGAATAAGGTCGGGTTTTTGTTTTTCGAGAATGGTAAGAACCTCTGCTCCGTTAGAGGCGCGGATTAGTTGCCGTGTTTTTCTGCCAAGCAGAATCTCCAGAAGTTCAAAGTTGTAATCTTCGTCTTCTGCCACCAGGATGGTTAGAATTTCAAGGGAATACGGCTTTATATTTTCGGAAGTTTCCTTTGGGAAATGAGGTTGATGGTAAGGAATGGTAAGAATAAAGACAGATCCTGCTCCAGGCGTTGACTCAACCCGGATGGTTCCATTCAACATCTCAGCCAGACCGCGCGCTATGCTGAGACCCAAACCGGTTCCATGCACTCCGGCGCCAGGTTCCTGAGTTACCTGGTAAAACCGTTCAAATATCTTTTCACGAACATCGTGTGCAATTCCTATTCCGGTATCGCGAACATAAAAAACAAGTTCATTTTCCTTTTTAAAGCAGCCAAAACTGATAGATCCTGAGTGAGTAAACTTTACCGCATTGTTGATGAGACCGGTGATAACCTGTCGGATCTTTTCCAAATCGGCAACAACGAAATCGGATATGCCGCAATCATCAACCGAGTGCCACAGGTGCAGCCCTTTTCTAACAACCACGTCATTCATGGATAATTGAATCTCGTCCATCAGATCATTGAGTGAAAACTGAACGGGATTGATGGGTATTCGTCCGCTATCCATGCGCGAAATCTCAAGAACATCATCAATAATGCTCAGCAATTGTTTTGCGTTGGTTTGAACAATCCCGAAATAACGATCCCTATCGTCAGGAGTATTATCCTCCGACTGCAACAGGTCAGTAAAACCGAGGATTGCATTCATCGGCGTCCGCACCTCATGTGAAATATTGTTCAGGAAAGCGGTCTTGAGTCGCGAGGCTTCTTCGGCTGCCTCCTTGGCATTAAGGATGTCGCGTTCAGCCTGCTTCAGTTTTTCAATATCCCTTGTGATTGAAATAATATGCGGAGCGCCATAAAGGTGGATTACCGACGCCGACATAAGGCAGGTGCGCATGGTTCCATCTTTGATGCGAAAAGCTGCTTCAAAGTTTTGAACTTTCCCGTCCTGTCTCAGAATTTCCACCATTTTGTTCCTGTCGGCAATATTCGCCCAAATGTTAATTTCATGGGAAGTCCTGCCAACTACCTCTTCTTTGCGATATCCGGTCATATTGCAAAATCCTTCATTTACTTCAATATACATACCCGTTTCGAGGTTGTTGATATTTATTGAATCAGGACTTGTCAGGAAAGCCAGTCTGAAACGCTCCTCAACCTCTTTAAGGGTTGCCACAGCCTTAATACGGTTTATCGAAATTGCAGCCTGGCTTCCAATCATTTCGATGATATCGGAATATCCGGAAATATCTGTTCTGGCGAGGATGATCAGTCCTCCAAGATGTAATTCCTGGTAAACAAATCCAACAGAATATACGAATTTGATCCTTAACAGCTTTTCAATACCGCGCATAGTTTCCTCTGGAAACCGGCGTGTTGCCACTGTAAAGAGTCCTCCAGGCAAGATTTCGAGTTTTCCGCTCCTGTATAGCCGGAGTTCCTCGCCGGGAATATCTTTCAGAAAAAAGTTCATTTCCAGAGGATCGAATCCAAGCGTCTGTGTTAATTCGTTTTTCGGAATTTCAAGCCCGGAGATTGAAACCATCCGGCCCGAACCAGTATTCGGGTCAATATTGGTGGTAAATATTATACTGTCGCCAATAAGATTCTGAACCGAGCAGGTAACGAGATCGTGAATTTCATCAAGTACGTTAATTTTCAGTAGTTTTGACTGGAAGTCCGCCAGCAGCGCTATATTCTGTTCAGACTTTTTTCGGTGAGTGATATCAATAAATGAGACCAAAACTCTTTCCCAGTTTGTTTCATATCCCGGTTGAATCGCCAGGTTGAGATTCAATACCCTTAAATTTCCAGACTTATATACAGGAATTTCGACGCTGTATGTTGAGTTTCCCTCAGCAAGCGCGATCATTTCATTTTTGAAAACAAGATAGGACTCTTCGTTAAAGTAGTAAGGCAGATTTTTAACTACCGATTCTTTATTGGGCTCGCCAACTATCTCCAGGCTTGTCTGGTTAAGGGCGGTAACCCTGACCAACGCAGCGAGATGTTTCACCATTTCCGGATTTTCATTCAGATGTTTACGGACGTCAATTCCTTTCTGTCTCCATTCCTCCATAGTCTGCCTGACTTCGGAGAGATCCTCTTCCCATAATCCGATGGGTGCATTTTCAAAGAATCCGCGAAATTTATCTTCACTTTCTTTAAGCGCCTTTTCCGATTTCTTTCGGTCGGTAATATCACGCGAAACCCCATGACCGCCGATAAGCATTCCACTGGAATCAAAAACCGGGCTGATCAGAACTTCTGAATCCCTCACGGATCCATCTTTGCAGTAGTGTTTAAGTTCAACGGTCATGGTATAATCTATGGGTATCTTTCCTTCGCGAGCCCATGCCATGCTGTTCCTGTAGATTTCTATAACCTTCAACAGAGATTCCGCTGTATAAATTTCATCAGGTTGGAGTTTAAGAAACTCTTCGGGAGTAAATCCCCTTTGCTTATAAATTGATGGACTTATATAGGTATAATGCATCTGATCATTCATCATCCAGATAACATCGGATGTAAATTCAGCAATCTGCCGGTATTTCTCCTCACTCGACAGCAACGCCTGTTTCCGCAGAGAAATGTCGTGAATAAGGATTACAAATCGGTCGGTTTCGAGTTTATGAACATGCATTTCCACAGATATATAATCGCCATTCTTTTTAAGAATTCGGCGCTCTTTCTCAGTGGGGTCCATGATTAATATATCGAGATCGGCATCATCGGGATGGAGCAGATTATACACAGACCGTCCAGACAATTCATCGCGTTTATAACCAAGTAAATTGCAAGTAAACGGATTCAAATCAATGATATCTCCATTGAAAGTTATATTCATAATCCCAAACCGCGCCTGGTCAAAAAGCAGGTGATAAAACGATTTGTAGGTTGATTCTTTCATCGCAATAGAAATATGCGATAAAAATAGTTATTTTCCGGTTAAAAAAAAAGAAAGCGTTACGAGGCTTGCAACAACCGGGGTAAATTCCAGTTTCAGGTTTCAGGTTTCAGGTTTCAGGTTTCAGGTTTCAGGTTTCAGGTTTC
>JBAXRP010000028.1:0-26995 GCA_037131145.1 Bacteroidota bacterium
TGGGTTGCCAAGGTCAAGATGCAGGGCGCTGTTCAAAAATGGGTTGATCATTCCATCAGCGTTACCGTAAATGTTCCCAAAGATACGCGTGAAGAACTCATTGGAACGATTTATGAAACCGCATGGAAGGCTGGCTGCAAGGGAATGACGGTTTATCGCGATGGTTCGCGCGACGGCGTTCTTCTGCAAAACGATTCATCGGAGAAGAAGGCAAAACCGGATACTAATGAATTTAAGGAGACAACCGCGCCTCATCGTCCCGACCGCCTTGAAGCCGACATAGTTCGTTTTCAGAATGACCACGAAAAATGGATCGCCTTTGTTGGCAGGCTCAACGACCGTCCTTATGAAATATTTACCGGATTAGCCGAGGATTTCTGGATTCCAACCTGGGTGCAAAAGGGTTGGATCGTAAAAACCCGCACCGATGGCATTAATTCAAGGTATGATTTTCAGTTTGAAGACCGGCAGGGTTACAAAGTCACCATCGAAGGATTGTCGCGCTCATTTAATAAGGAATACTGGAATTATGCCAAGCTGATTTCCGGTATTTTACGTCATGGAATGCCCTTACCTTTTGTGGTCAATATTATCTCAAAACTAAATTTCGATGTTGATTCCATAAATACCTGGAAAAACGGGATTGAGAGGGCGCTCAAGAAATTTATACCCGATGGCACCAAAGCGGCTGAAAACGCCTGTCCCAAATGCAGCGACGAAAATGGGCTGATTTATCAGGAGGGATGTCTCGTATGCAAAAGCTGCGGTTATTCCAAATGCGGCTGACGTTCAGAAATTCTTCTTGTGATAATCAAAAGTGGTATTGTCGCGCAAAAATTTTATTCGTTGGGCAATCACTACAAAAGCTCCCATTTTATTTTCTACGAGCCAATTGATCGCAGCCTGTTTTCCGCGGCAGGCTTCGGCAAATACGAGCAGGAAAGGATGGTTATTTGCCTGTAACCATTGAGCTGCCTGCAGGTTTTCATCAATCGCTGCATCGAGGGCGGATAGATGAAAATACCTGTTGCCGAAGAGCCAGGCAGTCGCCTCCTCGCTTCCCCTGATGGCATGCGCCAACGCCGCCACTTCCGGATAGCCGTTTTGCAGCAACCATGCAGCGATTTCGTTATTCCCATTTACAGCCTCCCCGAAAGCCAGCCAGATTTTTGCAGAATAGTAGATGTTTTCCACCATTTTTCTATTGGTAAACAACAGCCTTCAATCCCGATAAAGTCACTCTTGAAGCAATCTTCTCCAGTTCGGGCAGTGCGATCTTTTCAAGGTTATGGACAGGAGTTTCCCGTGCAATGGGATAAATCATCACCATCTTAGGTTTTATCTCCATCAGATATTCAAGCCATTTTTCAACTTGAGCAGTAGTGGTGTTATCCACTGATTCTCCTCTAAACCTGCCCCTCAGAAACATGCTTTGAATAATCAGGTTACCATTGAATTTTTTCAGGTTACCTATCAGCGATTCAAACCGGATTGGTTCAACCGGGTTGTTAATAAGGTTGAACATTTTTTCATCCCCGGCGTCGAGTTTAAGAATATTGTTGTCGAGTTTTTGCAGCGCCACAAATACAGCGTCATTGTCAAGCATACTCGCGTTGGAAAGTACGGTGACTTTGGATTCCGGTACAAACTTGTCGCGCAAGGCAATCGTATCATCCACGATACCGGCAAAACCGGGATGCATTGTGGGCTCTCCGTTGCCCGCGTAGGTAATGGCGTCAGGGATATAATGTTCGTCAACCAGTTGAATCAGTCGCTGTTCGAGATAACCGGCAACCTCTTCACGGGAAGGAAACGTGGGCTGATTAAGCAAATCCGGTTTAGTCCAGCCACATTCGCAATAGATACAATTAAAAGAACAATGTTTTGAATGGAGCGGCAGCAGATTGATTCCCAACGATAAACCAAGCCGTCTGCTACGGACCGGTCCAAATACAACTTCATGAAAAAGAAATCCCGACATGTTGACGATTTATCGTGCAAAAGTCTGCATTTTCGACGGCAAATCCTAAATCATCTGAGGTTAATGCAAAATGCTTACTTTTACCGTTCAGAGAAATATTACAGTGACCTCACTCAGCGAAATAAAAGCCCCCATCGCGGAACAGATTGAAACCTTCGAATCCAGATTCAGGGGTTCGATGAAAAGTTCGGTTCCGCTACTTGATACCATTACGCGATATATTATAAAACGCAAGGGCAAACAGATGCGCCCAATGTTTGTTTTCCTTTCGGCAGGGATGTGCGGAACTGTGACCGAAAGTACTTACCGCGCGGCTTCATTGATAGAACTGCTTCATACCGCAACGCTGGTACACGACGATGTGGTTGACGATTCAAACCTCCGTCGTGGATATTTCTCTATCAATGCACTTTGGAAGAATAAAATTGCAGTGCTGGTAGGCGATTATCTTTTATCGAAAGGGTTGCTGATTGCGCTTGAGCAGGATGAATTCCGTTTGCTTAAGATAGTTTCCGACGCTGTAAGGGAGATGAGCGAAGGCGAGTTGCTGCAGATCGAAAAAGCCAGAAAACTTGATATTCAGGAACCAGTTTATTTTGAGATCATCAGAAAAAAGACGGCTTCACTTATTGCCTCCTGCTGCGCTTGCGGAGCCGCTTCCGTGAAGGCTGATGAAGAACAGATAAAAACCTTATGGAAATTCGGAGAATATACCGGAACCGCCTTTCAAATCAAGGATGATCTTTTTGATTACGAGCGTAATAACGCAACCGGAAAGCCTTATGCAACTGATATTCGCGATCAGAAAATGACACTTCCCCTGATTTACCTGCTAAACAAGGCAGATTGGATGGAAAAACGCTGGATCATCAATACTGTGAAGAGCCATCACAACGACGCCGTTAGAGTGGCAAAACTCATCAGCATGGTTTCAGAATGTGGAGGACTTGACTATGCGCGGGAAAAAATGATCGAATACCGGGGCAGGTCGCTGGAACTGTTGAAGCAATTCCCGGATAACGTTTACAGGAAATCATTGGAAGACATGGTGATTTTTACTACTGAGAGGAATAAATAGCTCTCTTTTATTTTCATCTGAAAAAAGGAATATACTATAAAGTCAAGGGCAAAACAAAACAGAGTCTTGAAACCACGATAGAAAATAAGTTTAACTTTTTAAAATCTGTTTAATGATACTCAGGGAACAAATTCAGGATATTACTTCAAAAATCATAAGTAATTACGATCCGGAAAAAATAATTTTATTTGGCTCTTATGCAAGAGAAAACTTTAACGATAATGGCGACCTCGATCTAATCATTATTAAAAACAGCAAACTACCGAGGCATAAAAGAGGTTTGGAAGTACGCCGCTTATTTTATGGATTGACGATTCCAATGGATTTAAAAATCTATACCCCAATTGAGTATGATCAGGAATTGCAAAACAAATATTCGTTTCTTTTTTCTGTAATGAAAGAAAGCAAAATATTATATGAACGAAAAGATTGAAATCGTAAAAACTTGGATTGAAAAGGGAGACCATGATTTTGGAACAGCAAGAATAACCTATTTACACCTTCCAAAGTACCGTGATACGATCGCCTTTCATTGCCAACAGGCTGTTGAGAAATATTTAAAATCCTGGTTGATTTTCCTGGACATTACTTTTACAAGAACCCACAATTTGAATTTTTTACTCAGCCTGATTGCTCAAAAGTATGACATCACCAATTAGCTTTATGAGAATGCAGCAGAATTAGAGGATTTTGCTTTTGAGATACGGTATCCTGATACTATCATTGAATTATCTGATCAGGATATAAAAAAAGCGCTTTCCACTACAAAATATTTTCGTGAATATATACTCAGTCGGATGAATATGTCAGTTAATTGCGACGAAATAGCAGATTCGATAACCTAATAATTATTTGATAATTAAACCCTGATTCCATTCCGAAAACTCTTTTTCACTTCTAACACGCAAAGACGAAAAAAAAATAAACGCTGTAATTTGCCTTCTTTGCGTCTTCGCGGAGGAATTTTTTTGCTTTTTAGTATTCAACAATATATGGAGTAGCTTCAAATTTATCGTCGTTTGCAATTTCAACAATATTCCCTTTTTGTTTTAAAACATACAAACCATTCCTGTAAGCAAATTTATCGGCATTTTCTTCTATAACAATCCCTGCCACAGCGCCATAAATTGTCATTCCTTTTAAGTCAATTCGTTTTGGACAAACTTTTTGGATTTTTTTTAACCGGTCTATATGTTCTTTAACCCCGGCAATATCCAATTTGCTTTTTACCTCAACGGCAACTGCAAACTTTGAATTAATTAACAACAAATCAATTTCGTAATATTCCTGGCCATTTTCAAATCCTTTTACCTTTTCAACAGTTGTTTCAATTGGAATTCCTTTTTTCTGAAACATTTCCACCAGCCTCGGAGTTACCATTTCAGAAACAAACCTGCCCCACGTGTTGGTAATTTCTCCAAGTTTTTTATCAAATTCCTTTCTGCTTTTTAAACGGTCCCTACGTTCGTTTTCTAATTTTTCATCAAATCTTTTCTGCTTTGCTCTCGTTCCAAATGTTCTTTTTGAAGCAAACTCTCAAAATTATCTGACCGTTTTTCAAACAATTCTAAAATATCTTGTTTTGTAAGTTCCTTTTCCATCTTTCTAAATTTTCATCTTAAGCAAAGATACGTAAAAAGGCAGTATTTCTAAGTCGCTGAACAGACCAAAGCGGCTCGCAGGTTCTTGAAAATTCACTCGGGCGATTAGCTCGGCTTATTCTGATTGAGCGCCCGATTTTTTTAATTCATCCTCCAGCATATTTATTAAACTTTTTCTGTCGAATGGTTTGGCAATGTGATTTGAACAGCCTGCTGCAACTATTTTTTCCTGATCTTCGGCCATGGCATAGCCTGTAACTGCAATTATTGGAATATGAGCATAACCCGGAAGACCCCTGAGTTCGCGTGTCACATCAAGTCCTGTTAAACCGGGACCGAGGTTTATATCCATAAGCGCCGCTGCATATTGTTTGCTCTTTGCTTTCTCAATAGCGATAATGCCATTTGGCGCGTGATCAACAATGAACAATGGTTGCAGAAAAAGCTCAGTAAGTTCTTTGTTCACAATATTGTCCTCAACGAGTAAAATCAGCGGTAACGCTTCACCGTCGCGAGATACTGTTTTAACTTGCAAAACTGATGAATCGGGAGGATAAATCTCAGACTTGTTATCATTATGTGGTTTATAAGGCAGCCATATTGAAAAAGCTGAACCCTTTCCAGGTTCGCTTTCAACTGTGATAAAGCCACTTAGAAGGTCAATGATTTTTTTACTGATCGTCAAACCAATACCACTACCCTGGTATTTTCTTCCAAAACCCTCGCTAACCTGCCTGAACTCCTGGAATATCAGATCAAAATAATCTTTTTCTATTCCAATGCCCGTATCGGAGACTTTAGTCACGACAAATGGACAACCGGAGCTGATTTCGCTGAAAGTCTCCACTGTAATTGTTCCATTGTCGGTAAACTTGATGGAGTTGTCAAGAATCTGTCGCAACAATTGCTTGAATAACTGATCATCGGTAATAACCGTGAATGGCATAACATCGCTGGTTTCCATCAGGATATTTTTCTCGGAAGCCAGCGATCCCATGGATTTAACAACTGAAACTATGCTTGCGCTGATGAGTGTCTCCCTCATTGATACATGGAGTTTTCCTGCTTCAAGTTGCGAAAGGGTGATGATTGAGTTCAGGGTCGCCATTAGCCTCTTGCCTGAATTATGAATGTTTTCAATCATGCTCATGTACTCGCTGTCGCCCAATTCTTCTTTTAAAATTTCCGAGAACCCCAGAATACCATTGAGCGGCGTTCGGAGTTCGTGACTTATATTGGCAAGAATGGATGATTTCAGCCGGTCTGATTCCTCGGCTTTTTCTTTGGCAATGATTATTTCCCGCTCATTCTGTTTTCTGATGGTTATGTCGCGATCGGCGCCACGATAACCTAAATAGACCCCCTTTTCATCAAAAACCGGAATGCCTGAGGTTTCGAGATAAACCAACTGTCCGTTTTTATGACGCGCCCGGTTTTCAATTGCATTCAGCGGCTTGTATTGATGAACCAGCGTTCTGACTTCCACCATTGAAATCGCGACATCTTCCATGACCATAAATTCAAAAGGGGATTTGCCAATGAGTTCTTCAGGTTGATAGCCCAGTATTTCGAATACCTTTGGGGAAACATACAGATATTTCCATGTGGGACTAATTTCCCAAATCCAATCATTGGTCATATCCACAATTTCACGAAGCCGTTTTTCGCTTTCCCTCACTTTTATTTCTGCAAGTTTTCGCTGAGTGATATCTCTGAATATGCCAAAAGCGCTGATAAATTTTCCGGCGCCATCATATTGTGGAGTGGCAGTAACTACGATCCACCGCCGCTCTCCATCCAGCCTGAGTATTTCAAGTTCGTACATGCTTTTTTGCCCTTCCTTGCGCAGGTCGGTCTGATGTTTGATTTCATCAGAGGTAATGGGATCAATAAATGACAAAAGGCTTTTTCCAATCAATTGCTCTGGTGAAAGTCCAAAGATTTCACATGCCGCAGCATTCGCATAAATGAAAACCTCTTCGGCGTCAACCACACCAAGTCCTTCGCCTGTATTTTCAACCAGGTTGCGATAACGTTCATCGCTGTCCCTAAGCGCCTGCTCTTTTTCTTTCAGATCCGTGAGATTTCTCGCAATTATAAAAAATAGCTTTTCTCCCTGAATTTCGAAGTTTGTTCCACTTATCTGAACTGGAATTAAATGGTTATTGCGATGTTTGAACGCGCCTTCGCGGGTTCTAAATGATTTATGTACATCAGTCTCATCATTCATCAAGAAATCTTCCGGATCGGGGTAGTCGCGCAGAATCGAAAAAATTGTCATACCGAGTAATTCATGTTTTGAATAACCCAGAATGTCCATACCTGCTTGGTTTGCATCAACAATTATTCCATCGGATGGTCGCATAATGATTATTGCCTCATGATCCATTTCAAACAGCGCCTGGTATGTTGATTCGTTGCGCTTAATTGTATAGTCATATTTTGCAAGTCGAATATTAATAACTCGTTGCAACTGTTTAAAATCAATGGGTTTGGTGACATAATCGTCGGCGCCAGAGTCCATGCCAAACCTGATTTCTTCTTTCGATGCTTTCGCGGTCATAAAAATAAACGGGATTTGGTTGGTGGCAAGCCCCGATTGTAATTGTGAATGAACCTGGTAGCCATCAATTCCGGGCATCATAACGTCGCATAAAATCAAATCAGGGAGAAATTTCATCGCTATTTCTATTCCTGATTTGCCATTGTCGGCTTGCAAAACCTCATATCCCTGCTCCCGCAGTATATCTGTCGCAGTTTCCAACAGAATTTGGTCATCGTCAATAATCAGGATTTTTTTCATAATCGAATCAGTTTTTGGATGGTCAGGTTTGCCTTCTTTTTCAAGCAATATTCGCAAGCGTTTATTCCTTATTCCGCGAATCAATAAAAATGGTTACAGGTCCGTCATTGATCAGATGAACCTGCATCATTGCGCCAAACTGCCCGGTGTGAATATTTTTTCCAAGTAGCTTTTCAATTTGTTTGATGAATTGGTTATACAAAGGAATTGCCTCCAAAGGTTTCGCGGCTCGGATGTAAGATGGGCGGTTTCCTTTTTTGACGCTGGCATGTAAAGTAAACTGGCTGATAACCAGAACTTCTCCATGAACTTCGAGGAGCGAGCGGTTCATCACACCCTGCTCATCATTGAAGATTCTGAGATTCACGATCTTTGAACAAAGCCAATCAATGTCATCATGATTGTCGGATGATTCAATGCCAAGTAAAACAACAAGTCCGTTATCAATTTTTCCCGCAATTATGGCGTCAATTGTTACCGAAGCCTGTGAAACTCTTTGGATGATGGTTCGCATTGGTATTCGTTGTTTTTTCCATACTCAGCGCTGTAAAAGCGTGGGGTAAGGCATTGGAAATATTTAGCAGGCAGCGCAGAATTGCCAATTCAAAAGTATGAAAAAGGAGAATCCGATAATTTTGGAAGTTGAGTTTTATTGTAGCTTTGCATAAATTCGAGGAAATGATTAGACTGAGCGTGAATATTAACAAGATTGCCACTTTACGGAATGCCCGCGGCGGTAATCTGCCGGATGTGATTAAAGCGGCGCTTGATTGCGAACGTTTTGGCGCCAACGGAATAACGGTTCATCCACGCCCTGATGAACGGCATATCCGTTATCAGGATGTATTTGATCTTAAATCTGTATTGTCAACAGAATTTAATATAGAAGGATATCCTTCACCGGCGTTTATTGATTTGGCGCTCAAAATACAACCACATCAAGTCACTCTGGTGCCCGATCCTCCAGGGGTTTTAACGTCAAATGCAGGGTGGGATACAATTTCAAATCTGGCTTTTCTGAAAAATGTTATTGGCGTTCTTAGGTCAAACGGTATAAGGACTTCCATCTTTGTTGACTCCGATCAGGGCATGATCCGGGGCGCTGCCGAAACAGGAACTGACCGGATAGAATTATACACCGAATCTTATGCAAAGCTGTTTCATACCAGAAAAGATGAAGCTATTGCTCCGTTCATTAAGGCTGCCGAGGTTGCCCTTGAATATTCGTTGGGAATTAATGCCGGTCATGATTTGAATCTGGATAATCTGAAGTATTTTGCTCAAAATATCCCCGGTTTGCTGGAGGTTTCCATCGGACATGCTTTGATTTGCGACGCGCTTTATCTCGGATTGGAAAATGCTGTTCAGTTGTACCTGAGGCAACTGCGACAGTGAGAAAAAACAGGTCAAAGCGAACCTTTCCTTCTAACGTCATTTAAAAAAACTGAAGTTTACGCTTCCATATTGCCTGCGCTGGATGAAGCGTGAATGTTGTTCAAACAGGTAGCGCGACGAGTGTTCAAAAATGAACAAACCATCAGTATTCAGTAGATCAGCCTCGAAAACCAAATCGGGAATTAATTCGATTTCATCCAGAGTAAATGGCGGATCTGCAAAAACCAGATCATATTTATTAAAAGAATGTTTTAGAAAAGTAAAACAGTTAGATTTCACCGGTTTCATGTTGGTTATTCCAAAGCTATCCACAGTTTTCTTTATAAAATCAATGCACCGGTTATTGGAATCCACTGTGGTAACCTCAACCGCTCCCCGCGAAATAAATTCAAAGGCAATACTTCCTGTCCCGGAAAACAGATCCAACACTTTCAGCGACTCAAAATCAACCAGGTTATTCAAAACATTGAACAATCCCTCTTTTGCAAAATCGGTGGTTGGGCGAACCGGTAGATTAACCGGCGGCTGAAGTCTGCGGCCTCGAAATTTTCCGCTTACAATCCGCATGATAAAAAGTTCAGTAATGGATAATAGGAATGACCGGGAACCTCATTCATGTTGAAACTGTATTTGAAGAAAGCGCTCCTTTTCCCAAATTCAACATGCTTTATATAGTTATACAGCAAATCGAGTAATTCTTCATCTTTTTCCGCATCGCCAAAAATAACCAGTGGAATTTGTTCAGGATTCAGATTTAGCTGTTCAAGTACAAAAATCAGGTAATAGGTAATATCTTGCGGGCAAAGGTGAGAAAATGAATTGAAATAAGTCATGAGATGCCCGTTGTAAATCATAATGTCAATAAATTTCCCATAGATATTTAAAAAAACTTTTGGCGCATTTATCCGGCTCTTGTAATTTGTCCAAATGCTTTCAATAAAAACACTTGAAGAACTAACAATCCGGCATTTTTGAAAATGATTAACCACGGTCTGAACCGTTTTGGTTGGTATGGAAAAAGCCTGGTAGGCGTCCAGATTCATCAGATGATCTGAAAAGACCTGGGTTTCACTATTTTTTCCAAAGGAAAAATCTAAGTAATTCGCCGTTTCTGCGGGGTCAAAAATCTGGGAAGGTATCAATGTGGTTTTCGCCCCCTGATATGCTATTTTTAACAGTTTGTACTGATTTTTCAGGTAGGGCATTTGGGAAATGAGTTCGGTGAGAAATTCCGTGAAGGTTGGTTTTTCCAGTGATAAACCAATTCCGGAAATCGCATCATTTCTGAAAAGGTGATTTATTCCAATGTATTTCCCCCGCTTTAAATCATTGATGCAAAACGAAAAGTCGGAATCGCCGAAAATAATCGCCAAACCGTATTGATGAGTTTCCTCTGGATCAAAGGACTCATCCATTTTGCTCAAGGTTAAGGTGTAAGTATCAGCCATGACAGAAGATTGTCTTTTCGGTTTTGCAATGATAAGAAGAAATGGCGAGGTGGCGAGGAGGCGATTTGGTGAAATAAAAAATTGGATTGTTATCAGAGGTCTGTAAATTCCGGCAGTTTCTGTAAAAAAGTGTAGCTGTTGGTTTCGTGATTTATGCGGCAGGCAAAGTGGGCTAAACCATTTGTAACCACAAGATAATCAACTTTAAGTGTCATGTTGTACATCGCAACCTGATCAAAAACCGCCTGGGTGAGCGTTATGGATGGCGCTTTACATTCAACAACCATAACCGGGCAGCCGGAATTATTATAGGCGAGTATATCAAACCGTTTTTTCATTTTGTTGTAGTTCAGTGTCGCTTCAACTACAATAAGCGAGGCGGGAAAACCAAGTTGGAAAATCATAAAATGGAGGAAATGTTGCCTTACCCATTCTTCATCGGTAAGCCTGACAAATTTTTTCCGAATCTCGTCAAACACATCCTGTTTCCCATTTTGACCTAAGCGGGTTCGAATGGTTATATCCGGCAGATTAAGTTTTTCCATAGCCCTGAAAATACAAACATACAATAAAAACTGATAAATCATTTATCTTTGCGGTAGTCTGAATTTGCAAAATGGTTCCCTGCCTACCGGTTTGTTTCAGACGAAGAATGTTGCGGTTAAATTTACAGCGCTATAAAACAAACTGATAATGGTAACACTTGATGAAATTAAGGTGATGATTATAGATTTGGAATCAGACAGAGTAGAAAGAACTCTTTCTTTCAGAGAAGATAAACTGGGTCCGGCTACGTGTGCATTTTCAAACGACTTTCCCAATCATAAAAAGCCAGGTTATATTTTGCTTGGCGTTAATGATGATGGAACTGTAAATGGAATGGAAATAGGAGATGATGAACTTCAAAAAATAGGAAATTTAAAATCAAATGGAAATGTATTGCCTCAACCATCAATAGATGTAAGTCCTGTTTATAAAATTGATAATGGAGACGTTGTAGTTGTTGAAGTTCAGCCATCTTTATATCCACCTGTACGTTATGATGGCAGATGCTGGATAAGAATTGGACCAAGAAAAAGTAAAGCCACTATTGAAGAGGAGAGAATGCTTACCGAGAGAAGAAGTTCATTGGCGAAAACATTTGATACAATGCCCTGTATTGGTTCATCGCTAAGTGATTTAAATACTGGTTTATTTAAAATGTTTTATCTGCCAAAGGCAATAGATTCTGAAACCCTGAAACAGAACAACCGGGATATTAAACAACAATTGGCTTCGTTGCGTTTTTATGATTTAAGACATGACTGCCCTACAAATGCAGGAATATTGCTTTTTGCAGAACAACCCACCTATTTTATACCCGGCGCATACATTCAGTATATCAAAATTCCATCGAAGGAGATCATCCCTGGAATCGAATTTGAGAAAGAACTTAAAAAATGTCTTTGCCTCGATTTGTTAAACATTGATGAATTTATCCAAACAATAATTATCAAAAAAAGTTTGATTCAAAAACCGGATAGCATGCAGGAGCAGATAATTTTCAATTATCCTCTGTGGTCAATTCGCGAATTGATTTTTAATGCCATTATTCACCGCAATTATGAATCTAATGCGCCAATATTGATATATGAATTCATCGACAGAATAGAAATAAAAAATCCGGGGTATTTATTTGGACAGGTTACCCGATCTAATTTTCCAAACCTAAGTGATTACAGGAACATTGAAATTGCAGAAGCCCTCAAAACTTTAGGCTACATCAATAAATTTAATTTTGGAATAAACACTGCAATAAAGTATTTGAGAGAAAATAACAATCCCGATCCTATATTTGATTTGTCATTGGATACGGCAATGAAAGTTACTGTATCTATAAGTAGAAGCTGGAAGAACTATGAATCTTCACGATAAAAGTAATACGGAATTTCAGATGGACAATTGGAGATCTTATTCAATCTGGCGCTTATTACCTGCCATATATTTTTACGCTCATGAAAACAAAAAAAGAGATTGTTGACGATTGGCTACCGCGTTACACTGGTACAACGCTTGAAGAATTTGGCGATTTCGTCCTTCTGACCAACTTTACTACCTACCTCGAACTGTTTGCCAAATGGTACAATGTGCCAATCAGGGGTAAAGACAAAGCCATGCCAACGGCGACCCATGAACGCATCACCATGATCAACTTCGGTATGGGAAGTCCAAATTCGGCTACCATTATGGATTTGTTGAGCGCCGTAAAACCAAAGGCTGCGCTATTTCTTGGTAAATGTGGCGGATTAAAAAAGAAATGCAAAGTGGGCGATCTCATTGTACCCATTGCAGCTATTCGCGGAGAAGGAACCTCCGATGATTACTTTCCGGCCCGCGTCCCTGCCTTACCTGCGTTCAACCTTCAGAAAGCCATGTCAACAATTATTCACAATCACCGAAAAAACTACTGGACAGGCACTGTTTACACTACAAACCGTCGGGTGTGGGAGTACGATGAGCAATTTAAAGAGCATTTGCGTATTACCCGCGCCATTGCCATTGACATGGAATCGGCAACATTGTTTATGGTTGGTTTTGCCAATGAAATCCCTACGGGAGCGGTTCTTCTTGTTTCTGATCAACCTATGGTTGGGCGCGGAATAAAAACGCAAGCCAGCGATAAAAAGGTTACAGAAAAATACACCGAGGAACATCTGCGCATTGGAGTGGAAACATTAAAGGATCTGATTGACAAAAATATCATGGTAAAACATTTACGATTTGACTGATCATGGCTGTAAAAAACGAATTTACTATTGATAACATTCTCGACGATCTGAAAAACCGGATCTATTATCCGGTTTATCTGCTTCACGGCGAGGAATCCTATTTTATTGATGTGATCTCCGATTACATCGAAAAACATGTATTGAGTGATTTGGAAAAGGAATTTAACCAGACCATTGTTTATGGGAAAGATTCAAATGTGCCTGCGCTGATTAGTTACGCGCGACGGTTTCCGATGATGGGAAATTACCAGACGCTGATTGTTAAGGAGGCGCAGGATTTGGAAAAGTTTGAAGATTTGCAGCATTATGTTGAAAATCCGCTTCCATCCACCATCCTGGTTTTATGTTATAAATACAATAAGCTCGATAAGAGGAAAGTTTTTTACAAAGCTGTTGAAAAAGCTGGTGTGGCGTATGAATCAGTAAGGTTTTACGATAATAAAATCCCTGATTGGATCAATGATTACCTTCGGGAACGCAGGTATTCAATCACCCAGAAAGCTGCCATTATGCTGACTGAATTTCTGGGAGCCGACCTGAGTAAGATTGTGAATGAGATTCAGAAATTACTTATTAACCTTAACCCTGGAACCGAAATCAATGAGGATGATGTTGATCAGAACATTGGAATCAGCAAGGATTTCAACGTATTTGAGCTTCAAAAAGCCATCGCCAAAAAAGATGTTTATAAATCGAACCAGATCATTATGCATTTTGCGGCAAATTTGCGGGACAATCCTCTCGTAAAAGTTATACCGATTCTTACAGGCTATTTTACCAAGTTGCTTACTTATCATTACCTCCCGGATAAATCGAAAAATTCGGTTGCCTCGGCGCTCGGGATAAACCCGTTCTTTGTGAGTGATTTTCAACAGGCAGCCCGAAACTTTCCGGTAGGAAAACTAATTAATGTATTTGCATACCTGCGTGAATATGATTTGAAAGCAAAAGGAGTTGATAATGCTTCTGCAACCGATGGCGAATTAATGAAAGAGCTGATATTTAAAATTCTTCATTAACAGATATTTTCTGAAGTTTTGGTAATGGACATCTTTGCCTGCTGTGGCTTTAGATTTTTCGACTTTGCGCTTTTTTTCGAAAAAATTTATCAATATTTTTACGAAACCCGACAAATTTGCATCCTTTACGCAACCGGGGTGAATTCTATCCGGCGTTGTTCAATGGCGGTTTCCTAACATTTGCGTGTTCGAAAAACTTTAATAATAGCAACCACAATAGCGGGATTGGCGCAAAAAACTTTAACGGATTTGTAAAAAAAAACATAACCTAAAAATGGATAATATGTAAATAAATTTATATCTTTGAAAGAAATTGTAAAAAAACTTCACTATGAAACGATTTCTTTTGTACTTTTTTTTAGCAATTCTGTCGCCAGTTACTTTTGCGCAGGTTAGTATCAGCATTGACAATAGCACGCCGGATCCATCGGCAATGCTTGATGTAAAATCGAATTCACGAGGGATTCTTCTTCCTCGTATTGCTCTCACAGCGATCAATGTGGCATTACCTGTTGTAGCTCCGGCAGTGGGTCTGATGGTGTATAATACGGCAACAGCCGGAATACCGCCACATAATGTTACACAAGGTTATTACCTTTGGGATGGCTCCGTCTGGGTTTCCGTTTCAGCAATAAAAGGAACGAGCATCGGCGATATGCAATACTGGAATGGCTTCCAATGGGTAAATATCCCGGTAGGAACGCCGGGACAGTATCTGCAACTTTCGTCACAAAACATTCCAACCTGGACAGGTACCACATACCCAACTATTGTAACATTGCCTGTCACTCTTGTCATGCAAACCAGCGCTACCAGCGGGGGAGTAATATCATCCGACGGTGGTTCTTCTGTTACCGCCCGTGGAGTTTGCTGGAATACAACCGGTAATCCTACTACAGCAGATAGTAAAACCCTTGATGGATTCGGCATTGGGAGTTTTATTTCCAACCTTACCAACCTTACGCCGGGTACTATTTACCATGTTCGCGCTTATGCAACAAATGCGGCAGGCACTAACTATGGGGCGGTAATTAATTTTACAACGCCTACCCTCCCAACAGTTAGCACACAATCCATCGTTTCAATAACACAAACAACGGCGCAGGGTGGCGGTCATGTAACCGCTGATGGCGGGGCTACGGTTACTCACTATGGAGTTTGCTGGAGTCACAATCCTGATCCAACTATAAGCGACAGCAAAACCAACGATGGTTCAGGTATTGGATATTTTACAAGCAACCTATCATTACTGACCCCAAATACATTATATTATGTGAAGGCTTATGCCACCAACAGCGTCGGCACAGCTTACGGCAACCAGGTTGTTTTCACCACACTCCATCTTCCGGAGCTTCCGGTAGTTTCCACATCTCCGGTGATTAATATCACAAATTTATCGGCAGCGAGCGGAGGCAATGTAACTGATGATGGAGATTCACCGGTTAGCGTGAGAGGAGTTTGCTGGAGTCTGGTTCAGAATCCAACTACCGCTAATACCCATACTCTTAACGGTACTGGCACAGGGGTATTTACTAGTGAGTTAATTGGGCTGCTTGCCGATACAGTTTATTATATCAGAGCTTATGCAACAAACATTTCAGGAACGGCTTATGGAAATTCGCTAAGTTTCCGCACTCTGCCCGACGCCCCGCCACCATGTCCCGGAACGCCAACAGTTTCTTATGGAGGAAAAACATACAATACTGTTCTAATCGGAAGTCGGTGCTGGTTCAAGGAGAATCTGGATATCGGGATCCGAATCAATGGTAATAAGGAACAAACCGATAATAACGATACAATCGAAAAGTATTGTTTCAACAACCTTGAAGCAAATTGCAATATCTATGGCGGACTTTATCAATGGAATGAACTAATGGCTTACGTGAACATAAGCGAGGGAAAAGGTATTTGTCCCGATGGTTGGCATGTTGCCGGGATTAATGAATTTACTGCTCTGATCACTTTTCTGGGAGGAACAAGTGTGTCCGGAGGGAAAATGAAAGAATCGGGCTTTGAGCATTGGCTTTCACCCAACACCGACGCGAGCAACAGAAGCGGATTTACCGGGTTGCCCGGCTCACAGCGCTCCGCAGGCGGTACATTCCCGGCGGTGGGATTAACGGCAAATATATGGACGTCCTCCATTTACTCTTCAGGGTTTGGAGCGGTGCAAATGCATAATACTTCGGCGGCAGGAGATTTAATATACGCAAACAGCGACCTGGGTTTTTCAGCGCGATGTATAAAAGACACATGTTCTTCCCATTCGTCGGTTGGCGTTATCATAACGCCATCTGTAAACCCGATTTGCGCCGGAGCTGAGGTAACATTTACGGCAACGCCAACGAACGGCGGAACAAATCCCTTTTTTCAGTGGAAGATCAATGGTATTAAAGTTGGAACAAACGCTCAAAGTTATAGTTATATACCGGCTCATAACGACGTTGTAACATGTGTACTTCATTCAAGTACGCCTTGCGCTCTTAATCCGGCATCTTCATTGCCAGTAACCATGAAAATTAATCAGAATCTGCCGGTAAGCGTTTCTATTGCTGTTTCGGCGAATCCTTCCTGCCAGGGTATCCCTGTCGCCTTTACTGCCACCCCAACTAATGGAGGATTATCACCAGCTTATCAGTGGAAAGTTAACGGAACGAATGTTACCGGAGCAACAAACTCAACTTATTTAAGCGTACCCGTAAACAATGAAGCAATAATATGCATTCTTACTTCAAGTGAGATGTGTAAAACCAACAGTCCCGCCACATCCAATGAAATAAAAATGACAGTACATAATTCTGAAACGGTCAGCGTATCAATAGTCGCCTCAGCCAATCCTGTTTGCGCAGGAACTTCTGTCACCTATACAGCCACACCAACCAATGGAGGCACATCTCCCTCCTATCAGTGGAAGTTGAATGGGACGAATGTTTCAGGGGCAACCAACGCAACCTATTCATATAATCCGGCAAATGGAAATACTATTGCCTGTATTCTTACGTCGAATCTGACATGTTCAACAGGAAACCCCGCCACATCTAATTCCATCACTATGTCAGTAACTGAATTGCTTCCGGTTAGCGTATCCATTTCGGCTTCTGCAAATCCGATTTGCGCTGGCGCTTCGGTTACTTTTACAGCCACTCCAACGAATGGAGGATCCGCCCCAGCTTACCAGTGGCATTTGGATGGAACTGTTGTTTCAGGGGCAACCAATGCAATCTATACTTTTGCGCCAAGCAGCGGCAAGCCCGTTTCCTGTGTGCTTACATCCAATGCTACATGTATTTCAAATAATCCCGCCACTTCTAATCCGGTTGTCTTAACGGTGAACCCTAATCTGCCGGTTAGCGTTATTATTGCCGCTTCTGCGAATCCTTCCTGCGTGGGTAACTCAGTAACTTTTACTGCTTCACCAACAAATGGCGGCTCTTCGCCTACTTTTCAATGGCGGTTGAATGAAACAAATATTCCGGGCGCCACCAGTATGATTTATTCATTTATCCCTTCCAACAGCAATAGACTAACTTGTATTCTTACTTCAAGTTTAACATGCAAATCAGGCAATCCTGCCACTTCCAATGAGATTACCATGATTGTAAATCCTCCTGTAAACGTTAGCGTATTAATTGCCGCCACGGCAAACCCTGTTTGCTCAGGAGCTTCAGTTACCTATACGGCAACGCCAACTAATGGCGGCACATCCCCATCTTATCAATGGAAAAAGAATGGGACTGATGTTTTCGGGGCGACAAATGCAACCTATTCATATATTCCGGCAAACGGTAATACTATTGCCTGTGTTCTTAATTCGAATATGGCATGTTCAACCGGAAACCCGGCAACATCAAATTCCATCACAATGACGGTAACTGAATCGTTTCTGGTAAGCGTATCCATTTCGGCTTCTGCAAATCCGATTTGCGCAGGCGCTTCCGTTACTTTTACAGCCACTCCAACGAATGGAGGCTCCTCCCCAGCTTACCAGTGGCATTTGGATGGAGCTATTGTTTCAGGAGCAACCAATGCAATCTATACCTTTGCGCCGAGCAGTGGCAAGTCGGTTTACTGTATGCTTACATCCAATGCATTGTGTAGTTCGAATAATCCCGCCACTTCTAATTCGGTCGTCTTAACGGTGAACCCTAATCTGCCGGTAAGCGTTATTATTGCCGCTTCTGCGAATCCATCCTGCGTGGGTAACTCAGTTTCCTTTACTGCTTCCCCAACAAATGGCGGCTCTTCTCCTGCTTTTCAATGGCGGTTGAATGAAACAAATATTTCGGGCGCTACCAATATGATTTATTCATTTATACCTTCCAACAACGATAGATTAACTTGTATTCTTACTTCAAGTTTAACCTGCAAATCAGGCAATCCTGCCACTTCCAATGAGATTACCATGATTGTAAATCCTCCTGTAAACGTTAGCGTATTAATTGCCGCCACTGCAAACCCTGTTTGCGGAGGAACTTCAGTCACCTATACAGCAACGCCAACTAATGGCGGCGCATCCCCGTCTTATCAATGGAAAAAGAATGGATCTGATGTTTCCGGGGCGACCAATGCCACCTATTCATATATTCCGGCAAACGGAAATACTATTGAATGTGTTCTTAATTCGAATATGGCATGTTCAACAGGAAACCCTGCCACATCAAACTCAATCACAATGACCGTAACTGAATCGTTTCCGGTAAGCGTATCCATTTCGGCTTCTGCAAATCCGATCTGCTCAGGAACTTCGGTTACTTTTACAGCCACTCCAACTAACGGAGGCTCCTCGCCGGCATACCAGTGGCATTTGGATGGAGCAGTTGTTTCAGGCGCAACCAATGCAATCTATACCTTTGCGCCAAGCAGCGGCAAGTCAGTTTACTGTTTGCTTACATCCAATGCATTGTGTAGCTCGAATAATCCCGCCACTTCTAATTCGGTCGTCTTAACTGTGAACCCTAATCTGCCAGTAAGTGTTTCTATTGCAGCTTCGGCGAATCCTTCGTGCCAGGGTAACTCTGTCACCTTTACCGCTACTCCCATAAATGGTGGTTCTTCACCATCTTATCAGTGGAAAGTTAATGGAACAAATGTTACAGGAGCAACCAACTCAACGTATTCAAACGTACCTGTAAACAATGAAGCAATATTATGCATCCTTACTTCAAGTGTGACTTGTAAAACCGGCAGTCCGGCAACCTCAAACACGATCAATATGACGGTTACTCCGGTATCCCCAGTCAGTGTGTCAATTGCCGCTTCTGCTAACCCAGTTTGCGCCGGTTTGTCAGTCACCTATACGGCAACGCCGACCAATGGCGGCACGTCTCCTTCTTATCAGTGGAAGTTGAATGGGACAAATGTTTCAGGGGCAACCAACGCAACCTATTCAAATATTCCGATAAATGGCAATACCATCGTGTGTGTGCTGACTTCGAATATCAGTTGTTCATCAGGAGCGGCAACTTCCAATCAAATTACCATGACCGTCAATACGCAATCTCCTGTGAGCGTTAGTATTTCAGCATCTTCTTATGCTGTTGTAAGCGGCGCTTCGGTCACTTATACTGCCACGCCCGTCAATGGTGGATCCTCTCCGGTTTATCAGTGGAAAAAGAACAGTGTCGTTGTTACAGGAGTAACCGGCAATACCTATACCAATACTACACCCGCCAATAATGACAATATTCTTTGTATTATGACGTCAAATGCGACTATCTGTGTTTCCGGTAATCCGGCTACATCCAATACAATTAATATGATTGTTTATACAAACGGAACATTCTGCCCGGGGATACCAACTGTTGTTCATGGCGGAATCACGTATAATACCGTTCTTATCGGTTCCACAACCACCCAATGCTGGCTCAGGGAAAATATAAACCTGGGAACTATGATCACCGGCGCTACTTCTCAAACTGATAATGGTATTATTGAAAAGTATTGTTATAACAATGATATTAACCGGTGTAATGTTTATGGCGGTTTATATCAATGGGCTGAAATGGTTCAGTATTTGAATGGCGTTACCAATACAACCCATTGGAATCCATTGCCAACAGGAAATGTTCAGGGAGTCTGTCCAACAGGCTGGCACATTCCAACATCCGCAGAATCAGCCAGCCTAGTTACACTGATGGGTAGTACGCCTTCTGCGGGGGGGAATATGAAAGAAGTGGGTACGGTACATTGGGGACCATATAATTCAGGCGCTACTAATTCGGCAGGTTTTACAGCAATAGCCGGAGGGGGCGTATATAATAATACATTTGGAGATATTAATTCATATAGTAATTTTTGGACAATAACCAGGGCGGTTCTAACAGCAAGTTCTGCCGCCTATTTTGGCGCTGCATTCAATTCTTCGTATGCGGCAAGTGGAGAAACAGGAAAAACTGTTGGATATTCTGTCAGATGCTTGAAAGATTGACAGGAATGTTATCTTACAATTACCGGCAATTCCAGTAACAGGAAACGAGTTGCGTAAGGCGTGAATTTCAGCCAGTATCCCTGGTATGGAAACGCAGTGAGCGTATCTCGTTTCCAAATCTCGCGCAAAGGTTCTTCCAGCACATTCACCTCTTTTGCCGATATGGCGTTAACAGCTCTCGCCAGCGTTATTGAAGAGAGGCGAAGATCTTCGATAGGGATCGAATCATTGCTGCCTTCCGTTTCCCTGAATTGCATCACAATACCCTTGCCATCATACGACGGGCGCGAAGAAACGAGGGCTACGCCGTTACTTCCACTCCTGAAGAAAGACCGGGGAATAAGATCATCGCTTTTTGCGACAGAGGCAGGAAAGACCCGGTTTAGCATTGGAACCCTGTTCTCCATGCCGAATTGAGTTGCCAACGTGTTCGAAGGATTGGATCCTGAGGTAATCTGATAACTCCATTTCAATTCACCCTCCTGGCTGGCGAGAAAATTCGTAGTCCAGTAATTATTCAGCGCCCATGAAAAAATACTCCCCGACGCAGGATAAAGCATCCACCCCTCACTTTTTAGCAATGAGCCATTGGTTGGGTTACTCACCCGTAGAAACTTCCCAAGATTTATATCCCCCAACTGAACAAGGGGTATTTCAGGGGAAACAAAAACAATCTGCCCGCTGTCGCTGCGCAAGGCAACAAAATCCTGAATACCCAGCCAATCAGATGAAGAGCCTTCGACCTGCTCTTTCCCGGCAACCATTGTGCCGCCGGCAACCTGTGCGATATGCCTCCCTCCGTCGAGTTTAAATGGAAAAGCCACATAAACTCCTTCGGGGTCGTTAACGGCAAGTTTCTTCATGGAATAGCAAAATTCGATCTTCTTCTGCTTATGGTAAAGCCGAATCTCACAACGTACAATCCCTTCGGCGCATTCCGGTAGGTCGCCAGTCAGCGTTACCGACTTCCAAACCTGACCGTCGGATATATTGCTAATCCTGATATTATTCCAACTCTTTCGGGTAAACTCATCAAGCCTGAATTGCTCCAGTTGCCCGCGGTTCCTGCCCAGTCGCTCATAAATCACCTCTCCGGCGCAATACTGAGCTTTGTTGTCAATAAGCTCTTTTTTCCATTCTTTATCATAAAGTCCACTGATTTTCCCGGTAGAAGTGGCGATTGTAAGTTTGTAATATTCATTTTCAAGAACTCCGGCGAAAGGATTTTCGGAAGGAATCATACAAGGTTCCTGAGCGACATTAATGCGGTAAGTTCGGAATCCCATCGCCGGGACGTCATTCAGGTGCAGCATCCACCAGGTTCCTTCCTCACGCGTGGAGACGGGTTGCGCCGATATTGATTCGCCATTGAAATCAAGAATGGTAAATCTCCGATCTTTCGGAAGCGCCTGGCGATCAATGTAAACCAATGCATTCCCGGTTCTTGATGTTCCGAGTGTGTTGAAAACCGTCACTGTTGGCAATGAAGAACGGGGAAGTAATGGCTGGATTCTTCCCATCGCCTCCTCCCGGAGAATGCGATTTTTCTTAACCGCGCTCCAAACGTAGGACTCTTTTTCAGCCAATTGAACTACACTATTTTCGCAGAGCGGATCGGTAATGCTTTCGGCGGCGCCGAAGGTATGTTCATCGTAGAAGGCAATGTCGTCTGTAATCTGTGAAAGCAAATCATTAATATGGTTGTTTGGCGGAATACCCATGATTGCCGCGATTGACATAAGTCCCAGGTTGGCGATATAGTCGGAATGAGCGGTTCGCGCGTAAGCTGTTTGAATTGCCGCCGATCCGAAACCATCCATCCACCAGTCGGGCCAGGCGCCGCGTATCACAGGAAGTTCTTTTCCATGCTCCCGTTTCATGTAGTCTGGAAATTCAGAAAGCGTCGCCAGCCGAAGCTTTGGCCAGACATAAGTTTTATTCCATTCTTCAACCAACTTGCAGGCAGTGGTTGAGGGCGGCGAATTGTCTGTAAGGTATCCACTGAATTCGATTGCATAACGATTGTATGGATAACCTTTTGCCTCAATATTCTGAAGGTGGCGAAAAAGCTCGGTGGCAAAGGTCTCAGGTTTGCTTAGAATCCCAAGGCTATTCCCCCACATATAATGTTCGGGGCGGTTTACCATCAGTCGGTTGCCCGAAGGTGATTCCCACCAGAAAGTGGTGGGCAGTAAAAAGGGTTTAAGAGCCCGGTGGGCATTCTGCGCCATGTTCAGATATTCCACCCCGGCTCCGGGTAAATAATCGGCGAGACACCATGGAACCCCATTAATGTCGCTCTGCATAGCGGCTTTTACCGGGAAGCCCTTTTCCCGGAAGTACCGGATATTCTGCAACGTTGCCGCAAGAATCGTTTCATCAGAAAGATCGGAGGAATTAAGAAACAAACCTGTCAGTTCAATCCGTCCCTCCTTTACCCGACGTTTCAACCGCTCTATCTGTTCCTCCGTCCTTGTTTTCAGATATTCTCCAACAGCCCATGAAGTTTCACAAGTCCAGCGAAAACGGGCGTCATCGGGCATAGAATCGGTTTGATCGCAGAAATCGAGAGCCCAATCTATGTATCTGAGATGGTCGGGAAGGATTTCGGTTTGCGGTCGTGTGTAGCCAATGTCGGTATGAGTGTGCTGAACAAGGTAAATTGTGAAGTAGCGAGGTAACGAAGTAATGAATTTTTTGCTAACCTGATTTTTACCATAAATAGAGATATTAGCGGTTTTTTCGCCTGACGGAGTATTTTCAGGAATGAGAACTTTAATTTCATTGAAGCCGGTTTCGAGAGTGAAGTTTGATTTTGTTATTCCGGGAATTTCCAGTGAACCGTTAGCTTTTTCGCCAGGATTAACAAACTGGAACAACAACTGCAAATAGTTTTGATCCTTCCCTCTGATCAACGCCGGCGGCTGTGAAATGGTTAGTTTCTCCTCAACGCCGTTCTCGAAAGTCATATACCAGGAGCGGCTCTCTTTCGATTCCCCGACAATTCGGATCCTCTGTGGTTTTCCTTTCATTACCATTGATAAGGGAACGTTCAGTATGGCGTATCCCATCGGATCATCGTATTTATCCAGCGCCACAGGGCGGAACTGAAGTGTGCAACCGTTTATGGCTTTAATCTTCCATGGTTTGATATCGGAAGACAGCGGGTTTGCAAAAGTCAGACAATACCTGTCATTCAGATAAAGTTTGAAAAGATGGCTGTCGGTATTGGCGTCTATTCCGAACATCCAAATCAGATTTAACGTAGATTCTGAATATTCTGATGGAATTTTTTCCGAAGTCCATTCAATATATTGCACCGAATCTATTGATCGGACTAACAGCGAGGAAATGACGTCCGGTTGGGGGGAATGGTATTGAAAGCCGCCGCCTTTGATAGATTTTTCGTATCCTTTGAAGAATCGCGAGAGTGATATCGGCTGTTGCGATATCAATAACACAGGACTGAGAAGAAAAATGAGCAGAATTGATTTTCGGAATATCAGAAACATAAATTATTTTTTGTAACGATAAAAAGGCTCTCAATCCGATAATCTCTATCGAGATAACCCGGTAAAGTAAATCAGTTTGAGGAAGTCAGCTTGATGGTTTCACCTGAATTATTTCTTTGAAAACACAGTATTGCAGGAGTCTATCTCTTTTACAAGATTGACAAAATATTTGGGAACTACGGTAAAATGGTTATCACCCTTGTAGATGAACAACTTGGTTTTTGCCTTATTCTCTGTCAGAAATTTGTAAGCTACCTTTGAGTTAAAATCAGGCACAATGCCATCCTTGTCGCCGGTGTGCAGGTAAACAGGCGTTTTCGGGATCCAGTTGCAGCAAATATTGTCATTGCTGAATAACTTCCTTACGGGTAAAAATTTCTGCGAAATGCTGTCGTCGGGAAAATTGAAATTCAAAGCTTTCAGGAATTCGGGGTGAAAAATTTCTTTTGGTTTTTTTGACGGGGTGACAATGGCTTCGATTTGGTTTCCCACAGGGTATTTCCAAATGGAAGCCGCTGAAATATCAACGGTAGAGAAACTGATGTAGGAATAAACCGTCCAATTATAAATTTCAGCCTCATCACATTTTTTTTGCATGGCGATATAGGTAGTCAGATCTGTCATGGTATAAGCGCCTGCAAGAATTGATATACAGCCGGGAACAATTTGTTTGTTATAATCCTGTTCAATTAATTTTAGCACATGGTAGGCGGCTCCCGCTCCTTCGCTCCAACCTGTGAGGTAAACCTCTTTGGATATTTTAATTCCCAGCTTCTGAGCAAAACTCTTCGCCGCAATGATCATATCAATTGAACTCTCTGCCAGTTCGGAGCCAACATTGTAGGGATGTTCGAGATTCCGTGAAATCGAATAACCGGCATAATCGGGCATGGAGACGAAATACCCATACGAGGCTGGCAAAATTCCCAGAGCCCTTACCTGGTCAAACGCTCCATCGTGGTACTTTTTCTCAAATCTGAAGAGGGAAGGGGCGTCGGTAGCGCCCATGCCACCCTCGAAAGGAAAGGGTAGGAGGGTGCCATGATGATACTGGCAAAATACCAACGGACGATCGGTTTTAGGAAAGGCAATCAGTCCCGAAAGCGCCACTTTTTGTTTCCCGTTGTAAAGCGATCCGTAGTAAATACGATAAACTTCAATATCATTCCTTGCATATTGATCCGTCTCATGGTTGGGGTTTAAAAGTTTAACATTCTCAGCCGTGATGGTTTCAACTTTTTCGTAGGTCAATAGTTTTCCTCTAACGATGGAGTCGGGATTAAATGACTGATACTTCAGGCTGATCTTGTATTCCGTTTCTTTTTTAACAATTGACAGCTTAAGAGAATAGCAGGCAGTCATTGCAAGGGAAATAACCAGAAGCGCGATTGGAGCTATTTTTTTCATAATGAAAGTAATTAGTAATTGTTTTTATAATGGTTTTCGAATATAGTAAATTCCAATAAAAATCCAAAAATAATAAAGATAAATCTATTCATTAGATAAAATCTGACCTTTATTTCAAGGTTTGCGAAGGGAGGGATTTAATATTGTCGGGGAATACTCCGATCATTTCAGCATCAAGATCATTAAAACTCAGACTCGTTTTTCTCCCATCATCTGGCGAATTATAAAAATTCTTATGACCAAAATGGCCTTTTCGTGAGTACCTTTGATGAAATTTCATCGCCATGAAAAGGTTACTTTTTGCCGTCCTGACCTTTGCCGCTGCTTCATTTACATGGGGACAGAGTTATCACCCGCTTGTTGAAACCGGTAAAGTGTGGAGCACGATCCATAACTATTTCCCGGGACTGATCCCTTATTCTGATTATGTTAAATTCCAGGGAGACACCACCATCAACGGTCTTACTTACAAAAAGGTATGGAGAAGCGTCGACGCACTACAGTCCACCTGGACCTCCGACGGATTTATCAGGGAAGACAACAGCCGGCATGTTTACTACATGACCTGGGCTGGCGGGCCCGCCAACAACCTGCTCTATGATTTCAGCGCCCGGACTGGCGATACAGTCAACCTGTTCTACGATCCCATGGGGATATATTTTATCGTTGACTCAGTAGACAACACCACGCTGCTGACGGGGGAAACACGGTCGCGGCTCTTCCTGTCGGCGTACGCAGTCGGTGGGTTCCTGCTTGGCCATGACATCTGGGTCGAAGGAATGGGCAGCCTGTTCGGCGTCCTCCAGAGCGGCTCCTGTGCTCTGGTTGGCGACAACCCTGCCCTGCTCTGCTTCCATGAAAACGATACCCTCAAGTATTTTCTCAACGGTTTTTCCACCTGTTTTGTCACCACGGGAACGGGAGAGCGCCTGGCAAACGATATTTTCATCAGGGTTTTCCCCAACCCGACAACCGGGCAGCTTTCCATCAGGGTGTATGATCCTGCAACATTGCCGCTGAAGGTTATCTTCAGCGACCCTGCCGGGAAAAAAATCCTTGAAAAAACGTTGGTAAATGAGGTTTCGGAGGTCGACCTGACCGGCCATCCCTCCTCCACTGAGGTATTTTACAGTATTTCTGGCTCCGGCGGTGTGGTTTCCACCGGTAAAATTATCTTCATAAAGCAATAGCCGGACCGGGGAATGAGCAAAAATGAAAATACTCTTTAATCAGTAAAATAATTGGCAAAAAATTACATAAATTTATGTTGATGTTTTGCGTCTCTGCGTCTGTGCGTGAAAAATATGATTTTCAATTTTCAGATTAGTCTCTACACAATATTTTAAACTATTACGATGATAAGAAAATTTGCGACAGCTTCATGGCTGCTTTCAATGGAGTGGCTTTTCCGAGTGGACTAAACTTTGAACCTTGAACCTTGAACCTTGAACCTTGAACCTTGAACCTTGAACCTTGAACCTTGAACCTTGAACCTTGAACCTTGAACCTTGAACCTTGAACCTTGAACCTTGAACCTTGAACCTTGAACCTTGAAC
>JBAXRP010000029.1:0-26330 GCA_037131145.1 Bacteroidota bacterium
TATGTGTCCACAGAAGGCGATCCTCGGAAGAAAACTGCCAGGGCGTTCCATTGTTCTCAATATTATTGAATACTGCCTTAAGCTCGCCAGGCGCAGATGCTTCTTCCATGACGAGATACCGGCGCATGTCAACAATAAGCGTTGGATGATTGATGTTAATCGGGCATTCCATTGCGCAGGCATTGCAAGTTGTACATGCCCATAACTCCTCCTCACTGATATAATTTCTTAGCAGGGATTTATTATCACTGAATTTTTTTCCGTTCAGGATAAGTCCCGGACCTTTTTCCTTCATCCGAGCGCGAACATCCATCATGATTTTCCTTGGTGAAAGACGTTTGCCGGTAATGTTTGCCGGACATACGGAAGTACATCTGCCACATTCGGTACATGAAAGAGAATCCAGATAATTTTTCCAGGTAACATCTTCCACATCCTTGACTCCGAATCTGTCTGAAAGAGTTTCTGCGGAAGGTTCTGGAAATGAAGCGCTCGGGTTAAGAATCATTTTTACTTCATGGGTAATATTATCCATATTCGTCAATTTGCCAAGTGGTTCAATTCTTGACATGAAAACGTTGGGAATAGACATAAACACATGAAAATGTTTGGAATAAGGTAAAATGTTTACAAAAATGAAAATCAGAAGAATGTGTGACCACCAGCAGATTTCATAGAAAACGCCAATTTGTTCCAGCGTTAATCTGGAAAGAGAAACTCCGATAATGTTGCTGACCGGATAAAATCCTGCAAGCTGCCTTGACGATTGTGCCACGCCGGCACAATAGGCGGCGTTCATCCCAAGAAGTGATACCATGAGAAGCAGGATCATCGTAAGCGCTATATTGGCGTCGAGATGAGAAACAACCTTCATTTCAACACCTTCGAACCTTTTGATATGAAAAAAGAGTCTTCGCGCCAGAAATACAAGAATGCAAATTGCAACTATCACCCCGAATAAATCGCCCGAAGCGCTGATAAGATCGTATATAGGACCCAGGATCTTTAATACCCTATCAGTCCCGGAGAGCCCATCAATAACCATTTCGATGCTTCCGAAGGCGATCACACAGAAACCCCAGAAAACCAAGGCATGAAGCAAACCAATGATGGGAAGTCTGAATATTTTGGTTTGACCAAATGCGACGTCAAACATAATGAGAACTCGCCTGCCAATATTTGTTACCGGAAAGCCTGACCTCGTTAATTTAAAAAACTGAAAAATACGGTGAATTGTAAAAGTGAAAATACACAGGGTACTCAGGAGAGTTAAAGCAAAAATAACCTGTTTTATCATTGTAAGCCTATTTTCCCTTCTGTTCCCTCAACGCCTCTACGATTTTTGGCAGTACCTTGCCTGCATCTCCCACGATCCCATACTGGGCGGCAGAAAAGATTGGCGCGTCTTTATCGGTGTTAATTGCTACAATATATTTTGATGAACTGACGCCTGCCAGATGCTGTGTAGCGCCTGAGATTCCGATTGCAAAATAGAGATTCGGAGCGATTATTTTTCCGGTTTGTCCGGTATGTTCTTCATGCGGGCGCCAACCTTCATCGGAAACCGGGCGGGAACAAGCGGTAGCTGCTCCGAGAAGTTCGGCAAGTTGCAGAATCGGAGCCCAGTTTTCGCCAGATTTCATGCCACGCCCGCCTGAAACAACAATATCTGCATCGGTTAGCAGAATTTTTCCACTTTGCTTATTAACCTCGGTAACTCTGGTTTTTATCATCGTTTGATCAATCGGAACATTAACCTCCAGAATAGTTGCTGAGTTTTCAGTTTCAATCAATTCAAAAGAATTCTGGGCAAGAGTAAGTACCTTAATGGCTGATTTGATAGTCACATTAGCAAATGCATTCCCTGAAAATACCTTTTTGTAAACTACAAATGGCGAAATGCCTGTTGGTAATTTACTTACACCGGCGCCAAGTCCGGCTTTCAGGTTTACAGATAATCGTGGCGCGATGGCTTTCCCGACGTTATTGTTGGACAGAATTACAACTTCAGCTCCTTCTTGTTTGGCAAAACCGGCAATGATTGATGTAAACAACCTGCTGTCGAAACAGTTGATATTGTCATTAACTGCGCTGATAATTCTATTGGCGCCAAATTTCCCAAGTTTTTCCAACTCACTGTTTTCAACCATACCAATGGAGAGAACGATTACCTCCTTACCATACATTTCTGCCAACTTCGAGCCATAAGAGACAAGTTCAAAACTAAGTTTCTTAAATTTTCCGTCCCAATTCTCAACAAAAATTAAAACTGACATATTTCGTTTTTGAGTTACAATTGAATTAAATGATTTTAGCTTCGTTCTGCAATAGTTCTATAAGTTGACCTGGATTCTCAGGATCAACAAATTTGCAGGCTGCCCTTGGTTTAGGCAATTCAAAGGCAACGATCTCTGTAAGTGGATCCACTGCCGATGACTCTAATACCTTCAAAGGTTTTGAACGCGCCATCATAATGCCGCGCATCGCCGCAATCCTAGGTTCTTTTGCAATTCCTTTCTGGATGATAACAATAACCGGAGTGGGTATAGTCGCAACCTCCTTCCCACCATCAATTTCCCTTGTAAAAATGAGTTGTCCATTCTCAATTTTAACTGATGAAACAGATGAAATACTTGGGTATTCGCAAAATTCTGCAACCATTCCGCCTACCATCGAGCCATTGTAATCACTTGATTCGATGCCACAAAAAATTAGATCATACGAATTTTCCTGAATTACCTTTGCAAGCTGAGCTGCCACAAAGTAGGCGTCGGTAGGTTCTGCATTTATCCTTATTGCATCGTCAGCCCCTATTGCCAAAGCTTTTCTGATGGTTGGCTCAGCGCCTACAAGCCCAACATGGGCAACGGTAACAGATTGTACATGATTTAAAGGATCGTCTTTCAATTCGAGCGCACGTGTAAGCGAAAGTTCATCCCACGGATTTATAACCCACTGGATTCCTTGTGTGTCCAATTTCCTGAATGAGTCAACAAACTTAACCTTTGTTGTTGTATCAGGAACATTGCTTATACAAACTAAAATCTTCATCGAGATACGTATTTGATTATTATATTGACTTTTGAGGGCGGCAAAGATAAAAAACTCACGGTTAAGAATGGCTATAAATTATCATTTTCATCCAGACATTTATTGTACTGTGTCATGGCTTTCAGGCTCATCGCCATGCTTGAAAATCCACCGTCGTGATAAATATTTTGCATTGTGATTTTTCTGGAAAGGTCAGAAAACAGAACAATTGAAAAATCGGCACATTCATCAGATGTTGCATTACCTAACGGCGACATTCTTTCAGTAAAATCAAGTAGTCCGTCAATCCCTTTGATTCCGCTACCTGCGGTAGTCCTTGTCGGCGACTGTGAAATCGTATTAATTCTGACATGTTTCTCCCTACCATAGATATATCCAAAACTTCTCGCAATGGATTCAAGCAAAGCCTTGGCGTCAGCCATATCATTATAACCAACAAGTGTTCTTTGAGCTGCGATGTATGAAAGCGCCAATACAGACCCCCATTCATCAATTGCGTCAAGTTTTTTGGCAACCTGGAGCATTTTATGGAATGAGAGCGCTGATATATCAATGGTTTTCAGGAAATAATCATAGTCAACATCATCATAGTCACGCTGTTTTCTCATATTCAATGACATCCCAATCGAATGAAGGACAAAGTTGACTTTTCCACCAAGGATTTCCATCGAGCGGGTAAAAACATTCTCCAGATCTTTTGTACTGGTGGCGTCGGCAGGAATAATTTCCGCATTACAAAGTTGCGATAACCGATTTATTTCTCCAAAGCGCAAAGCGACAGGCGTGTTCGACAGCGTAAATGTAGCGCCCTCTTCATAAGCCTTTTCAGCGATTTTCCAGGCAATTGATTTGTTGTCGAGAGCGCCGAAAATAATTCCCTTTTTACCTTTTAAAAGATTGTGCGACATATTGGAAATTTCAGTTTTCAAGGAATGATAGTTTTTTGTCAATTACTAAGAAGTTCATGCGCTGCTGAACGCGCAGCTTCAGTCACTATTTCATTGCTGAGCATTTTAGCAATCTCTTCAATTCGCTCAGTTTTGGTTAACTTTTTAATAAAAGTTTTACTTATTTTATCTTCCTCCGATTTGTGAACCCAAAAATGGTGGTTCCCTTTTCCGGCAATCTGGGGTAAATGTGTGATTGCAATAACCTGCATATTACTCCCCATTGCAAGTAAAATTGAGCCAACTTTCCCTGCCACGTCGCCCGAAACCCCATTGTCAATTTCATCAAAAATTATTGTTGGCAGTAGATTTCTCTGGCTAATCATTGATTTTACACTCAGCATTAATCTTGACAATTCACCTCCGGAGGCAGTCTGGGATAACTCTCGTAATTCAATGCCCTTGTTGGCGCTAAAGAAAAACCGTATTTTATCAACTCCATCTCTCGTTAAATCATCTGAAGCAAGCAACTCAATTTTGAATTGAGCGCTTGGTATTCCAAGCCTGGATAAGATTCCGATGATTTCATTTTCGAATTTCGGAGCCGAAGTTTTTCTATCGGAGGAAATCGTTACAGCCTGTTGTCGCAATTCATCTTCAAGTTGACTTACTTCTGTAGTAAGAAAATTAATTTGATCGTTTAAATCATTTATGTTATTGATTTTAAATTCAATACTTTGCCTTAGAGCAATCAATTCCTCAATCTTTTGCTTTTGATGCTTTTTCAACAACCGGTAAAGTAAATCCAGCCTTTGTGTTAATCGCGAGGTTTCTTCCGGATTTATATCCACCTGTTCTTCATAAATAGCTATTTCTGTTGATAAATCTTTAATATCAATATAGTTAACCTGTAATCGCTCAGCTAATAGTTTAAATTTGGTATTAAACTTTTCAACACAACAAATTGCACGGATGGTCTCAGAAAGCAAGGTTAGTATATTGGAATCCGCGCCGGCAATGAGCGACGAAGCGAAATAAAGGTTACTTTTAATCTCTTCCGCATGGCGCAAAATATTAAGTTTATCTTCCAGTTCTGCTAATTCACCTTCTGCAAGGTTGGCAGCAGAAAGTTCATCCAATAAAAACTTATTGTAATCCCGCTCTGCGGAGGCTATTGATTCCTGATTTTTAAGCGTTGATAGTTGCTTCAACATTTCACTGAACCTGTTGAATTTCAGTCTATATGAGCCCACCTCTTTTTGCAAATTCGAATAATTATCGAGTACGGCAAGCTGAAAATTTGCATTATTTAATGTGATAACCGCATTTTGCGAATGGATATTTACCAATCTGTCTCCAAAATCTTTTAACAATGAAAGGGTAACGGGGGTATCGTTTATAAATGCGCGGGATTTTCCTGACTGGTTTATTTCTCGTCTTACAATCAGAACGTTATCATAATCAAGTTCATTACTCGAAAAAAGCTGGTCGAGGTTATAATCTTTGATGTTAAAGACCCCTTCAACAATGCATTTTCCCGATTTATCGAGTAACACTCCGGCATCAGTGCGCTGACCAAGAATCAGACCCATAGCGCCAAGTAAAATTGACTTTCCTGAACCTGTTTCACCTGTGATTACTGAAAATCCTGGCGGAAAGTCTATATCCAGTTCATGAATCAGAATATAATTTTTAATAGTTAAGCGGGCAAGCATCGGTTTACTGGTGTTTGTCGTTGAAAAACTTTTCAGAAATCAATTTGAGCCTAAAATAGTCTGATACTTTGAACTGTTTGCCGGATCAATTTCGCGAAGAATGTTAACAATTGTAGTCTTTTCCATTGGCGCCACTTTTTGATCGCCGTAGATATTTACAAATTCATCGCGTTTTGCATCGAAAATTAGTTGCAGGGCATAAAGGTTGGGCTTGGAGTTGTAAACCTTCTGCAGGGTTTCAATGGCTTCGGTAGCGCTGGTTCTTCCCTGGTCAACCTTATCATACATCAGGTCAAGACCAAGCCGGTGGTACTTGTACGCAAAATCTCTGATTCCCGAATTTGCCGGATTCAGATAGTTATTCACTAGCCAGTACCGGTTCTTGTCACTGTCGAATGCTTTCCATCCGGGCTCAGAAGTATTTTGGGCGGAATTTACAATTTCCTGTGCTTTTTCAAAGAAAGCGTTTCCACCATTCTGAGAAAAAGAATCAAAATAAAATGCCAGAACGGTATAAGAATAATAAGCAAGCAAGGAAGTTATATTGGACGTAAAGGTACCATCTGAATAATCAAGTGGCTGGTATTCAACATATCTGAATTGAATATTTTTATCAACTGAATTTAAAATTGTTGAGTTGTAAGCGCTGTTGAGTACAGGCCTTCGCACAACAATATTCATGGTCCCTTTAAATTCATCTGCGGTAAGGCGTTCATTGATGGTAATACGCATAGTACATTCAATCTTTTCCTCAGGTTTGAAATTATAGTTTGACCATTTTCTGTTATTTACGAACTCGTACATAGCATTCTGCAAGGTCTCAAATACTTTTTTATCAGTACCTTCAATTTTAGTAGTATTGATACTGATCATGCAATTGAGTTCCTGCCCATGAGAAATAATTGTGGAAAGACCAATAAGAAGGGTTATCAGAATTAGTTTCATAGTTGCCATGATTAAAAAATCTATTTATTCAGAATAACATCCAATATATCGGAAGCGACTTCCTGCTTGGTTTTCAGAACGCCCTGATGAACAATTCCTTTACCATTAAGAATCGTTATCTTATTGGTTGTCAATCCAAAACCAGCTCCATTATCATTCAGGGAATTAAGTACGATAAAATCGAGATTTTTCGTTTCGAGTTTTTGGTTAGCATTTTCAATTTCATTTTCTGTTTCCAATGCAAAACCCACCAGAATCTGGTTCTCTGTTTTGGCAGAGCCAAGTTCTTTTAAAATATCAATGGTAGGTTTAAGTTCAAGGAATAGCGGGGCTGTGCTTTTTTTATGTTTTGTAATATGTTGTGAAACAACACTGTAATCGGCAACAGCCGCTGCCATAATGATAATATCCGAATCATGTCCAAAGTAGATACACCTGGCATACATTTCGTCAGTAGATTCGACATCTACTCTATTAATATTCGGATTTGATATTTCGAGAGAAGTTGGTCCTGCAACCAATGTTACCGTGGCGCCACGCTCTGCGGCTTCATGCGCAAGTGAAAATCCCATCTGACCTGTGGAAAAATTTCCGATAAAACGAACCGGGTCAATTTTTTCATAAGTCGGGCCAGCCGTTATCAGTATTTTTTTTTTTATGAAATCCTGTTTGTGAACGAAATAGTTTGAGACGATCTGTAAAATTTTTTCGGGTTCTTCGAGCCTTCCAAGACCCGTCAGACCACTGGCAAGTTCTCCTATCTGAGGCTCAATTATGGTGTTGCCATAAGATTTCAGAATCCTTATGTTATTTTGAGTAGAAGGATGGCCATACATATCGAGATCCATTGCAGGGGCAATAAAAACATGGCACTTCGCTGATAAATAAGCTGTTAACACAAAGTTGTCAGCAATGCCATTAACCATTTTACCAAGTGTATTTGCAGTAACAGGAGCAAAAATCATTGCATCTGCCCATTGTCCAAGTTCAACGTGGTTGTTCCATTCACCGGTTCCAGAGGTGAATGGATCAATAATAACCGGACGTTGCGAAAGTGTTGACAATGTTAAAGGGGTAACAAAATCAGTGGCAACCGGGGTCATAATGACCTGAATATCTGCTCCTTCCTTTACCAATAGCCTTATCAGCAATGGAATTTTAAAAGCGGCGATACTCCCTGTTATTGCGATAACGATTTTTTTTCCTTTGAGCATAAATCAGTTCGGGCAGACTAAAAATCCTCAGGTTTTTCTTTATGTGGATTTCGGAAATATACTTCGCTATTCAGATATTCATGAACCGAGATAAGAGTTGGTTTTGGAAGATGTTCATAGTATTTGGCGATTTCGATTTGTTCGCGATTTTCAAATACTTCTTCCAGGTTATCATTGCTTGTGGCGAATTCAGATAATTTCTGATTGAGTTCCTCCTTGATCTCAAGTCCGATCTGATTTGCCCGTTTGGATAGTACAGCTACAGTTTCATAGATATTATTTGTACCTATCGTAAAATCCTCAATATTCCTGGTAACTGCGTTCACATCTGTTTTAATCTTCTTATAATCCATCTGAACAGTTTTATTTAATTGATTGAATTTTCGAACTTTCTTTGTCAAGTTTATGCTGTTCCCTGATTACCAGGGCTTCGAGTTCTTTTTTTGATTTTTCTTTCATATCATTCGCCTCAGAAAGAAAATGGCTTTCAGGGTATTGGGCAATTAAATCGTTATAGGCTGTAACCGTTTTTGTATGCCGTTCTTTTTGTTTTTCCTCAATACTTTCCTTGGCAAAACGGTAATAGGATTTAACAGCGAGAAAAAGGATTTCCTCTTTATGAGGCGAGTCGGGAAATTCTTTCAATATATTATTAAACAACTGAATTGCAGCCGCAAAATCTTCCATTCGATAGAACAATCTCGCAATTTTGTAATCTTTCAATTCCAGTTTAAACCGCAATTGATCCATCAGATCGTTACATTCTGAAACCCGTTTACTTTTTGGATAAGTGTTGGTGAATAACTGTAAATCTTTAAGCGCTTCATAAGTTGTAGTTTGATCGAGACTATATTCCGGCGAGCTGAGGAAGTTACAATACGCGCTTATAAACATACATTCCTCTGCTTCGGGAGTATTCGGATAACTCGTTGAATAACGCTTCAAATAATATGACGCCATTGTGTAATCTTTTTGATTATAATAGCAAAACGCGTAATAATAAGCTATTTTCTGCGATTTGTCTGTTGCCCGCATGGCTCCGGTCAACTGATCAAAGAGTTGCAGCGCCCTCGAATAGTCCTTTTCTTCATATAATTTAACTGCGGCTTCATATTTTTCATCAACCGATCCATGTTTCAGTATCTTTTGAAATTTACATGAGGAAAAGAAAAATAGGAGGCTAAAACCAAATATGGCGAGGACTCTGTAATTCATTTTGCAAAAATACAACATTTGACAGAATTATCATAATGTAACCGTTATGTAACGGATAGGAGTGTAAAAAAGTATTTGTTTTTTGTACTTTTGCAGGCTAAAATTCAATTCACTAAGTGTTCATTAAAATCTCTAAAAACGTGGATATTTTCGATAAAGTTGCCGGTAATATGGGACCGTTGGGACAATATGCCGATCAGGGCTTCGGATATTTTTCATTTCCCAAACTGGAAGGTGATATTTCAAGCCACATGTATTTTCGCGGCAAACCTGTTTTAGTCTGGAGCCTGAATAATTATCTTGGATTAGCTAATCATCCCGAAATAAGGGAGGCTGATACGGAAGCTTCAAAGCAGTTTGGTCTCGCAGCGCCAATGGGCGCCCGTATGATGTCGGGACAAACAAAATATCATGAGCGCCTTGAACAGGAACTCGCTGCATTTGAGAATAAGGAGGCATCCTATTTACTTAACTATGGATATATGGGCATGGTGTCAATTATTGATTCGCTGCTTGATCGTCACGATGTAGTGGTTTATGACTCCGAATCTCATGCCTGCATCCTTGACGGACTTAGAATGCATATTGGCAAAAGGTTTGTTTTTACACATAACGATCTTGAAAAGTTTGAAAATCAAATCAAACATGCCCGTAAGGTTGCCGACTCAACCGGTGGGGGTATCCTGGTAATTACCGAAGGCGTTTTTGGAATGCCTGGAGATTTGGGTAACCTCAAAGGGATTTTGCAATTCAAGGAGAAATATGGTTTCAGATTACTGGTTGATGACGCCCACGGTTTCGGAACAATGGGAACAACCGGCGCAGGCACGAGTGAAGCTCAGGCTGTAATGGACGGCGTTGATGTTTATTTTGGCACCTTCGCCAAGGCAATGGCAGGAATTGGCGCCTTTGTTGCCAGCGAAAAAAGGATTATCAAAGCGCTTACCTATAACATGCGTTCGCAGATTTATGCAAAATCGCTACCTCTGCCAATGGTTATAGGCTCTCTCAAAAGGCTTGATATGATTCGCACCCGACCCGAACTCAGGGAACAACTGTGGACAATTGTCAAAGCGTTACAATCAGGATTAAAAGCCAATGGTTTTAACATTGGAAATACCCAGTCGCCGGTAACGCCCGTTTTTTTGAAAGGAAGCCCTATGGAAGCCGCTCAGGTTATTGCCGATCTACGTGAGAATTACGGAATTTTCTGTTCAGTGGTAGTATATCCGGTTGTTCCTAAGGGTGTTATCATGCTGAGACTTATTCCAACCGCAGCACATTCTCTTGAGGATGTAGAAACAACCATTAACGCATTCGCCGAAATCAGAAAAAAACTGGATATTGAGGTGTATTCGAAGGATACGTTTCCTCCCCTCGCTGATAAATTTTAATCATGTCGAAAAAGAGTTACAGCGGCAATAGTTTATATCGGGGGTATCGGAAAATCAGATTCATTGCCAGAAAGGGGACGCTTTTTACCCTGCCTGCACAGAAAGAATCGGGCAAAATTGATTTTCCGGCAAGAACATTCCAGATTATTTCTTTAAACTCTCTTTTTCTCTTTCTGCTTTCTTACCTTGTAATATACATTCTAACCCTTTTTATTACCGCCATAGCCGCACTGGCAAGCAATATTTCTGTTACATTATATTATCACGGCGTGGATTATATAATCCGCGGAAAAGACTGGCTGGTTGATTCAATAAACATCGTCTTCAGCAGTGGCCCGCTGATTATGCTTATCCTTTCAGTTATTTTTATAATCATTTATGTAAGAGTGGCAGCAGAAACAGGCTTGTTACGTTTGTTTATGTTGTGGATGCTTTTTCAAGGGCTTACACGATGTTTCGGTGAAATCCTTGTAGGAGCTATAATGAACAAGGGATTTGGTTATGTTATTCTCTACCTGTTTATTATGGATACAGGTAAACTGATTCTCACGATCAGCGCCTTTTTAATTATGTTTACAACAGGCTTTTTTCTTACAAGAGTTTCGCTTTTTTCAGCAAATATTTATTTTAACGATTTGCGGAAATCCTACAAAATGCGATTTATCCTGAGCCAGTTCATCATGCCTTTTTTTCTGGGCAACATCATGATTTTTCTGATTAAATTACCCGAAATCAATATATTCGATGTTGCTGTCAATGCCTCTATGATCCTGTATCTGATTCCGATAATTATTCGAAGTGTAAGTATAGAGGACTTGTATTTTGACGAAGATCCCCGTAAAATCCGGTTTAGAGCTTTTCTTCTAATTGCAACCGTGATGTTGTATTTGCTTTTTCGGATAATTTTTGGAATTGGAATCAGATTGACTATCTAATCCAAAATCAATCATTTTCTGATTATCAGTTTATCCAGATAAATCCTGTATCCTGAATTGAATTTCAGAAAATAAAGACCCTCATAAAGATCGACGGCGTTAATTTCAATCGTTGATTGTCCCTGACCAGGATTCAACTTCTGAGTATAAATAATATTTCCCATCATGTTAAGAACCTGAATGGAACATGATGAATGAACCGGAGTTTCAGGGAGAACAAGCCGAAACCTGCCATCCGTTGGATTTGGATAAACCAGCATCGCATTTACAACTTTGTCCTGCGCATCGAATGTGAGCGGACGTAGCTGAACATCCAACGGAGTTGAAGTCCATTTTGATACAGATACGTTTTTGATAGTCTTTGGGAAATATCCTTGGGCGGAAAAAGTCACATCATAAACGCCCTCATAGATAGGTCGGGTATAAAATCCTGAGGGCAACTTAGAATACACTTCCGAAAAATCTTTGTCATGCCCTTGAATAAACACCTTGGCTGCCACAGGCAAATCTGTAACTGTATCGGTAATAATTCCGGTAAAACCATAATGAGATTCTTTGAGATAATTCATAAAGGACCGATAGTTGTAGTTCCAGTATGGAATTAACTGACTGACAGGAAGTGTCTTAATATCAGATATTTCGAGTGTTACCTCACGACAATTATGCCAGTAATTCATGTAATCCTGTCTGCCCCCATTAATTTCGTACCAGGCATATCCGTTTGTAACTCCGTTATCCATAAAGGTAAAATAACCGGCAGGACCGTAAATATGAACGGTATCAGCCCACTCTCTTCCCACAAACTGCCACCAGTTATCATCAGCAGCTAATCGCGACCATGTATCCCAGGGATAGTTAAAAACCTCTGTTCCTCCATGAAAATTTACTCCCATCGTAAAATGATTGATAGAGGCATAGTCCATCCATGCTATGGTTTCAACCTGCCATAGATTTCCGTCCGGATGCTGACCAACCTTAGGATCAGGGAAGTTCCGGTTCAGGTCAATGGAATTGGCGTTGTACCGCACGGCGCCGTAAACCGAATTATTGCCGCCATGATAAGTCCCATCAGGATTTGCCAGCGGATTGATAAAGATTTCGGTTGTATTGATAATGTCGGTGATTTCAGGATCAATGCCATAATTTGAAAGTAAATAATCAATCAGGTGGAGCATCAGCACATAGCCGGTAGTCTCATCGCCATGTATTGATGAAGTATAAAGGAACTGTGGTTCGGCTTCTTCGAGGTTAACATTATCGCTGATTTTCAGCGCAAGTATCAAACGCCCTTGTATGGATATACCCACTGTGTCAAGTCGGCACAGGTTGGGATGATTAGTTACAAAGCCTGCCATGTAATCTACGTACTGCTCGTAAGTTGGATAAAAATCCCATTGCGTTCTATCTTTTGACTGCTGAATCCCCTGGTTGGGTAAAAGCTCAAGTTTACTAAGAAGGGTTCCAGGCGATTTCAGAATTTGAAAAGATTTATTTAACCCCAGGAAGTCGGCAAACTCTTTACGATTTGCGTAAGCGAACGCTTCATTTCCCTTGACCTGGTCAATAGAAATAATCTTTGTGAGAGTATTTATTTCTTTAGCATCCTGAATGTGAAATTTAAAATATATCTCGCCATTCTGGTTAAAAATGCTATCAGATTTTTTCTGATCAACAGACTGTGCAATAAAAATCTGTGGAAAAATGACAAACAGTGCGATCCTGCAAAAAATAAACAGATTCTTCATCCTATTTTTAAATTAAATCAACCTGATTTTTAATACGTGTATAAACATCCTGATTAACTGGCACAAGCGGAAGCCTTAAATAATTGCTGCAAAGGTTTTTTATTTCGAGAGCCGCTTTAATTCCAGCGGGACTTCCATCGGCAAAGAGAGTATTAGTAAAGTCAATCAATTTATAATGAATGCTCTGCGCCGATTTGAAATCTCCATCAAGGCACTTCTGAACCAAATCAGAGAACTCTTTTGGATAAGCGTTTGCAGTAACTGAAATAACGCCGTCGGCGCCTGCTGCTATCAATGGCAGCGTTAATCCATCGTCGCCTGAAATCACGAGAAAATCTTTGGGACGGTTTTTTAAAACCTGAAAAATCTGGTCAAAATTACCGGATGCTTCCTTTATGCCAACAATGTTCGGGCATTCATTTGCCAGACGCAGGGTAGTATTAGCGCTGATATTGCTGGCGGTTCGCCCAGGTACGGTATAAAGAATAACTGGAACGGGACTGGCTTCGGCAATCGTTTTATAATGCTGGAAAATTCCTTCCTGCTGTGGTTTGTTATAGTATGGACAAACCGAAAGAATTGCGTCAACTCCTTTTAAAGGAGTTCCATGAATTGCCAGAATAACATCGGAGGTGCAATTTCCGCCAATACCCACAACGATTGGAACCCTATTGTTAATCTTTTCAACTGTAAATTTTATCAACGCCTTCTTTTCCGGTTTTGTAACAGTGGCTGATTCCCCGGTAGTGCCTAATGCAACTATGTAATCAACGCCTCCTTTAATTACATGATTAAGAATGGCTTCATAAGCGTCAAAATCAATGGCTCCTGATTTTTTAAAGGGGGTTACAATGGCAACGCCAACACCTTTGAATTTTTTATAACCTTTTCGCATTTTTGTTTATAACGGTTAAATAGTGCTGTATTTGTCCAAGATACTCCTCCGAGGTCATAGAAGGTTTCAAATCTATCATCAGGTCGTAATAATCAGTATTTTCCTCCGAAAATTTCCCAACCCTTAATAAGGCATTTGAGAGACCGGAAATATAGTTTAACGGAAAGCTGTCATAAAGACTAAGATCAATCAAAAGATCAAACTCCCTTTCAATGAAATCGCGCACCTGTTTATGTATCGGTTTATAAAACCAGGTGAGATCGCGTTTTGAAAAAAAGTCGAAGGACAATTTTGGTAAAAATCGCTGAACCAGGTTCTTGTTTTTAACAAAACCCAAGGTTTTCACCTCTTTATGTTCCCCTTGCAACTGAGCAACGAACTGCGAAACCAGTTCATAATCAGGAACATCGTCAAGCGTATATAAAATGCCAATTTTCCTGGCATCCTTCAGGTTTGTCATCTGGCATTGACGCTCAACCCGAGAATTTTCCTTTTTGAAATAGTACTGACCTATTTTCTTTCTTAACTTACCAATCATATTATCAGCTATTTTCTTAAATTGATTACAAAGATACAGTTTTCATCAGAATCATGCAATTTCCGCGGATTCCGCAATGAATGAAAAAGAAATAACGTTTTAGTTTCTTACATATTATACCATGTTATCTTTGCCGCAAATTAGCGCCGGATGAAATTAACATTTCTTGGTACCGGAACATCTCAGGGCGTTCCGGTGATAGGTTGCAATTGCAAGGTTTGTATATCAGATGATTCCCGTGATCAACGTCTTAGGACAGCGGTTGCTGTGGAGATTGAAAACCAGAGGATTATCATTGACGTCGGCCCGGATTTTCGTCAACAGATGCTGAGGGAAAATATCGTATCCCTGAATGCAATTCTTATAACTCATGGTCATAAAGACCATTTGGGTGGACTTGACGATGTGCGCGCAATCAACTATTTTGCCCGAAAACCAGTTGATGTTTACGCAACCAGGGAGGTTCAGCGAGTTATTAAAAAGGAATTTTCTTATGCCTTCACCAAGAACCCATACCCTGGAGTTCCTGAAATAGCCTTGCACACGATTACAAACAAGTCTTTTAAGCTCAACAACATAGATATAACGCCGATTAAGTCTCTGCATTACGGAAAGGAGCAGTATGTTTTTGGTTTCAGGATAGAGGATTTGACTTATATTACTGACGCTGTTTATATTCCTGAGAAAGAAAAGCAAAAAATCAAAGGATCAAAAGTCGTGGTTTTAAATGCTTTACGGAAGCAAAAACACTATTCGCACTTTAACCTTTCAGAAGCGTTGGAACTGATGAATGAATTTTCACCAGAACAGGGTTTTCTTACTCACATAAGCCATCAGTTGGGCGCTCACAACGATGTTGAGCAGGAACTGCCATCTAATGTTAAACTTGCCTTTGATGGCTTAACTATAACTTTCTGACATACTTAAGATTTAGAAGATTCATCGGGTTACTTCCCAAACCCTGAATATTTTTTCGGACAAACCGCAATACCTGATCATAATACAGTATAATTACAGGAGCTTCATCCATCATTATCTTCTCCATTTGGCGATAGTAAATATACCTGACTGAATCATCAATAGTTACTAAAGATTTTTCATACAATCGGTCAAAATCCGGATTGGAAAAATTGGTATAGTTTGGTCCTGTCGGGCAAAAATTCCACGAACAGAACAATGAGAGATAGTTTTCGGCATCGGGATAATCCGCTATCCATGAAGCTCTGAAAAACTGCAACTTTCCTTCCGCCTTCATCTCTTTCATTGCGGCGGGAGCGCTAACTTCAATCTTCATTTCAATCCCCAATGACGATACCTGGCGCTGGATATATTTGCAAATATCGAGATAATCAGAAGTAGAAGTTAGTGTAATAACCGGAAGTCCTTTGCCGTCAGGATATCCTGCAGTTTTCAGCAATTGTCTGGCTTTAGCCTGATCGAATTGATAAAAGATTACTGTGGAGTCAAAAGATGGCAAACCTTTTGGCGTAATACCGTAAAGTCCTGGCGTCCCGATGTTATTGCGCAGATACCTGATCATCTTCTCACGGTCGAATGCAAAATTAATAGCCTGCCTGACACGCTTGTCAAGTAAAGCCTTGTTCCCGTTATTTTTCAAAGGATTTACCATGAATCCAAGGTATTCGGTATTGAGATAAGGTTGCGTAATCAGATTTATAACTGACTTATATTTGATCTGCAATTTCCCATCACGGGTTAAAAGTTCATCCTTATAGGTAGGATCTATACCGGAAATGAAATCAAGTTTCCCTTTCACAAAATCGAGAAACGCTGTCTGTTTATCCGGGATAAAAGTGATAGCAACAGCATCGAGGAAAGGCAGTTTTTCATCTCCTGTCTTTTCAAAATAGTTCTGATTTTTTACAAGGACAAGTTTCACTCCCTCCTGCCAAATTTTAAAGCGAAAGGGACCAGTTCCAACTGGATTACTTCTAAATGAGTATCCAAAAAAATCAATCGCTTCATGAGGAATCACTGAACAGTATTGCATGCTGAGTAAACCAAGGAAAGGTGGAAATGGTTGAGAAAGTCGGATAAGAAGCGTGGAATCATTGATGGCTTCAAATGCTGGTTTGTCGCCTGATTTTTGAATATAATTAAAAACCCAGGCGCCCGGAGAGGCAACTTCAGGGTCAACGAGCCGGTTGAACGAAAAAACAAAATCACGCGCAGTTACCTTCCTACCTTTGCCTTGTGGAAAAGCAGGAGTGTCGTGAAAAGAAACATCATTCCTCAAGTGAAACAAATATTCAGATCCGGAGGGAGAAATTTTCCATGATTTTGCAATACAGGGACGGATTTGCAAATGGTCGTCTAATTGAACAAGTCCATTAAACAATTGATTTGTTGCCCAGATAATAGTTTGATCGCGGGCAAACGCAGGGTCGAGAGTAGTAATGTTTGCAGCCTCATTATAACGGAAAACCGTTTTGCCTGCTTGTTTGTCACGCTCAGCACATGAAAACAAAAGAAGGATACAGAAAATGAAAGAAGTATGTCTCATGGAATTCTTCGCAAAATTATCAGTTTTTTCGATTAAATTCAATTCCATAACGGCTTCAAAAAAATGATTAATTTTGTAACCAACCATTTCCAAAACCAAAACTTCATGACACGTTTTATTACACCTCTGTTCACCTTTCTGTTTATTTGTTTCATTTCCAGCGCTCAGAATTTATCGTCTATGTCGGGTTCGGCATATTGTTCCATGAAAAAATCATCGGGGAAAACCATGATGTCAAAGCCATTTAACTCAAATGTAGTTGCCCCACATTCTTATGATGTGCTTAAATATACGCTTGATCTCGATCTTTACAATTGTTACAGCCCCCCCTACCCTAAAAGTTTCAGCGGTTCGGTTGTCATTGATTTCAGAATTGACTCATCGCTGAACTCCATCAAACTCAATGCAGAAAACTATTCTTTGGTAATAGACTCAGTAAAATTGGATGGGCTATCCTTTGTTCATGCTAATAACATTCTCACAATTCAGCTTAACGGAACCTATTCGCCTGGTGAAACTGCATCTGTTAAAATTTTCTATCGTCATAATAATGTTCAGGATAATTCATTCTGGGTGAATAGTGGTTTTGTTTTTACCGACTGTGAGCCAGAAGGCGCGCGCCGGTGGTTTCCATGTTGGGACAAACCATCCGATAAAGCCTTACTCGATCTTACGGCAAAGGTTAAAAGTACAGTTAAACTTGGTTCCAACGGGCGGCTTGCCGATTCAACCATATCTGGTGATGTTCTCACATATCATTGGATTTCGGATCAACAGGTGGCTACTTACCTCGTGGTGATGACCTCCAAAGTAAACTATCAACTGAACATTTCATACTGGCATAAATTAAGCGCTCCCTCTGACAGCATCCCGTTGCGTTTCTATTTCAACGCCGGTGAAAATCCTACTCCGGTAAGCTCTATAATGCCTGCAATGACCGACTGGTTTTCAGAAAATTTTATCGAACATCCCTTTGATAAAAACGGATTTGCAACATTAAATTCCGATTTCGCCTGGGGGGGAATGGAAAACCAAACGCTGACAAGTATTTGCCCTGGATGCTGGGACGAAGGACTTGCCGCCCATGAATTTGGGCATCAGTGGTTCGGGGATATGATAACCTGCGCCACCTGGGCCGATATCTGGCTCAATGAAGGCTTTGCAACCTGGACTGAACCTTTCTGGTACGAAAGTTATGGCGGTTACTCTGCCTATAAATCAGTTATCAACAGCTATGCAAGCACTTACCTGTCACAGAATCCTGGCTGGGCAATTTCAGAACCTTCATGGGCGGTGACAACGCCTTCTGTAAATGTGCTGTTTAACTATGCCATTACCTATACCAAAGGCGCCTGTGTATTGCACCAATTACGATATGTTCTTGGAGATTCCTTGTTTCTTGCAACATTAAAATCCTATTGCGCTGATACCAATATGAAGTTTAAATCTGCAACTATTCCTGATTTTATTGGTAAAGTAAATGCGGTTACCGGAGATGATTACACCTGGTTTTTTGATGAATGGATTTATCAACCCAACCATCCTGTTTACCAGAATACTTATAACTTCGAATCAGTCGGAAATAACCTCTGGAAAGTGAATTTTTTCATGAAACAGGTTCAAACCAATGCTTCTTTTTTTAAAATGCCCGTTGAAGTTATGGTTCGGTTTTCTGATGGAACTGACACTACTTACCATGTTATGAATGATGTGAACTATCAGAGTTTTTCATGGACAGTTGATAAACGCCCGGTAACCCTCGTATTTGATCCCGACAAGCAGATTGTCCTTAAAGCAGGTGGCACTGTGGTTGGAACCGATTTTATGGAATCAATTAAAAATCAAACGTTTTTGTATCAGAATACACCAAATCCGGCAACAAATGTTACCATGATTTCCTATTTTCTGCCCAAATCATCACATGTTCGTCTTGAACTGAATAATTTGAATGGAAACACTGTTGGGACGCTTGTTAACGAATTTCAAAAAATGGGTAAACATGAGGTTATGGTTGATTGCAAGAATTTTCTTCCGGGGTCATATATTTACACAATCACAACAAGCGAACAGGTACTGCATAAAAAAATGGTAATTGTAAAATAATTAAATGAGAGCGCTTCTTATTTTAGCCATACTTGCAATTTCGGCAGGAATTGGCTCGCCTGTTAATGCAGCCCATCTATTCCGCCCTCCTGCCGATACTTCTCATTTCTACACAAAGCACAGTTATGATGTTTTAAAATACAATTTGAAAGTAGATTTATATCAATGTTTTGTATCACCCTATCCAAGATCGTTTTCAGCGGAGCAGATCATTACTTTGAAGGTTGATTCAAGTTTGAATCAGATTAAACTTAATGCCATTAGCGGCTCTATTGAAGTTGATTCTGTCAGCCTTTCAGGGGTCTCCTTCATGCATCAATCTGACACCTTATATATAAATCTTGATCGGAGCTATCAACCGGATGAAATAATAAATATTCATATTGATTATCGTCATAAAAACGTTAATGACAAAGGATTCTATGCTTACTATGGAACGGTATTTACCGACTCGCCGCCGGAAGGAGCTCGTAAATGGATGCCATGCTGGGATCGACCTTCGGATAAGGCAACATGGGAACTGACAGCTTTGGTTAAATCGCCTGCCCAACTTGGAAGTACAGGACTAATGGTTGAACCTCCAATAGTTACCGGTGATACTACTGCCTACCACTGGAAGTCGGATATGCAGGTTTCGACCTACTTGATTACATTTTCCTCGAAAATTAATTTTGAAACCTTGCAAAAATTCTATCCAAAATTCTCTGATCCATCCGACAGTATTCCCATCTTAATCTATTATAAACCCGATGAGAATGTGGCAATGATAGATAGTTGCATTATTCCTTTAACTGATTTTTTCGCTTCAAAATTCGGCGATTATCCTTTTGAGAAAATCGGTTTTGCCACCCTAAACACTATTTTTCCCTGGGGTGGAATGGAGAATCAAAGTCTGGTTAGTTTGCAGCCAAATGGATACTCAGATTTAAATCTGATTGCCCACGAGCATTCACATCAATGGTTTGGCGATATGATTACCTGCGGAACATGGGCAGATATTTGGCTGAATGAGGGTTTTGGCACATATTGTCAGAATCTGTGGGTTGAACACAATGAGGGTTTTAATGCGTACAAGTCTGGTATGGACAATCTGGCAAACTATTACCTTGCGTCAAATCCAGGCTGGCCCCTGTATCATCCTGATTGGGCAATTAATACGCCTTCCGGCAATTACCTATACAACCAGGCAATTTCCTATAACAAGGGAGCGTGTGTACTTTTCCAACTCAGGTACGTGATGGGTGATTCTTTATTTTTCAAGGCGCTACGCGATTATGCCTCTGACCCAAACCTGATGTATAAAAATGCCTTTACCGAAGATTTTGTGAATACTGTCAGCAAAACTGCTGGTAAAGATATGACATGGTTTTTTGATGAATGGGTTTACGGAGCAAATCACCCTGAATATTCAAATACTTTTCAGATTGACAGTATCGGCGCAGGTTTATGGAAAATTGTTCTGCTCGTTAATCAAACCCAAACCAATGCAGGATTCTTCAAAATGCCTGTTCAGGTACTGATTAATTTCCTGGATGGCACAGATTCCCTTATAACTGTTATTAATGATGAAAACCACCAGACATTTGCTTTTTCATTTTCAAAAAAACCTGGTAGCTTATCATTTGATCCGAACAGGAATATACTTTTAAAACAAGCTGCAACGATTTACAATATTGGCAAACCCGGAGGACTCTTATCTTTTATTTTTCATCAGAATGAACCAAATCCTTTCCATTCTTCCACTTCCATTTCATACCAGGTTCCTATGGAAGAAAACATTAAAATATCGGCTTTCGACAGTAATGGAAAGTTATTGAGCGTCCTGGTAAACAGCAGACATACGCCTGGTTTATACCGGTTTACTTATGATAATCCGGGATTAGGTGCGGGAATTTATTTCATAGAGATGGAATCCGGGAACTTCAGCGACACAAAGCGGATGATTGTGAATTAACTACGGTTTTTTACTTGTATAATTCAGATTCAATGGATTCCCGACGCGTTCATTAAGTAACGCCAGACTTTTAATTTCCGACATTTCGTCAATAAAATGGAACGTTAAACCTTTAATATATTCTGGTTTTATCTCTTCGATATCCTTTTTATTCTCCTTGGAAAGGACGATGTCTGTAAGTCGGGCACGCTTTGCAGCAAGCATTTTCTCTTTTATTCCACCTACCGGTAAAACTTTTCCGCGAAGAGTTATTTCGCCAGTCATAGCGAGACGTTCACGCACTTTATACTGTGTAAATGCCGACGCCAGGGCTGTAAACATTGTAATTCCAGCCGAAGGGCCGTCTTTTGGGGTGGCTCCTTCGGGAACATGGATATGCACGTTCCAATGTTGAAAAACTTCCGGATCAATGCTAAAAACTTCAGAATGAGCTTTAAGGTAAGCCAGAGCAATGGAAGCAGATTCCTTCATCACATCGCCAAGGTTACCGGTTAGGGTTAAATCGCCTTTACCTCTGCTCAGACTAACTTCCACAAATAATATTTCACCTCCGGTCATAGTCCATGCAAGTCCAGTAACAACGCCTGCCACATCATTTGATATATATTTATCAGCCTGAAAAATTGGGATTCCCATAATTTTTTTCAGGTCTGCTTCATCGAGTTTCTTCGCAAATTTCTCGTTGGTTACTATTGATTTAACTTTGCTGCGGATAATCTTTGCCAGACTTTTTTCAAGTGAACGCACACCGGATTCACGAGTATAGTCTTCAACAATTTTCCTGATCAAATCGTCTGTAAAAATCACCTGAGTCTTTTTAACCCCATGTTCGTTCAATTGTTTTGGGATTAGATGACGCTTTGCAATTTCAATTTTTTCCTCGATGAGATATCCAGGAATATCAATGATTTCCATACGATCGCGTAACGCAGGATGAATGGTTGCAAGTGTATTGGCAGTGGCAATGAACATAATCCGCGAAAGATTATAGTCTATTTCAAGGTAATTGTCATAAAATGCTACATTTTGTTCAGGATCAAGAATTTCAAGCAAAGCAGCCTGAGGGTCGCCATTTATATTCATTCCCATTACTTTATCAATCTCATCGAGAACGAAAACGGGGTTGGAAGTTTTTACCTTTTTCAGGTTTTGCAGAATACGTCCTGGCATAGCTCCGATGTAAGTTTTTCTATGCCCTCTGAGCTCAGATTCATCGCGTAAACCACCGAGCGACATTCTGGTATATTTGCGACAAAGGGCGCGGGCAATGCTTTTTCCGAGTGAAGTTTTTCCCACTCCCGGAGGACCTACAAGGCACAATATAGGAGATTTCAAATCGCGTTTCAGTTTGATCACTGCGAGGTATTCGATAATTCTTTCTTTAACCTTTTCGAGTCCGTAATGATCTTCATCAAGAACAATCTGGGCATGCTCCAGATCAAGGTTATCGGTAGATAACTCATCCCATGGCAGTTGTACCAACGTTTCAAGATAATTTGTCTGAATTGAATATTCCGCCGCCATTGGGTGCATTCGCTGAAGTTTAGTCATTTCCTTTTCGAATACATCTGTAACTTCCTTCGACCACTTTTTATTCTTTGCCTGTTCTCTCAATGCATTCACTTCCTGTGCGTTGGGGTTACCTCCCAACTCTTCCTGGATAGTTTTTAACTGCTGATTGAGGAAAAAATCTCTTTGTTGCTTATCCATATCGGTTTTTACCTTATTCTGGATCTGCTGTTTTAAATCGGCAACCTGCAATTCCTTGGTGAGGTAAGTTAAGACGAGGTGGGCACATTCAGAAAGGTCTGCGACTTCGAGAAGTTTTTGTTTCTCTAAAAGTTCGACATTTAAATTTGAGGAGATAAAATGTACCAGAAATGAGGGAGATTCAATATTTCTAATGGCGAAAGCCGCTTCGGAAGGGATATTTGGTGATTTTGTGATAATCTGGATAGCGAGATCTTTTAACGACGAAATTAGTGCATTGAACTCTCCGTTGTCACTTGGAATAATCACCGGGGCTTCCAAAGCGCTCACAGTAGCGACGATATAAGGCTCAGACTGGATGAGGTCTCTGATAACAAAACGGCGTTTGCCCTGGATGATTGCAGTGTTACTGCCATCGGGCATCTGAAGGATTTTAATAATATGTGCAACCGTTCCAACCGTATGCAAATCACCAAATTCAGGATCTTCGATTATGGCGTCCTTTTGTGAAACAACGCCAATAGTCCGACTTCCTTTATAAAACTCACGGATCAGTTTAATTGATTTGTCACGACCAACCGTTATGGGAATAACCACGCCGGGAAATAGCACAGTATTGCGTAATGGAAGGATTGGTAAAGACTCAGGAACATCTTCAGTGTTCATTGCCTCTTCATCCTCTGTTGATAATAGTGGGATAAATTCGGTTTCTGAATCCATCAAATCAGAAAACATCCATTTTTCGGTTTCCAATAAATTCTCCATATCTGGTAAAAGTCAAAATGTCACAAACCCTGATAACTATCAGAATCGCGGTAATGTCAATTAATGTGCCAGCAATTTGAATACAGGAATTAAAGGTATTTATTCTTCAGGGTCAGATTATACACACTAGTTAAAAGATCCTTTTCAATATCATCAAATATCCAATGTCTGCGTTTAAAGACCATTTCTGCAACTTCAAGAGCTTTCTTAATGCTGTAATTAGTATGGCCTGCGGTTCCGCCCCAGGTAAAGGAAGCAATGAAATTACGTTGAAACCCTGAACCGAAAATATTTGCATTCACTCCAACCACAGTTCCTGTATTAAACATCGTGTTGATTGCGCACTTGGAGTGATCGCCCATGATAAGTCCGCAAAACTGTAAATGTGTATTGACAAAAGTCTGCTTGCCGTAACTCCATAACCGAACTGTGTCGTAGGTGTTTTTGAGATTTGACGTATTGGTGTCAGCGCCAATATTACACCATTCACCTATAACAGAGTGACCAAGGAATCCATCATGGGCTTTATTTGAAAAACCGAAGATGACAGAATTATTTACTTCACCACCAACTCTGCAATATGGACCAATGGTTGTGGGTCCATAAATTTTGGCAGCCATCTTAACCTGGGCATGGTCACACAGGGCAAAAGGCCCGCGTATAACTGCGCCTTCCATTATCTCTGAATCTTTACCAATATATATCGGTCCTGTTGATGAGTTAAGAATTGCACATTCAACTGTTGCGCCTTTCTCAACAAAGATCCTGTCGCCGCCAATTACGCGGTTGGAATCACTCAACGGTTGTGATTTTCTGCCTTTTGTCAGTAATATAAAATCATCTTCCAGCGCCATCTCATTTTTTGAAAAAATTTCCCAGGTATGGTTTATTTTCAAGGGAGCGTCGGTGATGGAGATCTCTTCAATCCCTTCCGATGATGCATCGCCAATCCTGTCAAGATCCTCTTCCGTAACATGTAAAGCGATTATCGTATCATTATAAACTACGGTCTGATTTGGTTTCAGGTTTTTTACAGCCAGAACAATTTCATCATTGGGACAAATTGACCCATTGATAAGAATATTTTCAGCCTCCTTTATAATAGGGTACTTTGTCGCCAGATGATTATCAGTCAAGGTGGAGGTTGTCGCCTTTAATCGTTTTTCCCATTTCTCTCTGATGGTTAAAATTCCTATTCTGATATCGGCAACAGGACGCACAAAAGTCAATGGCAGCAAATTGGTTCTTACGATACTTTCATCAAAGAGAATATAGTTCATGTTACAACAGGTTTAATAATGAATCGGATTTTTATGATATATGCAAATGTAAAAAAATCTTCCAATAAAAAAAGAGCCCCCGGCAAAAAAACGGAGGCTCTTTAAAAAATAATATTGATTATTTTACTTAGCTGCGTTTTTGTCAATATGTTTCTGATAACGACTTTTAAATTTATCAACACGACCGGCAGTGTCAACCAATTTCATTTTTCCGGTATAGAAAGGATGCGAAGTGTGCGAAATTTCCAGTTTAACCACCGGATACTCTATACCATCTTCGAAAATAATCTTTTCTTTGGTATTTACGGTTGATTTGGAAAGGAACGCATAATCATTCGACATATCTTTAAACACGACCAATCTGTAGTCTTTGGGATGAATATCTTTTTTCATTATAACGGGATATTTTTATGAGGGTGCAAAATTAATAAATTTTATTTGATTTCCAAAGATATTTTCAAAGCAAAAATTGAACCGATGTGAAGCAGATAATTTAGGATGCGCACAGATGCAACAATCATATTTAATCATTAAAATCCTCGTCGCCAGCGATCAAATTAATATTCCAGCAAAAACTTCATGGTATCAACTTTATCTGGGTAATCCCATAAAAAAGGACGCTGCGCTTCACCAGGTTGCACTGAACCAATATCTAGCGGAATATCACTGACTACACACTGAACATCTGAAGATAAGGCATTGATTTCAGAAATAACATCCTCAATTTGCTGGTAATATGTATAATGCAGAACTGCAATCCTTGATGATAAAGCCTGATTTTCCGTCAATAGCAGATACCCGGCGTCAATGAAAGAAATCTGATTGAGAAGAAAAATTGTCCGGTTATAGTCATAGTTATTACGATACTTGTGATGATTGGCAACTTCCCGGTACCGATCCAAAGCGGTTATTAATGCGGTAAAATGATAATTAGCAGGAACATAAATTTTGGTAATACTTCTGCATCCCATTCCAAAATACAGCATTATATCAGTTGCAATCTTTTCAAGTGTTTCAGATGTTTCATTACCATATATGATAGCCGCGCTGTTTCTGTTATGCCTTATTATGTGAGGAAATTTTTCAAAATAGTACTCGAAAAAACTTGCTGTTTTGTTGTTTCCAGTTGCTATTATTGCATCAAATTTTTCAAGTCTGCCGGTTGTAAAGAAAAATTGGTCCCTCCAAAAGTCATTATGAAGTATGAGCAGTTCTGCAATGGCCGGTAATAACCTCAAATCATTGGATGATAATTTAACGAGAATTTTATTTCCACTTATCGCTACACAAAGAAAATCATGAAAGCCGACAAGCGGAATATTTCCAGCCATCACAACGCCAATTGTTTTTTGGGACGATTGCCTTTCAATCAATGTTGAATAGGGTTGCAACCATTTTTGAAGATGATCTTCGCTGAGCATTTGTCCCAGACTATTTAGTGCAATGGTTATATTTTCAAG
>JBAXRP010000030.1:0-26127 GCA_037131145.1 Bacteroidota bacterium
ACGGAAATTGAGCGGTAAATTAAACCTGTCATCCGACTTGTTAATCAACGATTACAAGATTTCAAGGTAATAAGCTGATAAAAGGATAATTTCCAGTTATTTCTGAATCCAATTAAACAGTGATTCCCGTTTTTTATCATCTTTTTTCCTGCTGAAAATCTTCCCATGGCAATAACCCGTTTTTGGGTTTTTTGCCCTTTCCGCTCCTTTTCCAGAAGAAATTTAACGCCTCCGGATGATCATCCCGGAGGCGTTTTTTGTCCTTTTCATAACATGCAGATTATAAGCAAAGTAACCAATCATGTTAAGAGTTGACAAATTACAGCTTGATCTGGTGATCAATGGCTACGAATCCCGCAAACGGCTTTCGGAGTTGGGCACACAGGCGGCAGAGCTCCGCAAGGAGATGAAAAAAATATCTGACCAGGAACTGCTGGGAACAAAGCAGCAGGAACTGAGTAAGATTGAAACCGAAACGGAAACCATCAGGCATACCATTGGGATAACCGGTATGTCAATGAAAGAACTTGCTGAACGATCGAAAACCCTCAAGGCAGTTTTGCTCAACCTGGCTCCGGAAAGCCAGCAATTTGCAGAATATAAAAAGGAACTTGACGAAGTAAATGCCCGTCAAGCGGAATTGAAGAAAGGCTCACAGTCGGTTGGCAAAGGCATGCAGGAATCAATGAGCGGTTTTAGCCTCGCCGGTATTGTTGCGGGAGGTATGGCTGCTTATGAAACTATCGCCGGAGTATTTAGCGGTATTGGATCCTTTGTTGCGTCATCAATCGAAGCATACCGCGAAGAGGAACGTGCAATTCAGAAAGTTGAACAAGCTATTAAACAAACCGGAGGAACAGCAGGATTAAGTCTGAAACAATTGACCGACGAGGCTGACAGGCTGCAAAACACAACGATCTTTGCCGGGGCGGATGTTCTGAATTCAGCCACGGCGCAACTGCTCACATTTTCCAACATCGCCGGCGAGACCTTTTTGAAAGCCCAGGTTGCCGCAATGGATTTGAGCGCGGTTCTTGATGGCGATCTGCAAGCTGCCAGCATCCAATTAGGCAAAGCGCTCAATGATCCGGTTTCAAGCCTTACCGCTTTACGCAAATCGGGTGTGTCGTTCACTGATGAACAAAGAAAGATGATCTTTGAACTGGCTGAAACGAACCGGCTGGAGGATCACAGTCCATTATTTTACAGGAAGTGAATCGGCAATATGGCGGTCAGGCAGAGGCAGCGGCAAAAGGGAGCGGCGCCATGAAACAGGCAGCCAACCAGATTGGTGAGATTGTATAAACCATTGGCGGGTTTCTCGCCAAACTTATCACTCCGGTTATCGTCCTTTTCTCAAAATTCGCGACAAGTCTGAATGAAATTATCTCTCCATCAAAGACTGCTCTCGAAACTTTTGAGGAGCATGGCAGATCGGTTGCCATGCTGGTCAAGGATATAGATCCGTTATTGGAGCGATACGATCAGCTCAAATCAAAAACAAATCTGAACGCTTCAGAACAATCGGAGCTGAAAAAGATAATTGCCCAGGTTTCTGCGGTAATGCCTGGCGTTGCCACCGCGTTTTATCAGTAAGGTAATGCCATTGAAATTTCCTCACAACGGGTAAGGGATTATATAAAAGGTCAGGTTTTGTTGACCATACCCTACTATTTAAATCACTTTAAGTTTTGGAAAGCCTGGAGGAAGGTAATTTGTAATTATTCAAATTTATTTTTCATCGTATATCATTGAAAATTAACCCCCATTGATTGAATTCCCAACGGTTAAACCCGGAGAACTGGAAGTGAAAAATGGTAGCCATTCTAATTGTTCCAGGAACCACCTCAATTAACGGAATCAAAGGAATCTTTCATTTAGCGGAAATCATCGAAGACCGGTATGGAATTCAAACTCGCTGTTCAATAATACTTGGAAAAGCCGGAGCTTCTGATCGATACTTAAAATCAACATGAACGGACAGTACAATAAATGGATAAATTCGGTATATTTGAAGCGAGTAAAAGAATCAACCAACAACCGATAACCATGAAAATATTTACCCCTATCCTCGCCACCCTGCTAATGTTCTTTTCTATTCCAACCTTTCCACAGGAGAAAACCGAGAAGCCTAAAGAACCGATCAAACCCGCACTGCTGGTAATCGACATCCAAAAAGCCTTTATGCCTATGATGTCATCGGACAAGGAGATGGCTATGGAATACATCAACGCATTGATCGACCTCTTTCGCAAGAACGGATATCCCGTCATAAGGGTTTACCATACAAGCGAAGAGAACGGCGTCACACCGGGTACGGAAGGGTTTGAATACCCAGAAACGGTGAAGATCCTTCCAACTGATCCGAAGTCGCTCAAAACATACGCCGACGGCTTCAATAAAACCGATCTCGACAAGGTTATCAAAGCCACCGGTAGCAACACCCTCTTCCTTTGCGGGCTGAGTGCGGTCGGATGCGTGCTCGCCACCCTTAATGGAGCCCAGAACCTGGATTACAAGGCATTCATGGTAAAGAACGCCATCATAAGCCACAACTCCGAGTACACAAAAAATGTGGAACAGATGTTTGAGGCGATTAACTATGATGTGGTGCAGCTAATAATCGAAAATTCGGGGAAGTGAGGTGACAAGGTAAGAATGTGACAAGTTTCGATAAGGAACAACTTCTTGAGGTGATCCGGCGATTGAGCCTGTTCGGTTTTATCGGAAATGGGGCACAATTTTTTCCCTTTTTTCATTATCGAAATCATTACAAAAACAAGTATCTTCACTCCATCAGGAATATTATTTTCTCTTTCGCTGCAATAAAACCACTCCAGCGCGTCTATAAAATCATGGAAAAGGAACTTCAGAAAAAATCGTTGGATCGGTTCTTCCGAAATGAGTACCAGAAGCTGGTCGGTTTCGTCAGGAAGAATCTCGATGAACGATATTATGAAGCTTCTCCGGAAGACATCATTCAGGACGTTGCACTGGGCTTGATTGACAAACTTGATCTGGATACCCAGATCGGGAACCTAACTGGATACATATATCGGTCAGTAAAGAATAAGATCAGCGATTTCCAAAAGAAAAAGCAGCGAACAGTTTCAATTGAAAACTTTATAGACAGAAAAAACGAGAATTATTTACTTAATACGTTGACAGATGAAACATTAGCAGAAGAAAAGGATTACGCGAACATAGAGCCGGAAATACTGCAACAGTCCATTTTACAATTGAGACCTGATGAGCAGGCGGTAATTATCGCAACTGAATTTGAAAAGCGTTCCTATGATGAATTATCAATGGAATGGGATGTTCCGATCGGCACACTGCTTTCACGCAAACACCGGGCTCTTTCAAAATTACACAAGATATTATTAAATCAATAAAAGATGAAAATCATGGAAACAGCAGATAGTAAATATGAAAACAGACATTGTTGTGGTGGCAAGCGACACAAGATTGGATGGATAATACTGGGAGTTATTGGATTTATCGCGTTTGCATGCCTATTCGGTGCAGTAGTAATGTGGCTCTGGAACTGGTTGATGCCAGTCATTTTCCAACTTGGTGTTATTACGTACTGGCAGGCTGTCGGTCTGGCAATTCTTGGCAGACTTCTGTTCGGAAGCCTGCATCATGGTGGTTCGCACAACAAAGGCGGACACAATTTTGGACATTGGAAACACAGGTCTAACATGAGAAATAGTAATATTTGTATGGATTACGCTCATGGTTCAAAATGGAGGCGTTATGATCAGTACTGGAATGAGGAAGGAGAACAAGCGTTCAATGATTATTTGAATCGTAAAGGTGGTAACCAGGCAAAGGAATAAATTCTTTCCAACTAATCATTCTAATTTAAATAAGGGGGGCAGGTTGTCCCTTTTTTTCGTGTTTTTGATCAATTTCAGATTTCCTGACCTCACAGTAAGCTAATTTGTCGCTAATTTTTTAACAAACCTAGCAGGTATTGAAAGAAATTGTCTCATTTACCAAGACATTGTTTTATAAATCCCCCCTCTTCCTTTAAGGAGGTGAAGGCATTTATCAATGATGCGGCAAAGATGAAGTCGACTGTGATTAGAGGGTTGTCGTCTCATTGTACCCAGAGAATCTTTGATAAGTTGGCGAGGTTTAACAAGAATAGTTCTTCATATCCCTGTTGAGGTGGTTATTCCGAGATTTCTTAATTAATTCAAAATTTTGAGGTAAAACCTTTATAAATATTGTCTCAAATGACTATTTTACAATACACGACAAATTAACAGTATCCCGGATTTGTATGTAAAAAGTATCTGAAAAAAAACCACATACAATAAATCACTGTAAGTGGCTGATTTTCTCGTGGGCCCAACAGGACTTGAACCTGTGGCCAGCTGATTATGAGTCAGCTGCTCTAACCGTCTGAGCTATGGGCCCTCTCAAATTACGATATTTGATTTGAGGACTACAAAAATAGATATTTTTTACGATTTTTGCAAAATCAATTCAGTTATAACAGCTTTCCAAATATGCAACCTTCTAAACCCAAACTTCGAATTCCTAATTCCCAATTTCCAAATTCGAATTCCCAATTCCGCAATCTTATCTTCGACTTCGGCGGCGTGATCTGTAATATTGATATTAAACTAACCCAAGAAGCATTTATCTCTCTGGGATTAAAAACTTTCAACACTCCTAAATCCATCTCTGCTTCATCCAGACTTTTTGAAAAAATCGAAACAGGTGTTATCACGCCAGAACAATTCAGAACTGAATTGAAGCAGTTTTTTTCAAATCCGGTTACCGACAATCAGATCAACAATGCGTGGAACGCATTACTGCTCGATATTCCTGCATCAAGAATAAGATTGCTCGAACAGCTTCGTACCCACTACCGAATCTTTCTGCTAAGCAATTCCAATGAAATACATTATCTTAAATTTCTTAATAATTTTACACGGGACTATGGATACCGTGATTTCGATGCCCTATTTGAAAAAGCTTACTTCTCTTTCAATATTGGGCTGAAAAAACCGGCAATGGAAATCTTTGAATTTGTGGTTGAAAATAGCAATATAAACCCTGCAGAAACCATCTTCATTGACGATACACTCGTGCATGTGGAAAGTGCCAAGCAGGTTGGATTACATGGTTATCATCTGAAAATTTCTGAGGGCGAACAAATCACAGACCTGTTTGACTAAAATCTTATAATAAATACCTTGACATTTGCCTGAAAAATGATTACCTTTGCCCGCCTTTTTCTAACAGGCAGAAAACCATGAAATTATCCCAGTTTCGTTTTTATCTCCCCACAGAACTGATCGCCAACCAACCGCCAGTTAACCGCGACGATGTAGCTATGATGATCATTGACCGAAAAAAACAAACCATCGAACACGGTCACTTTAAAGATATTCTAAACTATTTTGGCGATGGCGATGTTTTTATCATCAACAACACCAAGGTATTTCCAGCGCGCCTTTTCGGCGAAAAAGAGAAGACGGGCGCCAAAATCGAGGTTTTCCTACTCCGCGAGCTCAACAGTGAATCCCGCCTCTGGGATGTATTAGTCGATCCCGCAAGAAAGATCAGGATTGGCAATAAACTTTATTTCGGTGACGATGATTCGCTGGTTGCCGAAGTCATTGATAACACTACCTCCCGAGGACGTACTATCCGTTTTCTTTTCGACGGCCCTTATGACGAATTTAAAAAAACTATACAACGGCTTGGCGAAACCCCAATCCCGAAAATTCATAATCGTTCGGCTACACCAGAGGATGAAGAGCGTTACCAGACTATTTTCGCCAAACATGAAGGCGCTGTGGCGGCCCCCACCGCAGGACTTCATTTTAGTCGGGAAATTATGAAAAGATTAGAACTTCAGGGTGTTTCATTCGCCGAAATCACTCTCCATTTGGGACTTGGAAACTTCCGCACCATAGATGTTGAAGATCTAACCAAACATAAAATGGATTCAGAAGAAATGATCATTGAACCCGAAACCACTGAGATTGTAAATCGTTCTATGGCAAATAAAGGTCGTGTCGTGGCTGTGGGAACTACATCCATGAAGGCCATCGAATCATCCGTAACTGTTGCAGGAAACCTGAAACCTTTCCGTGGCTGGACTAACAAATTCATTTTTCCACCTTATGATTTCAGTATTGCTAATGCCATGGTTACTAACTTTCATCTGCCACAATCGCCAATGATGATGATGGTTGCTGCATTTGCAGGGTATGACCTGCTCATGAAGGCATATCAGGAAGCCGTCGACAAAAAATACAACTTCTTTACATACGGCAATCCTATGCTCATTCTCTAATTACGTTTTTTTGAAAAAGTCGGTCATTATCGTGGCAGGCGGAAAAGGAATCCGAATGGATTCCTGTGTACCAAAACAATTTATGCTTCTGGCGCATAAACCTATTTTGATGCACGGGATTAATGCTTTTGTAGAGGCTTTTCCCAAGATTTTTGTCGTGCTTGTACTCCCTTCTGATTATATCGAAACCTGGAGCTATTTATGTATAAAGTACCATTTTACGCAGCAGCACATTGTAGTAAAAGGTGGAGAAAACCGCTTTAATTCTGTGAAAAATGCTCTTGAAATGATCAGAAACGATCAACTTGTTGCAATTCACGACGGCGCTCGACCTCTGGTCACACCTACACTTATTTCGCGTTCCTTCACCTCGGCCAGTTTCTACGGAAATGCCGTTCCAATGCTGCCTGTCACTGAATCGTTAAGAATAACCGGCGAAACCTGGAACCGTCATGTCAACCGTAACTGTTACTGTACAATTCAAACCCCGCAGATATTTCATGGAGAGATACTAAAAAAAGCATATAAAGCGGACTTTGAGGAGTCATTCACAGACGATGCAACTGTGATTGAGAAAATGGGAGAAATAATCCATCTCGTTGAAGGAGAAAAAACCAATATTAAAATCACTTATCCTTTCGACATTAATATCGCTGAAGTGATCTTAAAGGAATTGGATACACGGTTCTAAATTCTTCTACCCTTCCAACGGTTAGGGAAAACTAATCCGACAAGGGAAACCACAGGCACATAAATCAGTTGGAAAAACTGAGAAATCACATAATAGCCCGGTTTTTCCAGTTTCCCCGAAAAGTTAACCATGATGTGAACTATGGGGTAGTCAAGCGCAATTTTCACCAACCACAAAATAAAGGCAATTAATAGAATGGGGCGAAGAAAAATGCCTAAAACCATTCCAAAAAAAAGAATTGAAATAGTAAACAAGGTCACTGCGCCCACTAAAATGACTCCCTGATCCCGGTAACCTTGACTTTTTGATACCCACCTGAACCGTTGCTGCAGAAATCCAATAAGTGTACTTTCTGCTTCTGTTTGAACAATTGCAAGAGAATCGAATAAAAAAACTACTGATCCTTTGCCATATCGTTTCCTTACCGAACTCATTAAAAACTGATCATCTCCGGATGCGTACTTAAGGTTACTGGAATATCCGCCAACCTCAACGAACGCGCTTTTCCTATATCCCAGGTTAGCGCCATTACACATTACTGGGTATCCAATCGCTGCTGAACCGCAGGTAGCCCCCATAATTCCCATAAATTCCAATACCTGTATCTTTTGCAATAAATTTTTTCCAGTTCTGAAAACCACAGGTCCTAACACCATTTTTATTTCTGTAAACCTAAAACTGTTAGCCATCGTTTTCACCCAGCTTGCTGAATGCCATGTATCGGCATCCGTGCATATCACAACCTCACCCTTTGCACGGGCAATGGCACGAATAATAGCTTGCTTTTTTCCTGAATTTGCAATGTTCAAATCATTTGAATAAACCAAAACGAGTGGAAAACAGGGATGTTTACAGGAATAGTGTGAGGTTAACGCCATAGTGTCATCATCCGAATTATCATCGCTCACTATTATCTCCATTAGGTTAACCGGGTAATCCTGATTATTCATTTCCTCCAAAATACGAACAACATGTTCTTGTTCATTACGGACTGGAATAATAACCGAAACTGTGAAATAACGGAATGGTAAACTAGGCAAAAAAGAAGATTGTGGTATGCCCGAATTTTTAACAGTTGAGAAGAAACCACGGGTAAATACAACCATAATAATGCCATACAGGCACAGAGAAAACAGGGTTATCCCCGTATATAAAAATTCAATTCTCACAATATCGCTAACTCTCGATTTGACAAATAAATGTCAAATCGTTTTATAATTCGGAATTAATTTTTGAGAAACATGTGATAACTGATACAACCCGTAAATGAGTCAAAATTCACAATCCCTCCTTTAATGAAAAGGTGACTAAAACAAATTGCCTCCAACCCAACGCTAATAACCTCGCTGTCATAGTCAGCCATTAAATTGGCCCATTTTACCTTTTTCCAGTTCAGGCATAATCCTCCGAAAAAACCAGTAAGTTCATAATTCCGCGACACCAGCCAGTCTGCGCCAAAACCAGCAGTTGCTTCAACAGTAAGTTCAGCATGCCGAATGTACAATCCTTTTGTAATAACCAGATATGACGACTGAAAATGACGAGCATCGCCGCTTTCGATGGATGTAAGAAAATCATGCACTCCAATCAGGACTGAAGGGACCCATTTTCGCTCTTTGAAAAGTCGTACACGAATGCTCGGCATGCGGTCCGAAACGTGATTGTTGTAGGAAGGAAGGTTAAGTTGCCTTGTGAATCTAAAATCTACTTCGACGAAAGGTAAAAAAGTAAGGCTAACAAAAGCAGTAGCCACGTCATACTGATAAAAAGTATATTCAAGGTGTTGCTTCGGTAAAAAACTCGTTCCAATGAAAAATGTACCATCACAATTCAGCGTAGCTGTGGGAATACGAATATAACCAGGAATTCCTGAAGATGACTGTCCATTAATAATTAACGGAAAGCACCAAATTATGCTGGCGATGAAAACCAATAACCTTAAGGGGCGGTGCAAAAGGCACATTAGTTATTTCAAAACGTAGTAAAGATTGATTCCGATCTGAGGGCCTGACAGGGATACTGGATGACTGGTGACAATATTATTAACATCTGTCATCTCCTGCGAATAACTTCCGAACACATATCTGAAGTCAATTGCTGCTGCAAAATGTTTTCCAAATTTTCGTTCAATGCCCACAATAGCAGTTCCAGTAACATCCTGCCCCTTGTTAATTAATTGCTCCTCCGTGGATCCTTCTGGCGAGCGAATTAGCTTATTTTGCACTAGTACAAAACTACCACCAATCCCAATATATGGGCTAAATTTTTCAAATGAAAGAAAACTCATTCTGTAAATTACATCCACGCTAAAGAATGTCAACGAGGTAGTTAATTGCTCGGAGCCCATGACTTCACTTAAAGGGATTACACCTGAATTTACTTTTTCACTCCAGTAGCTTCCAGAAGCCTTTAAACGCAAATTACTAACAAGATTCAATTCAAAAAAAATTGTATAAGAAAATGTTCCTTTGAATTTATTCTCCCAATTATTGTCCGTAAAATATGTGGAATTCCAGTATTTCATCGCTGGTTTAAACCACCCGACTGAAATTCCAGCCGATCGAAAACCAAATCTTGTTTTATTAGATTGAGCAGACTCCTGAGATAAAACGGTTTGTTTACCGGAAATGAAAACAATCAAACCAATTATCAGGCAAAAGCGCAATAATTGATTCATGATTATTTTCCACCTCCCTGATCATGAGGGCATTGATACAGGTAAACCTGAATAGGAACATCAATGGTTTCATTGCTTGAAACCTCATTTATTACTTTTATCCCATTTGTGTAACAACTAAAGGATAGTACACTGTTAATAATTCTGTTATTAATTGTAACCCCGTTATTCAGAAAAAGCGGGCTTGTACCAGATGGACAAGGAAAAGGTGATCCCAGAATTTGAATTTCATCAGATGGAATAGGATTTGAAGAGCCAGGTTGGTAAGCATCACAAACAATAGAGGTTGAAGTTTTCTTAAGAAAACTAACATGACCTCCGATAACAGTATTATGTGAAACGGCATTCTTCAGCCACGTTTCAGAAATGCCGGATGGCAATCCTTGAGGATAATCAATATGCGCCTGCCATACCAGTGGTGAATCTCCCTGACAAGTGTATAAAGATAAAAATGATTGGGAAGCTATTTCTTCAGTGAAAGTTCCTTCGCATGCGACTGAGTAAATACCACCTTGAGTGATCTCAACATGTCCTCCAGTCTTTGATTCATCAACCACCAAAGTTTTTCCTGTATTAATCCATGTGTTAGAGGATGATTCATATCGTAATACCGGGAACTGCGTACCTTTATCATTTGAGAAAGGAAGCGGACAATACAAAGAAACCGGCTTCAGAAATGACTCGCCATAAGGAGTTACAGAAACCGTAGCCAGATCTATCAAACCTCCTGTGGATTTGGAAGAAACATCATCATACATAAAATAAAAATCTTCTAATGGAGTAACCGATAGCCCTACCGATTTATCCAGCGATCCTACCGGAAATACCATTTCAAAAGGTTTTCCCGAAACGCTCTCTGCTGAGTTCGCTGTGAGAGTACCACCTGTTTCATTAATACTAACTGCTGCATTCTGCATGGTTAGCCCAACTGCTCTAACTTGAGCTGGTCCTGAAATAAGCGAATTTCCCAGTATATAATTCTGTTTTTCAGCATAGATCATAAACGGAAATATAGTTGCATAGCTCACTTTAAACGTAAAATAACCATTCACATCTGTAGATATAACTTTATTAAATACCTTAACCGATGCCTCAGGAATACCAACGTTGGTTCTTGCATCTACCACCTGCCCTCTTAATGTGTACATATAGGTTGTAGCTGAGGGGTCAAACGGGCCAACTGATTTCTTACAGCCCTGAATTACGAAAATAGCTGAAAACGCGATCATTGCAATAATCAGCGCATAGGGAAATAATTTTGTTTTCATAGAAAAAGTATTTATTTTATTGATTAAATCCGAATTAATGTGTAAAGATATAATAAAAGTCATTCAATTGTACATTTTTTTATTATTTTTTTTCAATATTTTGAAAATTAAAATATAAACTATTGATAACATTTTGTTTAAGATAATCAGGATTGATATTATGAAAAAGATCGGAAAGGCTGTTTCCTGTTGAATAGCTCCGACCAGCTTCTGACATCCCCCTTGCCCTGTATTCCCATGAAAAATAGCTTTCAGGTCGGATTCTCAAGGCATGTTGTGTTGAATACTTCCCTGGAGGAAGAGGAATACTGAAGTAAAACCCTCCATTGAGAAAACCGTCAGTCTCAAGAGCGAAAAAACCGATAGTTACTTCACGGAATTGCCTGTAAGCATCCATACGCCAACCTGCCGAGCCATTCAGGAAATTTCCGTACCCGGCCTTTAGGGTCAAATCATACCGTGCCCAACGATAAGCAGCATCTGCGAACCAAGTGAAAAGGTTGACGGTGGAATAGGTCCATTGCTGGTCAATGAGTTCAGCATATCCGGTTAACCCGCCATTTAAACCAAGATTTATTTTGCCATTCAGAAAAAACTTTCTAGCCTCAGCGTTTATGCCATAACGATTCCGTGTAAAATAACCCACCGATACCGTTCCGAAAAAGTTGTGCGGGAACCGCATTGTCTGGCTGATCGTTATCAATCCTGGGCGGATAGTGTTGCCATTAGGTTCCAAATCATTCTGCAAAGGAATGATCACCTGCGCCATCATGTTCATCCCCCGCAGGAAAGAGATTTCAAAGGCCGGAGCCAAGTTAAACTGTGATTTGAAAGGGTCATCCCAGTTTCCAAGTTGAATTTTAACCTGTGGATACACTACCAGATCAATCTTATTGAAAAAGGTATTGGCGCCAGTTTGTCGAAATTCTTTTCGCCGCCCGCTGCTGATGTTCAGCGTGGTTTGCAATAAGGATGAAAATGCTTCCCTGTTAAGTTTTCCGTTCATGCCATCCTCCCACGCCAACTTTGGCAAAGTGAGCATCACCATAGGAATGCCCTGGCGAAGGATGGTAAGGCAAACCGTAGTTTTTCTGAGCGTAAATGGCATGATGATCTCAATCATGTCAGCATAAGCCTTAGGATACCAACGGTATAACCTATTTTCGGCGTCAACAAAAAGTGTATCAGACCGGGTAAAAATCGTGATATTTTCATATCCCTTTTTAACAAGGGCAATCTCAATGCACTTCACATCAGGAATTGTATCGGCAAAACACCACATGGTTGAGAGTATAAACAGCATCATGATGTAAAATCCTTCGGTTTTTTCCATTTCAGTGACTTCTTGCCTGCTTTATTATGATTTGGTACAATGCCTTGCGAAAGTAATAAAAATCAGTTCTAATGGGATTTTTCTCGTATGCTTCGAGGTATCTCATCTCAGAATCCATCACCTCTTCGAGTGTTTTCGGCATATCAGCATAATAAGGAGGTATTAGTCCTGGTCGGTATTTAATTCTCTTTTCGCGCAATTCAGGCGAATAGAGTTCAAAAAAATGTTTACTGAGTGGTCTCACCCCCACCAGTTTTACCTCACCTTTAAGCAAATTGATTACCATCGGAAGTTCATCAATCCAGAATCTTCTTGCCAAACCACCAATTGTTGTAACTCTGAAATCATCTCGAATCTTCCCGCCTTCCCTCAACTTGTTCATTGTATAAATATAAGGCTGAAGATATTCCGAATAAGGATGCATAGTCCTGAGTTTATAGATGCCAATGATCCTGCCGTCTTTGCCAACCCTATTAAGTTTGATTAGTACACCATATGTGGGATTATTATCAAAATACGGTTTGCGAATCTTTCTTCCGACAAAATAGAGAAGATCGTCGATTTCAATTTCTTCAACTATCTCATAACCACAAGAATACAACCGCCCTAATGTTTCTGTACGTGACAATACACGCTCGCTACCTTTAGTAATAAAGAAATAAATCTGTTTTGTAAAGGGTAACTTAGGAAAAACCCTGTTCAGCAAATAGTCAAATGAATAAACAAGGTAATTTATCCCAAAAGGATAATAGCGCAAAATTCGGCGCTTCCGGGTTGAATAAACTTCTGCTCTTCCAAGGAACAATCCTTTAACCTGCAATTTGGCATTAACCGTTTCAAAAAATTTATTGAGGTAACGGATCCCGTTAATATGAGCAAAATTGACAATTGTACCATAGGATGGCATCGGTTGCGACTGTATATTAAAAGTGGTAGTGGTTGAAACTACAAGCAACGGGTTGATATAAAATTCAAGATAACCGGCCAACCTTTTGTAAACTGATTCTCCTATCTCCTGGATTATCAGGGATCTCATTTCCGATGTGATCATAGGTCTTGAACTAATGATGGAAACATCCTCTTCCGTCGGTTTTGTATAAATATCTGAAACTGGCCAGCCTGCATCATTGGCGGCAATTACGCCTTCATCGGTCTCCCAAAGACTGGTTTTTCGCAATGAAAGATAACTTTGGAAAAAACTGTAAAAAAGAAATTCAAGAAGAGTGATGAAAAACACTGCATATAAAAAAAAACGGTTTGCAGGATGTTGATCGGGAATAATTATTTTGATACCATAAGTCCCCACTGCCAAGATAACAGAATTGCAAAGGATTAGTATCCAAGCCATTCGGGTAATTCCAGATCGCTGTGATGAGGAATATTTCATGAAAAGGGCAGAAACAGAAAGCCACAATACAAATTGTATAACAAAGTACATACTTAACAAGTCGGAAATACTTGTTGAACTGTTGATGAAAATCGTAAAAATAAATCCGATAAAAAAGATCATCGAATCAATGATGACCAGTCTAAAATTGCGCCACATACCTATTGCCATGCAATAAATCTGTTACATGAATATTCCCTTTCAAAACAGCGCAAATATAAGAAACCTTGTAACGATTAGAACTATTCATAAAAATAAAATTAATTTCTGAATTTTCATACTGGTTCGCCAATAAGCGTAGCAGAGGTAGCTCCTATAATTTTAACCTTCGCATAATCCCCCAATAGTGTTCCAATCCGGGGAAATACAATTACTTTATTCTGTGAATTTCGTCCGAAATAATGATTCTTTGATCGTCTCGATATACCCTCAATCAGAATTTCAAAGACGGTTCCTATGTCTTCCAAGTTACTTTTCAGTGAAAGCTTTTGCTGTAGATCAATTATTTCCTTCAGCCGCCGGTCCTTGACTTCATCAGGAATATTATCCAGAAGTGTATCAGCCGCAAGGGTTTGCTGCCGTTCGGAGTATTTGAACATAAAGGCTGCTGAATAACCAACCCATTCCATAAGCGAAAGCGTGTCGTGATGATCATCCTCTGTTTCATTACAGAATCCGGCAATGATATCAGTTGAAATAGCGCAATCCGGTAAGATGTGACGTATAGCGCTAATCCTGTCCATATAATCCTTGCGGGTATATTTACGGTTCATCATGCCCAACATACTGTCGCTTCCCGACTGTACAGGCAGGTGAATGGACTTGCAAAGATTATTATACCGGGCTATGGTATGCAATAATTCATCAGAGAGATCCTTTGGGTGAGAAGTTGCAAAACGAATACGCATCAATGGATTAACATGAGCCACCATTTCAAGAAGATGAGAAAACGACACATTTATATCGCCAGTTTGCCAGCGATAAGAGTTTACATTTTGTCCAAGTAGCGTAATCTCACGATATCCCTTTTCAACCAGGTCGCGGGTTTCCTTCACTATGGTTTCTGCATTACGACTACGTTCCACCCCCCGGGTGGAGGGCACAACACAGTATGAACAATAGTTTTCGCAACCCCGCATGATGGAAATGAAGGCCGTTACGCCATTGCTGTCTAGTCGCACTGGTGTAATGTCAGCATAAGTCTCGTCTGCCGATAATATGGTGTTGATGACTCGTTGCCCCTGCCCGGCCAGACTCAGTAACTGCGGCAAATTTCGATATGCATCGGGACCGGCGATCAAGTCGAGCAACTGTTCCTCCTCCATTAACGCAGTCTTCGTGCGTTCCGCCATGCAGCCCAGCAATCCTATGATTAAACCTGGATTGTGTTTTCGTAAATATCTGAAATACTGCAATCTTTTCCGAACACGATCCTCAGCATGTTCCCTGATTGAGCAGGTGTTTACCAGGATAATTCCGGCTTTGCGAATCTCGGTTGTAAAAGTGTACCCTCCTTTGGTTAAAACCGAGGCAACAATCTCACTGTCAGATTTATTCATTTGACAGCCATATGTTTCTATAAAAACTTTGCTATTTTCTTTCACGTTGAGGTATTACCTTTTGGGTATTTGACCGATTAAACACAAAAAAGCAATGCAAAGGTACGGATTAAGTTAATTGTACTACTTTTGCATCGTATTCCGGGTTTTATATAATAATGGTATATTAATGACAAAAAATTTAGTTATTGTTGAGTCTCCCGCCAAAGCCAAAACTATTGGCGCTTTCCTGGGAAAGGATTTTACGGTAAAGTCTTGTATGGGACATATTTCCGATCTTTCAAAAAAAGATCTTGGGGTTGATATAGAGCATGGTTTCATCCCAAGGTACATCATTTCGCCGGAAAAGAAGAAAGTTGTTGCCGAATTAAAAAAACTATCTCATGAAGCGGACTGTGTGTGGCTTGCATCTGACGAAGACCGTGAAGGAGAAGCAATTTCCTGGCATCTCATCGAAGCGCTGGGGCTTGAAGAGTCGAAAACCAAACGCATTGCATTTCACGAAATCACCAAACCTGCGATCCTTCAAGCCATTGAAAATCCACGCAACATTGATAAAAATCTGGTTAACGCCCAGCAGGCGCGTCGGGTGCTTGACCGGCTAGTTGGTTTTGAATTGTCACCGCTTCTGTGGAAAAAAATCAAACCATCGTTATCCGCCGGTCGGGTACAATCAGTGGCTGTTCGACTGATCGTTGAACGCGAAGAAGACATTAAAAACTTTTTAAGTACATCGTCCTTCCGTATCGTTGGCGATTTCTTGGTAAAAAACGGGACCAAGATGAGTATCGTGAAAGCCGAACTGAATAAGCGATTCACCGAAAAATCAGAAGCCGTTACTTTTCTCGAAAAATGTATTCAGTCCAGTTATTGTGTTGAAGATGTTGATACTCGTCCTGCAAAGAAAACCCCGTCTCCACCCTTCACAACTTCCACCCTACAACAGGAAGCTTCGCGTAAACTGGGTTTTTCTGTTTCGAACACAATGCGTGTAGCACAGGAACTCTATGAATCTGGGATGATCACATATATGCGTACCGACTCGGTGAACCTGTCCGAAATGGCGCTTGCCATGTCACGCACTGAAATAACCGCTTCGTTTGGTCCTGAATATGTTAAAACCCGTAACTATACTACTCGGTCTAAAGGAGCTCAGGAAGCTCACGAAGCTATCCGGCCAACATACCTGAGTAACAAGACCATAGAGGGCGACCGATCACGCAAACGTCTGTACGAATTAATATGGAAACGCACTATTGCCTCTCAGATGGCAGATGCCGAACTTGAAAAAACCACTGTGACCATCTCAGTTTCCAACAGCGTTGAAAAATTCATTGCCAAAGGAGAGGTAATCCGGTTCGACGGTTTCCTGAAAGTTTACATGGAATCGTCCGATGAGGAAGAACAACAGGGCGAGGATTCTATGCTACCGCATGTTTCACCGGGTGAAAAACTGGAATTGGCAGAAATGACTGCACAGGAAAAGTTTACCCAGCAGCCTTTTCGGTTTACAGAAGCCATGCTGGTAAAAAAACTCGAAGAACTGGGCATCGGACGACCGTCAACCTACGCCCCCATTATCTCTACTATTCAGAAACGGGAATATGTTGTGAAAGAGGATAGACCAGGATTTTCACGCAATTTCACCTTGGCCATCTTGAGAAACGGGAAGATCAGCGAAGCGGTAAAATCCGAAACTGTTGGATTTGAAAAAGGAAAACTCTTTCCCACTGATATCGGAACACTCGTTAACAGTTTTCTGGTACAGTATTTTATGAACATCATGGATTATAACTTTACGGCGACTGTAGAAGAGGAATTCGATGAAATTGCCGAAGGCAAACTGGTCTGGAACCAGATGATCAAAATATTTTATGACCCATTTCATAAGCAGATCGAAGGCGCCCTTGAAACATCCAAAAAGGTTAGCGGGGAAAAACTGATTGGTAAAGATCTTGTTAGCGGAGCGCCTGTGTATGTAAAGATCGGTCGCTATGGACCTATGGTTCAGGTAGGAAATGCCGAAGATGAAACCAAACCCAGGTTCGCCGGACTAAAGAAAGGGCAGAGCATAGAAACCATTACACTTGCGGAGGCGCTTGATTTATTCAGACTTCCCCGCTCCTTGGGTGAATTTGAGAATAGTGAAGTAGTGGTTGCCAGTGGTCGCTTCGGTCCCTATATTAAAAATCAGTCACAGTTTTTTTCGCTGCCGAAAACCGATGATCCGCTGACTGTTGAACTTGATAGAGCGATCGCTATCATTCAGTCCAAACGCCTTCTCGACAGCCAGAAAGTCCTGAATGAATTCAAGTTTGGCGACACTGTGATTCAGGTTTTAAATGGGCGCTATGGCGCTTATATCTCCTGCAACAAGGAAAACTATAAAATTCCTAGGGGGAAAGATCCGAAAACGCTCACTCAATCCGACTGCAAGGCGATTGTGTCGGAAACACAACCAACAAAATCAAAATCGAAGAAGAAAAAATAATCTCACATGGAAATTGTTGATTTTTTAAATCCTATCAACCCACAGGAATTTCCTTTTCCCGCTGAATCGGGAGGCCAGTCTCAACTTGGCAATGTGATCTTCAAATATTCTGAATCCAACGGATTTCCTAATCTGGCATCCTTTGATATTGCCATCCTTGGCGTAAAAGACGACCGCAATGCAATTGACAATGAGGGATGCGGGCAAGCGCCAGATAAAATCCGAAAATTTCTCTATCAACTTATGCAGGGACCTTATTCTGTAAAAGTAGTTGATCTCGGTAATATCAAAACTGGTTTTACCCACAAAGATACCTGCTTTGCACTCAGTTCCGTGGTTGCAGAATTGATCTCCAACAGCGTGTTACCTGTAATCATCGGCGGAAGTCAAGATATGACTTTTGCCAATTATCAAGCTTATAATAGTCTCGGGCAAATTATAAACATTGTGGCCATTGATCCCATGTTCGACCTTGGAAGTTCGGAGCAGGAACTCAATTCGAGGTCTTACCTGAGCAGTATCATTCTGCATCAGCCAAATTTTCTTTTCAATTATACCAACATTGGATATCAAACCTATTTTATTGATCAGGATGCGCTGAAACTAATGCAGAATCTATTTTTCGACGCTTACCGACTTGGTATTGTCCGCGAAAATCTGTCCGAGGTAGAACCTTTGGTACGCAATGCGGATATGATCAGTTTTGACATTTCTGCTATACGGCATTCCGATGCACCAGGTAACGGAAATTCTTCGCCTCATGGTTTTTATGGGGAAGAGGCTTGTCAGATTACCCGTTATGCGGGAATGAGCGATAAACTCACATCTATCGGATTTTATGAAATGAATCCCAAATTTGATCAGTCGGGGCAAACAGCTCACCTCGTTGCCCAGATGATTTGGTATTTCATTGACGGGTTTTATAACAGGGCGCACGATTTTCCGTTAATTGGCGAAGAAAATTATGTGAAATACAGAGTAAGCATCCATGATCACAAGGAGGAAATAGTTTTCTACAAAAGTAAAAAAACCGACCGTTGGTGGATGGAAATTCCTTTACCAGTTGAGCAAAGGGCAAAATATGAACGCCATTATCTTATTCCATGCTCCTATAAGGATTATCAAACCGCCAGCGATAACGATATCCCCGACAGATGGTGGATGGTGTATCAGAAACTTATGTAAGTTCATTTACCTTTCTCCTCTCCAATGTAATAATATGGAGAAAATGCTCTCAGGAGATTCTATCGGGATTATTTGCAAGAAAGCTTTTCCATCCTGTATATTTTTTTTCCGGTGTAGTTATCCCTTTCTGAAAGTAATGGCAAACAGCGGCAGCTACGGCATCGGTGGCATCAAGGGCTTCTGGCATTTCGCTTATTTTGAGCAAACGAACAAGCATTGCTGCAACCTGTTCTTTCGATGCAGCTCCTTTTCCAGTGATAGATTGCTTTATCTTGCGTGGAGAGTACTCGAAAATTGGAATAGTGCGCGAAAGCGCAGCGGCAATAGCAACCCCCTGCGCCCTGCCAAGTTTTAGCATGGACTGTACATTTTTTCCGAAAAAAGGCGCCTCAATCGAAAGTTCATCAGGATTATATTGCTCAATCAATGATATCATCCGTTCAAAAATTATCTTCAGCCGCACCATGTGATCTTCGTATTTGTTTAATTTTAGCACCCCCAAAGCGACCAAACGAAGATTATTTCCTTCAATGCAAATAATTCCGTAGCCCATGATGTTGGTGCCCGGATCAATACCAAGAATAATTCGCTCAGAAGTCATAAAATTTACGATGAAAAATCTTTCAAAATTAAGTAAAATTCAAAACCTGCTGTTGCAACTTGTCATCTTTGCCGCAACCTATTTTTTTATTTATACACAAGTCTTTCTGAAAAATGATCTGCCGGAGCTGTGGACACTCCTGAAGTCAGTAGCATTAAAACCGGGATACGAGGGAACTATCAGCATTGTTATTGGACTTATGTTATGCAACTGGTTTCTTGAAGCAGTGAAATGGAAATACCTGATAGCCAGAATTGAAATAATAAGTTTTTCCAGCGCTGTTCAGGCTGTATTTACCGGTGTGAGCATCAGCACATTTACTCCGAACAGGGTTGGTGAATACATCGGAAGGGTGTTTTTTCTGAAAAAAGCAAGCCGTATCGAAGGGATTCTAATTACTATGGTTGGCAGTATGGCTCAGTTGCTTGTAACTGTATTGCTTGGAACTATCGCGATTCTGATTTTTATTCCACAGTATATCCCCACAATGATTTTTGGCCATGGGTACCTTTACTACGCGCTTTTCATTCTTATTGTGTTGCTCGATTTCCTTTTGCTCTCACTCTTTTTTAATCTTTCATTCCTCACTACAATCAAAGAAAAAATTCTACGAAACAGAATGAATCGGATTCAGAAATTTTTCAGAGTATTTGCCTTTTACCACAACCGCGAACTGGCAACGGTTCTGACATTAAGTCTCACCCGGTATTTTGTTTTTTCTTCTCAGTTTATAATTCTGATACGTTTTTTCGGCATTCCCATCTCATATTTCGATGCAATTGTTTTAATAGCTCTTATATATTTCATAATGACGGCGATTCCCACCATCGCCCTCACCGAGCTTGGTTTACGTGGTTCTGTTTCCCTATATTTTTTCGGTTTTTGGCTCTCAAAAACAAACCCCAGCACTGATTTTTTCAATGCCGGGGTTCTTGGCGCTTCTGTTTTTCTGTGGATGATCAACCTGGGAATTCCCGCTGTGATCGGTACTATCTTTGTTTTTAGACTTCGGTTTTTTCGGAAACCAAGTTAATTTGTCTTGATCAGTTTGATTGACTCGACGTGGTCGTTGGCAACCAGTTTTATAAAATAGAATCCTGAAGGATAACCGCTGACAGAAAATGTAAAACTCTTCTGACCAGAAAGTTCTCTTGTAATGATTCTTTCGCCATGCATACTGTAAAGTGTCATTGTTACATTTTCAAAAAACTTATCACCCCTTTGTACGAGAGTAAAGTTACCATCAGTTGGGTTCGGATATGCCTTGAATTGAACATCTTCGTTTGAGCTGAACGCCAATTCATCTATTCCGGTTGGCGAAGTAGCCACTGATGAAGGGGAGCAGAATGGACCGTTGGGGGCAATGTATCCGCGCATGTAGCCGCCCGGTTGAACAGCAGTTCCAGGGAGGAAACTGATTTTCTGTCCTGCGATTAAAGTTGCGCTACCTCCTGTTTTTACGAGGAAGATATTTGGCAAACCTGCTACGGTAATCACTTCTGCTGCATTGTAGCAAACAGTTTCTGCACTATTAACGGTACCGGTCGCAGTTGCATTAGGTACAGCCAAATAAAATGGGAGAAAATCCACAAAATCGGTTACCGGATTGCCAGTACCAGTCATGTTGGTTGAATGATAAGGACCCGTATTGGTTCCCCACCAGTTATTCACGGCGTTGATCCGTTTACCGATTCCAGAATAAATCCCAAATGTATTGTTTGAGATAGTGTTGCTTGTAACATCAACGGCGGCGCCAAATGGGATTCCCCCGTAAACTTTGGTAAGCATATTGAAAGCGGCTATGCCATAAATAAAACCGGAGATAGAATTATTCTTGATATTAAAGACTGCATCTGAAGCCATTGGACCATAATCGAGATAATCGGTCTGAAGGCAGACAGCAGTGGTAGGGGGCATATTGAGTCCTCCTGATCCTGAAGTAGTACCGCTAAAAGTATTCCCAAGAATATCAGCATGAGTGATTGGACCGCGTAGCAATACACCCCAGATAGGTACATTGAACGTGCCAGTGAAGGTGATTGAATTTCCTGTGACAGAAACCAGGCTAGTATTAGATTCGCCTCCTGTTACTGTTCGGAGATCAATCATCGAGACACCGCTTCCATTCACAATTGTTGCGCTTTGCGTAAAGATGTTGTTACTTACGGTAACAGGTCCTTCAAGTTTAGAAGGCGCATAAGTTTCAAACAACTGTGTTCCTGCCACAATGCGGATACCGCTACTCCATATAGAATTGGTAAAGATATTGCCTGAAATCAAGGTGTTTCCAATTGTGCGGTTTGCCGAATTATTCAGGAAGTAAACTCCCCGGGCATAAGAAGTGAATGTATTGCCCGTGACAGTAACATTGTTTATATCAAAATTGGCATTTCCATCGCCGATATAGAGACCAGAGGCAGCTTGTTGACAATCGGCAAGATCCCAAGGACCAAATGTGTTGCCCTGAACTGTCAATCCTGAGACAGAAGCATTGAGGTAAATTCCCGCATATAAATTGGCGAATTTGGTATTATTTTGCACCAGCCAGTTGGTTTGGGTTTCACCGCCGCCATAGATGGCGATTACCCGCGATGCTACCAAAAGGGCAGTAAACTCGCAATTTTGCACAACTACATTCGCCATGGAAGTTGTGATTTCAATGCCATACCCAATATCCAAACCATAAGGGTTCATGTTGGTAAAATACACCCCGTCCACAGTGAGTCCGACCGAGGCTGGTGGAATAACTTTGATTCCATACTTCATGTAGGTATTGTTGGTGATTGCCAAATTTTTAAGAATAAAACCATTGGCAGACAAGGTAATCGCCGGGACGTTAAGTAAGGTCTTAATGAAAGTTATGGTAGGACCAGCCCCTTGGATTGTGAGGTTTGCGACGTTCACAGTGAGCGACTGAATGTAGTTCCCGGCTTTAACAAGGATCAGGTCGCCTGGATTGGAAGCATTGATAGCAGCCTGGATTGAAGAATACGCAGGACTCCCCCCTGATGGGACATAGCGGGTAATAGCATAACCGCTGAAGACCAGAAATAAGGACACGAAAAACAGTACCAACTTTTTCATAATTGAATAATTTAATGATGTTAAAACTACCTGATTTTAATTACTTTTTTTAAAAATTGTTGTATTCAATAAATTGATTTTATGTAGCTTGGGACTGTTTTTAAAGCCCTAACAGGCTCAGCATTTAAGTCCAATCCACAAATCTTCTTTTTCATTTAAGGCTGCAATATACTAAATAAAACTCATTCCCGGTTGAAAAAAATAAAAATATATTTTTGCAACAACCTTTCACGATTTATCAGGGCAAATTTAGTATAAAATTTTTAATAATGTATAGAAAAGAAAAAATCTCTTCCTTCGATGTCGAAAAAAGGTCTTGGGTGATAGTATGTTGTTTCAAAAGTTACTATCGAAATAAAACCATTGCAGACTTAATGCCGCTTTTTTCCGGGCATTTTCTTTCTTCGAATCAGGAGGCTGGCATTGCTAATCCTCCTAAACAAACAGACAAGCTGGTTATGAACCGGTTTTATTCTCTCACTGTACCTGCATACGCTTATTTTGTTGTATCTTTATGAAAAAATTTTCAAATGTTGTAACATCTCCTGATTAATTATTATTCATAATAAAGCTGGCAATATGAAAACCCAAGTGATCCTTTTAGCATTGGTTTCTCTGTTAATCTTTTTGTTTCAGGGATTTGCAGTACGCGCTCAACGCGCTGTTCCCATACCTGTTAACGACACGGTTGATATTACTCCTTACATACCGGTTACAGTCAATATTCTCGCTAACGATACAATCCCTGCCGGAGATTCGGTAGGAATCGTGTTTGTTCCAGGTGGAGTCGGCAGTGTAACAAGTACAATCAATACTGGCGGTAATGTAACTTTTATCCTGAAACGTTGGGGATATTCTGGTCCTCTAATCAGGAAATATAAGATCAGGGACTATACACAGGGACTACTTTCGGATACCGCGAGTGTCATTTTCAATGTTCATGACCAGAGTTTCGCCTACCTCGATATAAACAATGTCAGTGCGCGGTTCAGCTCGTCAGGTCTTCATTTTTTCGAAGAAAACGCTGAATACGAGGTTCCGAAAGGAAGCGGAAAGACTTCGATTTTTGATAACTCTTTATGGGTTGGGGGAATAGATGCAGGCAATCTCCTCCACTTTGCAGGCGAACGGTATCGCCAGGGCGCAAATGGCGGCCCTGCATGGACAAGGCAGGATTACTGGGCAGGACCGGTGAGCGATTCTGCCGCGTATAATATCTACCAGGATACGGTTTGGAATTATATCTGGAAAATCAACCGCTCAGAGATCGAATATCACCGGAATCACTATTGGGAACCGGGATATGAACCGATAAAAAATATTCTCACCTGGCCTGCTCATGGTAACACAGCTCTGGGACAGGCTGCCTTGCTTGCCCCTTTTTCCGACCGGAACGCGAACGGATTGTACGAACCCTGGGATGGCGATTATCCTGAAATCCGCGGCGATCAGGCGCTCTTTTTCATTTACAACGATGATCACGGGTATCATGCGGAAAGCGCCGGTGAAAAACTGAAGGTGGAAATTCATGGCATGGCTTACGCTTTTGACCGCCCCAACGATACTGCGTTTAAAAACACCACATTCCTTCATTGCAAGGTAATCAACCGTTCGCAGAACACCTATACAGGAACATGGTTTGGCGTATTTACCGATATCGATCTGGGTTATGCTAACGATGACTATGTTGGCTGTGACCCGGAACGCGGAATGTATTATGGCTACAATGGAACTCCGGTTGACGGCACGGGACAGTCTTACGCTTATGGCGCAAATCCACCGGCGCAGGCTGTGGTAATCCTGGGGGGACCGACCATGGACATGGATGGATATGACAACCCCTCCTTCCGGGGTTCATCGCTCTACGGACCATCATTCAAAGGAAGTTGTGACATCGTTTACCTGAATGGCGCCATTATTAACATGAACTACGGTCCAGGCGAAGTGAATCAGGCGCCTTTCCTGGTTCGATCCGACGCAATCAACGGGATCAAATTCGGCGATGGAATTACCGACAACGAGCGGTATGGAATGCGTCGGTTCGTTTATCACAACAATAGTAACTCAGGTGTTCCTTCTTATATGACCGACCCGGTTTACGCGCCGGAATATTACCAAATCATGCAGGGTATCTGGAAGGATAATTCAAAGATGATTTACGGTGGCAACGGCCATTTTGCGGCCGGAGGATTTGGTCCTGAATGTGACTTTATGTTCCCGGGATTAACCGATACCTGCGATTGGGGAATCAATGGTCAGCCTCCCAACGGACCCAAAGAGTGGACAGAGAGAACAGCCAAAAATAATCCGCAGGACAGGCGCGGGACAGCCTCCACCGGACCCTTTACCTTTAAACCCGGCGATGTGCAGGAAATTGATATCGCCTTTGCCTGGGCTCGCAATTACAACCCCGTCGATTCAACCGGGTCATTAAACAAGCTCAATGCTGTGGTTGACACGATCCGCAAGGCATTCAACACAAACAGCGTTCCCGGCGGCAGTCCGTTTTATGGCATTAATGATCGGGAAAAGAAAAATTCACAGCGGTTGAAAATTTACCCAAACCCGGCAAATGATGTGATATTTGTTGAAATTCCAGGTAGAAGCAACGGGGAAATTGAAATATCTCTCTTGTCTAATATGGGAAAAATATTGTATTCAAAAACGAGTCCTTCCCGACAGGTTCACCAGATTGATGTAGCAAAATTTCCTCCCGGTTTTTACCTGATTCAGGTAAAGTCGGGAGCGAATGTCTGGATAGACAAGGCGTTGATTTCAAAATAATAACTTCCTGATAAACCATTCGGTTTGAACCGGCGTCAGACAATCTTTCCCTTTATCGCCTTTGCAACCGCCGCCGATTTGGAATTAACCTGTAGTTTTTTATAAATGTTTTTCACGTGGCTGCTAACCGTATCGAGGCTGACGAAACATTTGTCTGCCACCGTCTTGTAGCTCATTCCATCAACGAGGTACTTTAAAACCTCCCTTTCCCTGTTGGTGAGATTATGCGATTCATCTTTGCTGAATGAGGTTCCCGCTTTAAACATGGACAGCACTTTGCTTGCAATGCTCGGCGTCATGGGTGCGCCGCCCTGGTAAATTTCGCGGATGGTTTCAAGAATTTGTGAAGGAGGCGTATTTTTCAGAATATAACCTTCGGCTCCGCTACAGATGGAGTGAAACACTTTTTCATCATCTTCAAAAATAGTTTCCATCAGGACTTTTAAGGTGGGAAATTGCAGCATCAACATTTTTACGGCATCTATGCCGTTCATGCCGGGCATTTCAATATCCATCAATACGACGTCTGGTTTTGTATCGTTAATATTTTTTATCAGGTTGTCGCAATTACCAAAAGCTCCGGCACATTCAAAACCATCGCTACCGTTGATTAACGTTGCAAGACCGCGTCGGAGATTGGAGTTGTCTTCGAAGATGACTACTTTGATGTTCATTGGGTTGGGGTTTAGAAGAAAGTAGAAAGTAGAAAGTAGAAAGTAGAAAGTAGAAAGTAGAAAGTAGAAAG
>JBAXRP010000031.1:0-25578 GCA_037131145.1 Bacteroidota bacterium
AGATATGGGGTGATCTCCTGCGCAACAAACAAAACTTTCGCTTTTTCCATGTTCTTCCTGTCTATTTTAACCCTATTTGAAAATTCGTCTGCAAAGATACTAAAAAAAAATTTAATACTTTCCAAACTCGTATTGTAAAATAATGATTATTATCTGATTAGAATTTATTTTACAGTTTGTTGAAAAAAAAGTGGTTTTTGATGTATTACCTTTTGCCCCCTTTCCTGATTAAACAGTACAATTGAAATTTAAAAAAGGGGGGATAAACCAATGGACTAGTTGATGGGAGAGAAACAGATTTGTTCCGGTGGAGCGTTTCTGTTTCGGGAGCAAGGCAACGCTTCCTGAAAAACTGCGCCAACCGCAAGTTGCCGGCGGAGAAAGGCAGCACAATTTTCAACAATTTAATACTTAAAGTCATGAAAAAGTTTTTCGTTTTTTCGATGTTAAGCGTTCTTCTTCTTACAGGCGATCTTTTTGCCACTGAAGTAAAACCAATCCCTTTGGCTGGGGATGATCTGATTGTAAACATCAAGCTGATTTTTCACAGGCCAAAGAAAGATTGTAAGAGCGGGTTTGGTATTTGCTTAATCTTTAATATGAGCTGGGAAGATGCGCAGGTGAATAATGACAATACTCAGTGTTTGGCTAAAGGCAGCATAAATGAACGCAACCAGCTTACTATTGTAGTCGCTGAATCAGAATTGAACAAGTATGATGGTGGCTCTGCTTTACCTTACTTCAGGGACAAAACAACAATTCCCATCCTTGATCCTTATCCACTTACACCAGAATTGTGCCGGGCGTTTGGCGCTAATCCACCTCTCACAATCAAACCCGGTAACTATCCGGTAAGCTTTGAAAACGGAGTATATACGGTAATTTTCCAACTCTGAAAAAGCTGCTGCCCTTAAACAAAAAATAACCGAAAATATAAATAGGCTGTTTAAGGGCAGCCTTTTATCTTTGTTAAAAAAACAGGAAACAGCTATGAAAACAAACTTCTTATTGTATGGTAAATTGGTAATTCTTGCCATTTTATTCGTAGTCGCAAACAGTTGTAAATCTTATATTAAATTAAAACATGGCATCACAAATCCTCACGAGGAAACCCCCGGTTCGTTGATAACCTTTCTTGAAAAGCAGAACTTTCCGACACAAAACCTGTATATGTTTTCCGATTCATCCACATACTGTAATGCGCTAAGAAATGACATCTTTCGAAAAAATATTTTAAGTCATTTAATCTTCGACCGAAAAGGAAATCTTACTTACAGGGATACTACAAAATGTCAATGGGCGGGATATAATCTTATCTGCGCCTTGCATCCTGATTCGATTTACTTAACTACCAATGAACTGACAGTAAACGAGGTACTGGAAAAAATTGTCCCATTTGGCTTGGTTAACGGAAAAAACACCGGCGATGCATCGCCAGATTTCACCATTATTGTCACCTGGGCTAAATTTCTTGGAAAGTACAACTACCGGCTTTTTGATCTTGAAGGCGCGCTGAAGGAGAATAAAAACGCGAAAATCCGACTGATATGGCTGAATATTGATATGCAGAAAAGCTGGCATTTAAAACCCAGCCAAAAGATGTCATTCAAATAATTTCTCACTCGCGGCTTTCAGGAATCCCATTTAAAAACAAGAACATGAATATTTTAAAACCTGAAACCGGCGTTGATGTGTGGAAAGATAAGAGGGGTTTGGATTATATTTTCTTTGTTGGTAACAGGAGCAACATATAGCCAGAACCTTGTTTTTAATGATAAAATGACGCTGGTCTCCCTGAAGGATTTCGTCGCGCCCGGAGTCTCGCTTATACGGTTTCGTTTTTCTCAGGATTTGGAGTATTCTTTGACATGCTCCAATGTTCTTTTTTTTAACTGGCAGCAGGATAATGGACCGGGGCAAATCTCGTTTCTTCAGCGCCTGAATTACCGAACTAAGTTCACCAACGAGCGCAATCTTCAGATTACTAATGTACTCGCCCATGATCTTGGGATGCAGTTTTTTTTCGACAGCATTTCGCGATTTTACCCGGACGCCAGTACACTCGACACCAAAGTGGAAGTGAAACCGGGTCGCCGCTTCACCATTTTCTTTTCATCACGACTCGCTACCAGAATATTCAACGCTTATGATTTTGCGCCGGATGATTCCGGAATCTATCAGAAAATTCTTAATTCCTCTTTTCTGACGCCCCTGATTTGTAACTTTTCTGCCGGAATAGGTTGGAATAATCCACGATTTGCTGTGATAAATATTGGACTGTCGGGAGCTAAGCTTACTTATGTGTGGAATAAAGACATTTATGCTCAACTAAAGGTTGAGAAATTTTTTGGCGTACCCGCAAACAAAGACGTCTATTTTGAATATGGTTTAACGGCGCAGATCGTGATTGATCAGAATTTTCTGAAGCGCGTTCATTGGAATTGCGACATGCTGGTTTTTAAAAACTTCGAGAAACCTATTGATTTGACTGTCAAAAACCTGATTGAAATCAAAATCAATAAATTCATTAAGGGCTCCATTCAAACAAAGTTATTATATGAAGAAGAGGTAAGCCGACGCCTTCAGATTGAAAACCTGATATCAGTAGGTTTCTGTGTTAAATTATAGCCATTTCATTAGGAAAATTCTAATTTTGCAACCTCAAAACAACTACTATAATACTCTCTATGTACAAAATCTCGAAACATCCGATTATCGAAATCCCCGATGTTGAAAAATCTGTTTTTCTTTTTGATGGACAGTCCGTTACCGGTGAAAAAGGATTCACCATCGCGGCAGCTTTGCATCAGGCGGGTTTTCCTGTTCACAGTCACAGTCTGACTAACCGCGAACGCAGCCTCGAATGTGGTATTGGCAAATGCGGCGCCTGTGAAATGGTGGTTGACGGGCAGATCAAACGCATCTGCATTACCACTGTTGACGGCGTAAAAGAGGTGAAGGAAATCCCGCCCGACTATTCTCCTTATGCAGCTCCGGTTAAAAAAGACGTCCCTATCAACGTTTACAAAACATCGGTAGCAATCATTGGGGCTGGTCCCGCCGGACTTGCCGCTCGCGAAGAACTTAACAACCACAAGGTTTCCAACATCGTGATTGACAATAATGATAAAATCGGCGGGCAGTTTCTCATGCAAACCCACCAGTTCTTCTTTTTCGAGAAAGAGCAGAAATTTGGCGGTATGCGCGGCTTCGACATCGCAAAAACCCTCGCCGGCGACAGTCATGAAGGAATTTTTCTCAACTCCACTGTTTGGGATATTCTGGAAGGTGGAAGAATCGCAATTAAAAATATTCGTTCCGGCGAAATCTATTTTGTTGACGCCGAATATCTTATTGTAGCTACCGGCGCCGTGCCTTTCATGCCTGCTTTCGAGAACGACGATCTTCCGGGTGTTTATACCGCCGCTGTTGTTCAGAAAATGATGAACTCCGAACTGACGCTTCTTGGGAAAAACATCCTTACCGTTGGCGCCGGAAATATCGGATATCTCACCTCATACCAGTTGATGCAGGCAGGCGCACGGGTTACAGCCATCCTCGAAGCCATGCCGTGCGAAGGCGGATTCCCTGTCCAGGCAAATCGGGTAAGGCGTCTCGGAATTCCTGTCCTGACCTCACACATCCTTCTGAAAGCCATTCCAAATGAAAACCACAACGGTATAATTGGCGCGGTTGTAGCCGAATGTAAAAACTTCAAACCCATTCCGGGTACGGAGAAAATATTAGAAGGAATTGACGCAATCAATATTTGCACCGGACTTGTACAGGACGATCAATTGCTCATCAAAGGCAACGAAATTTTCGGTCGTCGTTGCTTCGGCGCTGGCGATGCAATAAGAATTGGCGAGGGTACAAGCGCTGTGCTTCGCGGGAAACAGGCTGCCTTTGACGTGCTTCAGGAGATGGGAGAACGGTTCGATTACGATGAATTTCTTTCATTATCAAAAGAATACATTGATTCGCAACAACACCCGGTAAGAGTGATCCAGGAACCTTACCAGCCATCGCTTGAGCGGATGAATGAGAAAGGATTTGTTCTTATTGACTGCCTTTACGGATTTGCCTGTAATCCCTGCGCATTTGCCTGTCCTCACGGCGCTATCACAAAGTCGTCAACCAGCGCCGTTCCGGAAATTGATTTTCAAAAGTGCATCGGATGCATGGATTGTGTTTACCAGTGTCCCGGACTTGCGATTTTTGGTTACAATCTGAAAAAGGACTGGCTTTTTTTGCCGATTGAATATGAAGTGGCGGAGAAAGCAGAATGTTTTCTTGTTGATAATTTTGGAAAGATTCTTGGCGAAGGAGTTATCGAAAAGATACTCCGGAAACCCAATAAAACAAATATTGCCCGTGTGAAATCGCTTACGCTTCATGGACCGCCGTTAAGCCAGGCGCGGTGTTTCATTGTAAAGGAGAGCTATCCAAAACCGGTTATTTTCAATCCTTATCAAACCGTGGCAAAGGAAACAACATATATTTGTCACTGCGATGATGTAACTCTCGAAGAGATTCTCGAAACTATAGGCGACCGTAAGTTTATCTCGGTTGACGAAGTGAAGCATACAACCCGCCTGGGAATGGGAGCCTGCCGGGGGAAACGTTGCATCAAGCGGTTAAAATCAACTCTTTCGGGCTCCGGCGTTTCCATTGTAGGCGAACCTACGCCTCGCGGACCGCTCTCGAATCAGGTCGCAATGGGCGAGCTTTATCCCAGGCTGGCGCATGAAAACGTAATTACCGGAATTAACGGAAAAAAACCGGAAAAAATCAAAGTGAAATCACTTGTAGCAGGCGGCGGAATTGGCGGGAGCGCGCTTTTTCGTTACCTTGCCGAAGCTGGTATGGCGCCGGTGTTGATCAACTTCGGGCGCGGCGCTTCCTGGCGGAATATTGCAGGAGGTCGTCCGAATTTCTCCATTCCTGAACTTTCCGATATTGCAACTCATAACCACGAAATTTTCAAAGATCTTCAGAAAATTCACAATATTGATTACCGCCCGATTCTTTATGTGACTTTTGCCCATGACGAGCTGATGTACAGAGCTCTGACTGAATCAATGTCATGGTCGGATGCCTTTATGGTTGAGCCGAAAGATTTTGTGAAGGAAATCTCGCCCCGGATCAATCCTGAACTTTCAACCTATCAGTCGGCGTTGATAACTCGTAATTGCTGGCAGGCAACACCTGGAAGAGTGATTGACCTTATCAGGCAAATGGGAATTGGTAATGGCGGCAAAGTTGAAGAGGATTGCAAACTTATTGACGTCAATAAATCCGGTAACCAGTACTTTGTGCTGGTTCAGAACCATCAGCATGATTATGTGGAATATGAAACGGATATCTTTATCAATGCGATGGGTCCCGAAGGCGATAAATTTGCGCGACAGCTTGGTATTGAAACCGGACTGTTCCCAATAAAACATCAGGCATTTATAACGCGTCGTTTGCCAATGCTTGGCAAAGCCGGACTGCCATTGCCTATGCTTATTGACCGACGTCGCTACAAAGGCTTCACAGCCGTTTACGGTCAACAGCTTGCAGAAACCGGTCAGATCATCGGCTGCGCCTCGCCTGCAATAGAACCGATGGAGGCGGATAAAAACATCAAAATCAACTCGCAGGATTTTGTTGAAATTGCTTCGGAAATTTTTACCAACTGGATTCCTGAGCTGTCTTCAGTCGGCTTCCAGGCAGTTTGGGCTGGCTATTATGTTGAACCTCGAATGATTATTGACGCCGAACTCGGATTGTTTCTGGGCTTACGCGGACAGGGTTTCATGCTCGGACAATACCTTGCAAAAATTTATGTGGATAAACTTCTTGGAAAACCTGCCCCATACTATTTCGACAGGCTGAAATTAAGTGGGGATGGAATGTTGGAAAAAGCGTTTAAGTAGTTACCAGCTTACCAGCTTACCAGCTTACCAGCTTACCAGCAAACATCGCCTTGATAATATGCGTTGCCATCTTCGGATTTTCTTTCAGCCTGCGGGTTGAATAGCCGAACCAGTCCTTGCCGAATGGCACATAAACACGCATTGTGTGACCTTTGTCAACAATAGTTTTCCGCAATTCAGGCGTGACGCCATACAGCATCTGAAACTCATATTTATTCCGAGGGGTCGTGTATTTTTCAATCAACCTGTACGCGCCTTCAACCAGTTGTTTATCGTGGGTTGCAATGGCAGGATAAAAACCATTTTGAAGCATGTATTCAAGATCATTGAGGTAATGATCATTGATCTCCTGGTATTTCTTATATGCAATCGCTTCATGTTCAACATAAATTCCTTTGCAAAGTCTGAAGTTCACAGGCGTTTCCAAACTATTCAGGTAGCTAAGGTTGGTCAGGTCATTCAGCGTGCGCTTCATGTAGGCTTGCACCACAAGTCCGACATGCTTTGGAAATTCGGCATGCAGCCTTCTGAAAAGATTGATTTCCATGTCGGTACACTTAGAATCCTCCATGTCAATCCTGACAAAATTGCGATATCCGGCCGCTTTTGCAACAATATCGCGTATAATCAGGTAACAAGTCTCTTCATCAATCAACAGCCCAAAACTGGTTGGCTTTAACGAATAATTGCCATCAATCTTCTCCCTTTCGATCCGATCAATTATGTTAAGATACGCCTGTTTGTTTTCATTTGCCTGATCAAGCCGTGTGATGAACTCGCCAAGCAGATCAATGGTAATTTTTATCCCTTGCGCATTAAGCTCCTTACATACCCTCACTGCGGCGTCAAGAGTTTCACCTGCAATGTATTTTCGCGAAAACACCCATACCAGTTTTTTTGGCGTCAAAGGGAGTATTTTTGTAATCAATTGGTTGATCATAAGTTCATTTTATTGAGAATTAGGTTCATTGAGGCAAAGATAGACGGAAATAGTTATTTGGTAATCACCAAATTAATTTTTAATTTTGCGGTCTTTTAAAGGTAAAGGTGAATTACCCGGAACAATACAAGATTGCATTCGGCGGCTTGAAACCCGGAACATTTATTTTCGATTTTCAAATCGGAGCAGAGTTCTTTGAACAGTTTGAAAACACTGATATCAGCAATGGAACAATTACCGTAAAAGTGACTATGGTAAAAGAAGAACGCATGATGGATCTGCACTTTGCGCTGAATGGTAGTTTAGTTGTACCTTGCGACCGATGTAACGAACCAGTTGAATTGGCAGTTAATGGGGATGAACGGCTGATTGTTAAACCGGGCGACCACTATTTTGAGGAAAGTGAAGATGTGCAAATTATTCCTGAAACTGATTATCACTTTGACATAGCGCCTTTTCTTTATGAATATATTCAACTAATGCTACCAATAAGAAGAATCCATCCGGAGGATGACAATGGAAACAGTCAGTGTAATCCGGAGATCATTAAGATGCTCACGGAATTGCATTCGGAAAAAGAGCCGGATCCCCGCTGGGACGCCCTTAATAAACTGAAGGAAAAATTTCAATCGTAAATCGTAAATCAAAATAATTTTATTATGCCACATCCAAAACATAAAATTTCGACCACCCGCAGGGATAAGAGAAGAACGCACGACAAAGCGGTGGCCCGTACTACCATTGTTTGTTCAAACTGTAACACTTCTGTGCTTTACCACCGCGTATGCCCTGAATGTGGTTATTACCGCGGAAAACAGGCTGTTGTAAAAGCTGCTGCGGAATAATGATCTAATTTAAATCGTAGCCAATGAAAATCGGTCTTGATGTTTTAGGGGGTGACTTTGCGCCCAGGTCTGCCATGCTTGGAGCCATCATGGCGCAAAAGGACCTTTCTGATACCGATCAATTGGTGTTGATCGGGGGTAAGGAAAAAATCCTCTCTTTCCTGAAGGAAGAAAATGTTAGTCCCGATAAATTTGAAATTGTCGACGCTCCCGATATGATCGAGATGGACGAGCAGCCAACCAAGGCTCTGCTCAACAAGCCCGATTCGAGTATTTCCGTTGGTTTTAAATTATTGAAACACAAAGAAATACATGCATTTGCCAGCGCTGGGAGCAGTGGCGCTATGATGGTTGGATCAATCTATAGCGTTAATACTATTCAGGGTATCATACGACCAAGTACACCTGCCTATATTCCCAAGGAAAACGGAGGTTCATCGGTTCTTATTGATGTAGGTACAAATCCAGACGCCAAACCCGATGTGATGTATCAGTTTGGAATCCTCGGATCGCTTTTTGCAAAGCATGTTTTTCACATAAAGAAGCCTCGTGTTGGCTTGCTGAACATCGGCGCGGAAGAGAAAAAAGGAAGCCTGACCACACAATCGGCTTTTCAATTGATGAAAGATTCCAAAGATTTTCATTTTGTCGGTAATGTTGAAGGCCGTGAGTTGTTTCGCGACAATGTTGACGTGATCGTTTGCGACGGATTTGTCGGCAACATTGTGCTCAAGCAGGTTGAAGCGATGTACCGGGTTCTCGTTAAAAGAGGAATCAAAGACAGCTATCTCGACCGGTTCAACTATGAAACTTATGGCGGCACTCCAATTCTCGGCGTTAATTCAACGGTAATCGTAGGGCATGGAATTTCCAATGCAAATGCCATCCGAAAAATGATCCTGATGGCAAAAGAGGTTCATGAAGCTAAGCTATCCATGAAAATCAGGCATGCCCTCGAGCATTTTTCTCTCAATAACATTTAATTAACATGTCGAAACTCAGAGCGAAAATTTCGGGAATCCATGCATGGGTTCCTCCTTATATATTGACTAATAAGGAGTTGGAAGCTATGGTGGAAACCACCGATGAATGGATTATGTCGCGCACCGGAATCCGTGAACGACATATTCTAAAAGGCGAGGGATTGGGAACCTCTGATATGGGCGCTGAAGCGGTACGCGGGTTACTTGAAAAAACAGGAACCAATCCGGAGGATGTTGAATTACTGATTTGCGCAACGGTTACTCCTGATATGACTTTCCCGGCAACTGCCAATATCATCAGTCATAAATCGGGGCTAAAGAATGCTTTCAGTTTCGATCTCAATGCCGCTTGTTCGGGTTTGCTTTTTGCATTAATCACTGCTTCGAAATACGTTGAAACCGGAATGTATAAAAAGGTGATTGTAGTTGGCGCCGATAAAATGTCGTCAATCACCGATTACACCGCCCGCGAAACTTGTGTCCTTTTTGGGGATGCAGCCGGCGCACTGTTGCTCGAACCAACTACCGAAAATGTCGGCATAATGGATTCATTAACCGGAACCGATGGTTCAGGGCGCGTTCACCTGCACATGAAAGCAGGCGGCTCTTTAAAACCGGCTTCACATGAAACCGTTGACGCCAAAGAACATTTCATTTATCAGGAAGGTCAGCCGGTATTCAAGTTTGCTGTTACCCGCATGGCTGATGTCTCTGCCGAAATCATGGAAAGAAATCATCTTACCGCCGATGATATCTCTTACCTTGTTCCGCACCAGGCAAACCTGCGGATTATTGACGCCACAGCCCGCAGAATGGGTATCGGCAAGGAAAAGGTAATGATCAACATTGACCGGTACGGAAATACCACCGACGCCACCATTCCATTATGCCTCTGGGAATGGGAAAATAAACTGAAAAAAGGCGACAACATCATCCTCGCTGCCTTTGGCGGTGGTTTCACCTGGGGCTCTATCTGGGTGAAGTGGGCGTATTAGACAGTTCAAAGTTCAAAGTTCAAAGTTTCAGGTTTAAAGTTTAAAGTTCGATTTTCAGCAGAAGCTCGAAGATGAACTTTATATTGCCGTTTGCGTAGATGTAAACTGTTAGATATTTAACAAAACAATTATTTGTTAAAAAATGTTAAATCTCGGTATTTACCTGACTAACCCGGTTATTTTCTTAAATTTACATTCCCTTTTCACATCGCATTTTCGATCATTTATATCCGGGTAATTTTCTCTTAACCAAGTGATATTATGAGTATTGATTATCAACCGCAGTTTTTTCTTTTCTACAATCCATAAACCCCATATATATATATTATTTACAAATTAATTAGTATTCACAAAACCTAAAAACATGATTATGAGAAAATTAGTACTGATTATTTCAGCAATGATTTTATGGCTGGGAGTATTTTCACAAGGTACTCTCCCATACAACGATGATTTTGAAAGCTACACAACAGGTGGCTTTCTTGCAGTTCAAAGCCCCACCTGGTGGACCACCTGGAGCAACTTACCCGGATCAGCCGAAGACGGTCAGATCAGCACAGCCTTTGCCCACAGCGGGACCAAATCGGTTCTTTGTGATGAAGTGCCTTCTCCTGCAACAGATCAGATTTGGAAACTTGGAAACAAAACAACCGGAGCTTATGACGTTAAATGGTGGATGTATATTGAAACCGGCAAATGCGGTTACTTTAACATTCAGCATTTCCAGTCGCCTGGCACTGAATATGCTTGTGAAATTTATTTTCGCACAAGCGGCGCCGGTGAGCTTTTAGCCGGAAGCGCTACCCCTTTCGCTTTTACTTATCCTAAATCTACCTGGTTTGAAGTTATCAATAAAATAGATCTTGACGCCGACCTGATTAAACTTTATGTAAACGGCATTTTAGTACATGAATGGCCATTTCATTATCAGGCTGGTAGTACAACGGGCACCAAACAACTTGGAGGGATTGACTTGTATGCCGGAGCCAAATCTGGCACTGGCGAATTACCCAAATTCTTTTTCGATGACGCCTCTTATGTAGCGTTTGTTGCGCCAACTGATCCAATCATTAGCGTGGCTCCTACCAGTCTCACCGCTACACTTGCAACTGGTCAGACACAGGTTAAGCAGCTTACAGTTGCAAATACTGGCGTTGCAAATCTTATCTTCAATACAAGTATTATATTAAATTCTGATGCGCCGGGTGTAAACCAGGTAGCAATGATTTCAAATCCGAGTCGCCAATCATCAATGTCGCTGAGCAATTGCTCTGCCTCTCCCAATTTCGCGCCTTCCGCCCCGAAAGCTAAAACTGATGCGCCGGGCGCGACTGCTATTTTACATTATGATGGCGATAATTCTTCTGCAATCGGATGGAATTCTCCGCCAATAACTATAACCGTTGCAGCAAGGTTTCCAAATGCGATGACATTGCCGGTTGCAGGTATGAACCTTGTTTCTGTTGATGTTTATATTAATGCGCTTAATACAACCGGAAGCAATCTGATGACTGTGAAAGTATATGGTATGGGCACTACTTATGAACCAGGTCCGGTGCTCAGTTCGCAAACTTTTACTCCGGTTGGCGCTGCATGGGAAAATGTCGTTCTTTCTACTCCAGTTTTGATGACCGGTCAGGATATTTGGATTGGATACCAGTTTACACAAACCGACGCTGGAATCTATATTCCAGGTACAGATGCTGGACCAAACGATCCCAATGGCGATTTTCTCAGCAGCGGAGTTGGCTGGTCACATCTTTCAAACAATCCGCTTCTTCTTCGTAACTGGAACATTCGCGGAAACCTCGATGGTACGCCATCCCCTCAGTGGATTTCAGTTGCTCCCCTCTCCGGAACTGTTACCCCTGGCGGTAATCAGGTTCTCGATGTAACTTTTAACGCTGCAAATCTTGCACAAGGCAGTTATCAGGGGATTATCCGCATCCTATGCAATGACCCGGTAACGCCCCAGGTGGATGTTCCTGTAACATTGACTGTTGTTGCAGTAAATTGCCCGTTACCCACTGGTCTTGCAGCAACCAATATAACCAACTCAGGAGCTTCAATAGGATGGAGCGACGCCCCGATGGTTCAGATTGATTATGGCTCTGTTGGTCATGCCGCCGGAACCGGAACCATTATTCCAGGTGTTGTTGTCAACCCATATTCGTTAACCGGGTTAAATTCCCTCACCTCATACCATGTTTACGTACGACAGGATTGCGGCTCGGGCGTTTTCAGCCCCTGGGCAGGACCGATTACAGTTACAACTCTGGAACAATATACAACCACGGTTTATCCATTCAACGTTACCAATGGCACCGGCTATATAACCAATGGCTCCTTCCTGAAAAAAGGTCCCTGGATGAACGCTTCTGCAACAGTTAACGATACTTCTGGACGTGGATATGTAAAATTCGACATTTCAAGCTTGCCGGTTAATGCAATTATTACAAAAGCAACGCTGAACTATTACTATTTTGGCGGAGTTGGAACATCAACCGCAGTCAATGGCATCTATTCACTTGCCAACGATCCGGTGACAACCTCCGGCGCAATTCTGCACACCGATTGCGGAGATGGAGCGCCGTCGTGGTCCGGCACATGGACCGGAACCCCTCCATTATGGTTTAATTCAACATTGAATGCCATTGGGACTAATTACATTACCGATCAGTTAGCGGCTGGTTGGGCTGGTTTTGGTTTCGCGAGAACATCAACGTCGTTATTCAGATTTTCAGGTTATAATGACGCCACCCACAAACCGAATTTGCAGATCGAATACCATGTTGCTACCACGCCACTATTCAGTGTGTCCCCTTCTTCAAAGAATTTTGAGCAGGTAAATCTTGGCATTCAGTCGCTACCTCAAATCTTTACAATAAAAAATGCAGGCATCGGAACAATCACGGTTGATGCTTTAGTTCTGGAAGGCGTTGATGCAAGTCAGTTTATACTTACCGATGGCACAACCTATTCAAAAGTGCTTGGTCCTGGAGCTTCATACACTGTGAGCGTTGTGTTTAAACCTACATCAACAGGCGATAAAACTGCTAATCTTAGAATTACAGAAAATGAGATTGATCATTTTGTAGCCTTAACAGGTAATGGTTATCTCAACTCACCACAGAATCTTACCGCTACTCCGGTAATAGGACCTTACGTAAATCTTACCTGGGCAGCTCCTTTACCACTTGAAGAGATTCGTTTCGACGATAATTCCGCTGAAACATTTTACTGGATAGGCTCGCCTACAACAACCCTACAACGGTTCTATACTAAGATTACAATACCAGCTAACGGAACTCTGACAAACATCGGCGTACTGTCTCGCAGCTCTACTCCGACAAATTGGGAATCCATCAGTCTTTGCCCCGACAACGGAGGCATCCCTAACCTGATATCCCCGATTCAATCTTTTGCAAGTGTGCCGGTAACCTCGCCAACAGGGCAATGGATACTCAAATCACTCACCACGCCTCTTGCAGTTACTGCGGGCCAAACTTTTTACATTGTCACCCAATGGACTGCGGGCAGCACTGTTGGACCGTCAGTTGGCACCGACACCTACAGCAACCATTACCGTTGCAGCTATTCATCAAATGGAGGAGCTATCTGGGTTACTTTCCCATATAACCTGATGATGCGCGCATACATGACAGTTCCCGGCGATAACAGTTCCAATGAAGCGATTGTTCTAACTTCGGGAAATGAGGTTGAAGGAATGCAGAATTTGCCTACTTTAAATATTGCCGCTGAACCTAAACCCATAATCCACCAGCTTAGTTTTACAGCGCCTGCCATTCTCATGCCGTCCAACCCTAACCGTTCGTTTACTAATTACTCGCTGCACCGCGGTACTGTTTCCGGAACCTATACAACTACCGTCACCGGTATTGCAGGTACTACTTATCAGGATATTACCACAGACCCAACCACCCTTTACTATTATATGGTTTCTGCTCTTTATTCCAATGGCGTTGCCAACTCTAACGAAGTTAACGTAACAACATTTGAAACATGTCCTGTTCCAACTGCGCTTACTGCAACGGGCATTTCCACCATTTCAGCCAATTTGGGATGGAATCCCAATGGCACTGTCGAATGGGATATAGAATGGGGTCCGGCAGGTTTTTTTCAGGGCCAGGGTACAATGATTCCGAATACTACTCTAAATCCTTATACACTTAACCAACTGTCGCCCGGAACATCGTATAGTTTTTATATCCGCAGTATTTGTGGAGGCGGTTTGTTCAGTTCATGGGCTGGTCCATACACCTTTACCACACTGTGTCCGAGTTTTCCGGCTCCTATCTATGAGAACTTCGAACTCGCCACTTTCCCACCGGCATGCTGGAGTAAAAGCCTCGGCACACCTGAATGGGCGCGTTCAACAGACGCAAGCGGATATGGTATTGGCGTTGCCTCTGCTTTCGCCGATTTTTTCAATTTTGATTTGACTACGCCTTTTGACCTGATGACGCTGAATTTCGACGCCACCGCTTTGTATATCCCGGTTTTGAAATTTGATTATGCTTATGCCGCCTATTCCGCTTCATATATAGATTCGCTGAAAATCTATTATTCTATCAACAATGGAGTATCCTACACGTTACTTCAAGGGATGGCCGGCGGACCTTCCGGAATACTTAATACAGGCGGAACTACTACTTCTGCATTTATTCCAACAGCCAATCAATGGGCAACTTATACCATACCTATACCTGTCGGGGCAAATATTATCCGCTTTTCCGCTGTAAGCGCCTGGGGTAACAATTTGTATCTCGATAATGTAAAGATAGAGGGTTCCGTTCTTCCAATCGGAATGACAGCGCTTGTCACAAATAATTCGTGCGCATATTCCTGCGATGGAGCAATTGATCTAACAGTAACTGGCGGAGTATCGCCATTTACTTATATTTGGAGCTGTGGCAGCACAACCCAGGATCTAACTTCAATTTGTGGAGGCATTTACTATGTTACTGTTACTGATGCAGCTAATTCAACAGCTACAGGAGACTGGACAGTTACTGAGCCTTCTGAAATTATTGTATTAGGCGCGCCGTATGGTAACATCGTAACCTGTTTTGGAGGAAGCGATGGCTCCCTTTCCGCAAATCCGTATGGTGGAACGCCTCCATATACTTATTTATGGAGCAACCAAGCCACTACCAGTACCATTACCGGATTACCGGCAGGATCGTATTCCATTCAGGTTTGGGATTCCCACTCTTGTACCGGATCGAATGGTTTCCTGGTTTTAGAGCCCACGGAAATCATCGTTACTGGATTGATTATGCAAGCTTCGTGTCCAAATGCCGCTGACGGAAGCATAGACCTTATTGTGCTCGGTGGAACGCCCGGATATACATTCTTGTGGAGTAACGGAGCAACTACTGAGGATATCGCCGGACTTACTGCGGGATCGTACTCGGTAACTGTGACAGATTTCAACAACTGTTTGAAAACTCAAAGCTTTGGAGTTACCCTTGCTTCCGAAGTTTGCCCGATAATTACAGTCACCGGCAATGTTACCGCAACTGCTTGCTATAATGCTTACGAAATAATTCATGTTGCCGGAACTCCGAACACATTTACGGTTTTTGGCGGCGGCAGCGCAACATTTATTGCAGGTCAGAAAATATTCTACTACGCAGGAACCAAGGTGTTGCCAGGCGGTTATATGCTTGGCAAAATCGCCCCGAACGGACCTTGGTGTATGCCACAGAAAATTGCCGAAGCTCCTGCCGGTCAGGAGGAATTGATTGCAGGTACCGGAAATGCCTTCTTCAGCATTTTCCCGAACCCGACAAACGGTAATTTTACCCTCGTACAGAAAACAGAAAAACTGTATAACAATGTGAAGGTGGAAATTTACGGTATGAATGGCGAGAAGATGATTTCCGCTTCAATGATAGGCGAGAAGCAGCATGAGTTCAAAACTGCTGATCTTCCATCGGGACTTTATTTTGTAAGAGTGGTTGCTGATAGTTATGTTGAAACCATGAAATTGGTGAAGACGAGGTAACCCCTCCACCATGGACCCTCCCCAAAAAGGGAGGGGAGAATCTGCCCCCTCCCATTTTTGGGAGGGGGTTTTTATTGCAAACTGTTTACGTAATCAAGCGGGCCAATTCAAGATTGCCCCGCTTTTTTTAGGTATTGTTTTTTTGAGCCCACCTGTTTTGAGTATAGCAGTGATTTTACACACCACTTTAATACCCATAAACAAGCCATTGATAACGTAAAAATAAGGAATTTCTGCCGATACGTGGCATTGGTAACTTGCGTTATGGCAGGATTGCCTTCGGCTGTAAGTTGTCTTTTGTGCGGGTGGATTTGCGACCGCATGAAACGACAAAATGCATATTTGTTATTCGGACTCCTTGGGGCATTATGTGCGGTCGGAATGGCTTATTCCCCGAAAACAGAACGCATGTATATCATCTGGACTTCTCTGTATGCCGTCATCATGGGATTATCGTATGCAGGCTATGGCGCTTTTGTTTTAGAAGCGATCGGCAAAGGCGCTGCCGTTACCAAATACAATATTTATTCGACGCTTTCCAACGCCCCGATCTACCTGATGATCTTCATCGAAGGATTGGAGTTGTGATCAGAATGTTATAATTTTACCCGTTTTCGGTTTATCTTGATTTCAGTTACTTTGGCAAGATATAATCCCCATCTTCCATCCATGTTGCATAACTGTCCCAGCCAAAACCGCCGGGAATGGGATTCACCGTCCAGAAGATATAGTTGGCGGAGGCAAGGTCGCCAGAAGCGTTGAGCTTCCTCCCGATCCCAAGATAGTTGTACGATTCGCAAACGGACGGCAAAATGGTTTTGATTCGGGTGGCGTCATAAGCCTGAACGATGTTATATGCCAGTCCGTAAATCTGAACGGCATCATAAGCGGTTAGGACATAAGCATCGGGGTTCAATCCGGTTTTTGCAAATATCTGAGACGCCAAATCATTGGCAGTAGCCGGGAACCTGCCCGCCGTTCCAATACCCATTATTGGCGCAAGGAAGCGAACAGCGTAGGCAAACGGGGCGGCAACCGGGTCGGCGGCAAGAGAGGCTTTCTGCACATTGGCGTCACAGCCGTACCATTTTATCAGCGAGAGGTTATTTTCACCGGCGGCGATATGAAGGAAATCAACCGCTTCCTGGTAAGAGATTAGTAATACAGCCACTTTTGAAGATCCATACTGAGCCATAGCCGCCAAAACCTGGGCTGAAATCGTCGTTATCATCTCCTCGTAATTCGTCGCTCCCGGCTTATAGCTGATTCCTGAAAGAACCGTTCCGCCCTGAGCCTCAAACTTCTGTTTAACAGTTTGGTACAAACCGGTTCCATAAGTATCTTCCCGCCAGATGGGGATCAACGCTTTGATTGAATCGTACTGGATCATTTTAACCAGCGCCTGCCCTTGCACATTATCATCGGTTATGAGCCTGAAAATATAATCGTTCGGGATAGAGAGCGAGGGCGAAGAGCTGAAACAGGTAAGGGCGAGCATCTGGTTAGCATCGAGAAAGGGTTTGATGGATTTCAGTTCGGCGCTGTTGCCGGGACCAGCTACCAACAAACGGATACCGCCGGCGTACATCGCTTTGGCGGCAGTCAGCGTGAGGTTAGTATCCATCCGCGTATCGGCGTATGTACATGAGAACCGCAGTGACGACCCTGCCGCCGCATACCGCTGGTTGAGGCTGGTAATGGCAAGCTCGATGGCGGCTTTTCCTGCCTGCCCCTCCTCGGAATAGTCGCCGGTAAGATCGAGAATGGCGCCAAGTTTAATTTCACCGGAAGCCGGGAGAGGATCCGACTCCTGTTTTTTGCATGACATTCCCACAAAAAAGATCAGGGCGAGAAGTACTGATTTCATTTTCATGATCATTGTTTTTTGTTGGTTGGTTTATAAACTAAACTCATTAAACTATTTCGGATTGGTCGCCGGAAAATGATATTGTGTATTCATATTTAACCTGACCTGGCTTATTTTTTTCCGCTTCATTTATTTTTTCAGGTTCCTCCTTGTTTGTAACTGCATAATTGATTCTCAGTCCTCCCGGCAACCTGAAATGGATAGTGGTTTTGGTAGTCATTTTTACGCGAAGCCCCCTGTTTTTTACCTTTTCGAACTTCAGCAAATTTATCACCCTGATTGCTTCTTCATCGCAACCATATCCCAAACCTTTGAGAATATGCGAATTTGAGACCTCGCCGGTATCGCGAACATCGTATTCCACCATTACGCTTCCTTCAATATTTGCCTCCAGCGCTTCTGTCGGATAACGCAGGTTTTCAGCGACAAATGCCTTAAATGCCTCGCCGCCGCCCGGATATTTAGGCATATTCAGAAATCGCTTTTTTTTATGAAATTCAGCCATTTTATTTTTTTCCGTTCCTATTCTTCTCAACAAAGATAACTATTTCATTTCACCAGTTTCGCTATTTTACAATTTCGCCGCCTCCCTGCCTCGCTGCGTCGCTATTTATTTATACATTTGCTTTCGGGAAACTCTGTCAAATTGAAACCAAATTCCCAATTCAGGAAAACATGAACAGTTTTTCAATTTTCATTGTTGAGGATGATAAGTTTTACGGAGAATATCTGAAACATTTTCTATCGTCGAACCCGGATTACGATACCCGGCTTTTTTTAACCGGTAAGGAGTTTATTGATAACATCCATCTGAAGCCTGATGTAGTGACACTCGATTATAATCTTCCGGATTTGAACGGAGCCTTGGTATTAAAGAAGATTCGGCAAATCAGTCCGGACACCCAGGTTATTATTGTTTCCGGACAAAAGGACATTTCAACCGCGCTTGGTTTATTAAAAGATGGCGCTTATGATTACATTGTAAAGGATCAGGATTCCAGGTCGCGTTTATGGAATGTAATCCTGCGTATCCGCGAAAACCGGGCGTTGAAAAAACAGGTAGAAAAGCTCCAGGAAGAGGTTGCCCGCAAATATGATTTTGAAAAGACGATAATTGGAAACAGTCAGGAGGTCAGAAATATATATTCGCTTATTGAAAAGGCGAGCAAGACCAATATTAATGTTTCAATTACCGGTGAAACAGGAACGGGCAAAGAGGTAGTGGCTAAAGCCATTCATTATAATTCCATACGTGCGAAAAAACCCTTTGTAGCTGTAAATATGTCGGCAATTCCCAAGGATTTACTGGAAAGTGAACTCTTTGGATATGAAAAGGGCGCATTTACCGGCGCTAACACCCGGAAAACCGGTAAGTTTGAGGAAGCCAGCGAAGGAACGCTCTTTCTTGATGAGATCGGCGATATGGATATTGCCCTTCAATCAAAGTTACTCAGGGTGATTCAGGAGCGGGAAGTTGTGAGAATCGGCGGGAAAGATACTATTGCCCTCGATCTACGACTCATTGTTGCAACCCATCGCGACTTAAAGGATGAAGTTTCCAAAGGCAATTTCAGGCAGGATCTTTTTTATCGTTTGCTTGGACTGCCTATCCATTTGCCGCCATTACGCGAACGAACCAACGATATTTTAATCCTTGCCAAACATTTTGCTGAATCGTTTTGTAAAGAGAATAATTTAACCTCTGTCGGGTTTTCAAGTGAGGCAAGTGAAAAACTGCTCCGTTATTCCTATCCTGGGAATATCAGGGAACTTAAAGCAATCATTGACCTGTCGGTAGTTATGTCGAACGGAAAGACATTGACTCCGGAAGATATAATTTTCTCACAAACAACATTGCCAATTGATTTTCTTAATTCCGGAGAAATGACCATGGAAGAATATACCAGGATCATCATCAAATCATACCTCGATAAATACAAGGATGATATTGTAATGGTTTCCAAAAAACTGGGCATTGGGAAATCTACACTTTACCGGATGAAGCAAAACAACCTGATCTGACAACAATAAAACCATGAAAAAAAAACCGGAAAAGTTGTACGACCTTAAGGAACTCCGGATCATTGCAGAAAGCGATGAACTTTTCTTTCATGAAATGATCGCGCTTTTTATTTCTCAAAATGAAACAGCGATGCAGGAGATCAGAAATTATACTGCCTCAGGAAACTTTGCAAAGGTAAAAGCCATCCTTCATAAAATGAAACCTTCCCTAATGGTTATGGGAGTGTGTAGTATAGTTGAAATTATCCAACAGCTTGAGAAATTGGAGTTGTCGCCAGCCAATGAACCTCTGTTTATAAATCTTCTTCAGAGCCTTGAGGCGATTTTACTGGAGGTAAATTCCCAGTTCAGGATGATTTGAAACAATTATTCCCAATTTAAGACACTTATTATTCGGAGAGTTTATTTAAAGTATTGTTTATCAATAATTAATTACAATATTCGTAGTTTGGTACGATTTTTAGGTATATTTGAACAAACTAAAAAATTAAATTATGAAACCATTTTCAATTTTAAGAGCTTCCACAACCCTGGCAGTGGCTCTTGCGTTGTTTTCAATGCTTTTTATTCAGACCGGGTGTCGGAAAAGTAGCGAACCATCAACAAATGTGCCTACAAAATTCACCGAATTAGCGATCAACCCGTCATTTCAGTTTGATAATTTTATCAATCTGGATATTACTATCGGCGTTTTTACTACAGGTTCGCAACAGCTTTCTGTAATTCAAATTTATCAGGAAGACCCAAAATCGGGCGGAAAACTTATTGCTACCGGAGCTACCGACGCCAACGCTCAGTTTAAAACCATGCAGCGGGTGCCTTCACGTTTGAAAGAGCTATGGATTGGTAAAGTTTCTCCTGAGGGAATTAATGAATACGTTTCAGTTCCTATAACAGGTACAACCCTGAATTATACTTTTGGACAATCTGGAACAAAATCATCCTCCGAAATTACATCCAACGATTGCAATACGGGAACCCCAATCACAATTAACGGTAACTATACTGTTAATTCGGGACAGATTTTTGTTGTTCAGCCGGGAGTTACGGTAAGCAATATAGGGTTGACAATATATCAAAACGGGATTGTACGGATTTGTGGCACTGCTAATATTACTTCGCTTTCCGGTTCCGGGAAATTAATTATATCCCCATCGGGATATGTAACCCTGCCCATCGCTGATTTAAATGGAACAATTGAAAACTACGGCGCTGCAAACTGCGCCCAAACCGGTAATGACAAAAAGTTTCAAATTAAAAGCGATGCAACTCTTCATAACTGGGGGACGCTTACAATGTCAAACGGTTTGGATGTAAGAGGCGTCTTTATCAATGAATATCATGCAACTATTGTTCAGAGTTTGCAAACCGGAGAAGATGGCAGGGTTATTAATTATTGTCAGTTGTTTGTTAACAGCTCTTCGTCGGAAGCCTTCAAAATAACTTCGGGTTCTACTTCTAACCCTGGTTTGGTAAACAATCAGAATGGCTATATAAAAATTACCGGTAAAACAATTTTTTCCGGCGGCTCGCATATCTCTTTGGGATTGCAAAGCCTTATTGAAACCGGCACTTTCAATATTCAGGGCGATATAGCAGGTCCCTCGTCGCAGGGATCGCAGATACATGCGCTTGGTACGACGTCAAGTAATATCTCATCAGTAACTTTTACAGGATATATTGATTTCTGGGCGACTTCAATAAGTCCGAATAATGGCACATTTGGACCGAATATCACATGGCACAATCCGGGATATACCATTACCTCCCAGGATTGCAGCGCACCCCAGCCTCCTGTTATCACGAGTACGCTTACAGCGGCGGGAATTGTTGGTCAGCAAATTACGCCGTATATCATAACGGCAACCGGAACCGGTCCGATAACATATACCGCAACAAATCTGCCCGCTGGTCTTTCATATAATGCCGCCACCCATACCATAAGTGGAACGCCAACAACGGCTCAGGTTAGAAACGTAGCTTTAACCGCTGATAACCTTGTTGGAACCGACTCAAAAACGCTGGTTTTTTCAATACTTGGTCCAGGTTCTGCGCCGGTAATTACGAGCACACTTATCGCCCATACCCCTGTAAACCAATCATTCACTTATGCCATCATCGCTTCAGGATCAAGTCCGATAACTTATAATGCAACCAATTTACCATCAGGGCTAACCTTTAATGCAACAACCCATGAAATTACAGGATCGCCAGCTTCCGCCGGCGTTTACAATATTCCCATCTCTGCATCCAACCCTTACGGAACTGATAATAAAACTCTCATTGTTACGGTTGGAACTCCTCCAACTATTTCAAGTTCACTTGCGGCAAGCGGTACAACCGGGCAGCAGTTTATTACATATACAGTAACTGCAAACGGATCGTCGCCAATTACATACAAAGCGACAAACCTTCCTGGAGGTTTATATTTCAGTGAAGAATCGCATACGATTCAGGGCGCGCCATCGCAGGCTGCGGTTGTTAATGTTACTCTAACAGCTTCAAACGAATATGGTAATGATTCCAAAATTCTGGTTATTACAATCAACGAACCTATTACGCCTCCGCAAATTACAAGTCCTTTAACTGCACAAGCAGTAAGAAATCAGCCTTTCAGTTATGAACTTACAGCAACAGGAACTCAGCCCATTGTTTTAAATGCCGTAAACCTGCCGGCAGGGTTATCATTTAGTTCCGAATACGGCGTGATCAGTGGAATCCCTACTACGCCAGGCACAACCAACGTAACGCTAACAGCCTCCAACAGCGCAGGAACCGATAGCAAAACCCTGGTAATTTCATGTGTAGTTTTATCTCCGCCTCTGTTAGATACTGATGGAGATGGAATTTCTGATGGTCTTGACGCCTATCCAACTGATGCAACCCGCGCCTTCAATTCCTATTATCCAAATGAAATTGATTTTGCCTCCTATGCTTTTGAAGATTTATGGCCTGCTTTCGGAGATTATGATTTCAACGACCTCGTTATGAACTTTAATTATAAAATAGTCACCAATGCCCAGAATAAAGTTGTTGATCTGATTGCAAAATTCAAGATAAAAGCTGCGGGAGCATCTTTCGACAACGGATTTGGAATTTCTTTGAATACCGCGCCCGCAAATGTTGAAAGCGTTACGGGATGCATAAAAGTTGGTTCGGTGGTGAATATTGATCCAAAAGGTTATGAAGCAGGTCATACAACAAATACAGTGATTATTCCTGTTGATGCAGTAAACACGCTTCTGGGCCGCTCGATAATCAATACAGTTCATGGAGGATACACCGTGCAAACTGAGATTCAAACGGTAACTGTTCACCTCTCAACACCGCAAACCAGCATCGGAACGCCTCCGTACAACTCGTTTATCTTCGTAAATCAGGATCGTGCCAGAGAAGTACATTTAAAGGATCATCCCCCAACACAGTTAGCAAATCCGGTTTACTTTGGTTCAATGAATGACGCCTCGAATCCTGCATTGGGATTTTATTACCGCTCTGCAACAGGATTACCCTGGGGATTGGAAATTCCGGTTGATTTTGACTATCCTGTTGAGAAAGCCGACATTCTTCAAGCCTACCTGCACTTTGCCGAATGGGCACAGTCGTCGGGAACGGTTTATATGGATTGGTATATGGACAAACCAGGCTACCGAAACCCCATTTTCATATATTAAGAGTTTCAAGTCAGACAGAAAAATCTCCGGTAAATATTACCGGGGATTTTTTTTTGTTCCGTCAGCTAAAGCTGACTGGAATAGATAATATCATTGATAGAGACTATATTCCCAATTTGGGATTTACATAAAGCTCCTCAATTAGTTTAACTGTCTTATAATCCGACTTAAATGATTATTTCTATTTTCTGGCACGGTTATCGTAGCCAGAACAACAATAAAACAGTATTTAATTATTTAAAAAACCCAACCCCCATGAAAAGCGCCAATATATTGAAATTATTTATGGCAACTGCATTCATTTTGATTTTGCTTATTGCCACATCCTGTAAAAAATCTGATAATTCTGCGCCTCCCGAGCCGAATGCCACTTCATTTGAAACCATGAAAGTTCCCGCTGGATTTACCTTTGAAACGGTAAGACAGGTTGGAATTAAAATATCAACTCTGGATAATTCGGATGTGCCGGTTCCCAATATCAGGGTGGATATTTACACCGATTATCCCGAAAACAGCGGGCAAATCATTCTCAGCGGCGTAACGGCTGCAAATGGAATCTTCAGTTCCGATTATAATTTTCCGTTGCTTTATGATTCGCTGGTTGTTGGAACCAATGCCATTGGATTTGTAAATCTTCAGAAGGTTAAAGTTACTTCCGGTTACTTAGAATGTAAATTGGGCGGGAAGCAATCTCCTGCTTTGAAGGATGGGGAAACAGGTACTTTTAAGTCAACGAACTCAGTTTTTAAACCTATGGGCACGTACAATAGTAATGGCGTTCCCACTTACCTTACTCCGACCAACGATCCCATTGACGCTTCGATGCTGAGTGATATCAACGCAACAATGCCTGAATATATCGCTTTGCCTACAAGCCATCCTCAATATTTTCAGTCCGGTCTTGAACGAAATCTTGTTCTTGACGATGCTTGCGATGTTTGGGTAACATTTGTTCATGAAGGCGCCGGGTACAGAAATGTTCTTGGGTATTATAAGTATAACACCAACAATCCTCCGGCAACAGTTGCCGACATTGATACCTGTCATGTCATTTTCCCGAATGTTTCCTTTAGTGGCAGCGGCGGCGGTCTGGCTTCGGGAAACAGAGTTTATCTTGGCGCTTTTCCTCCGGGCACAGAAATAGCATGGGTTCTCATTGCCGATGGTTTCAGAAATGGTACAATTACAAATGGAAACTGGATTTTATATTCCGATGATCAGTTGAACCCTGAATCGCTTCCTGCAAAAAAACAACATACTGTTCTGCTTAATGACATTGGTCGTGGAAAGTTTTTACTCAGTTTTGAAGATCAACGGCGCGATGGTTCTACCGATAACGATTTTAATGACGCTATTTTTTATGTGTCGGCTAACCCAATTTCGTCCATTAACACCACAAATATTCCGCTTCCGAATTATACACAAATTGATGCTGACAATGATGGCATTTCTGACACTTTTGATGATTATCCCACCGATCCCATGCGAGCTTTTAACAACTACTATCCTTCCAAAACATCAGTTGGAACGCTTGCTTTTGAAGATTTGTGGCCCGGTAAAGGCGATTACGACTTCAATGATATGGTAATTGATTACAACTTTAACCAGGTTACCAACGGACAGAATAAGGTTGTGGAGATCAAGGCAAAACTTATTCTCAAAGCCATGGGAGCAAGTTATCATAATGGATTCGGCATTCAACTTCCTATTGCGCCATCGCTGATTGCCAGCGTTACCGGAATCGATCTTCAGGAAAACATCATTACCCTGAGCGGCAACGGAACCGAAGCGGGGCAGTCGAAAGCCACAATTATTGCATTTGATAACGGATATAATATTCTTCATTATCCCGGACTGCCTTCAATGGGAGTTAATACTACGCCGGGGGCAACTTACGTGCAACCGGATACCATGAATATTTTGATTACGCTTACAACGCCTACCGCGCTTTCTGCCATCGGAACGCCTCCTTACAATCCCTTCCTCATTGTTAATAAGGTTCGCGGGCATGAAATCCACCTTGTAAATCATCCTCCAACTAACCTTGCGGATTTGTCGCTCTTTGGAACTTCACAGGATGACAGCGATCCGGCATCGGGACGTTATTATGTAACAAAAAACAATCTTTCATGGGCAATTGATGTTTCGGGTCCTTTTGAATATCCCGTTGAGAAAGCTGAAGTTACCCAGCCCTACCTGAAATTCACTTCATGGGGCGAATCGGCAGGAGCTGTATATTATGACTGGTATCAGGCGAAACCAGCTTACAGGAATGCTCAGTATATTTATTCACACTAATA